>JBKJKU010000121.1:0-8502 GCA_046597355.1 Aquabacterium sp.
GCTGACCCGGCGGCTGGTGCAGGCGCAGGGCGGCAGTGTCGGCGTGCGCAGCACGCTGGGCGTGGGCAGCATGTTCTATTTCGTGCTGAACCGGATTCACGGCGCCGACGCCGTTCAGGCTGAAGCGCCAAGCGACACGGTGACCGCACCCGATCGTGCCCTGGTGATCGAAGACGACCCGCACGATCAACAGCGGCTGGTGGCCGCGCTTGCGCAGGCCGGCTTCGAGGTGGATGCCGCGGCCGACGGCGACGAGGCCTTGCGCAAGGCCCGCGAGACCCGCTATGCCGCGCTGACCCTGGACCTGAACCTGCCCAGCCAGCGCGGCCTGGACTTGCTGGCCAGCATCCGCAGCCACGGTGCAAGCCAGGCCACACCGGTCGTCGGCGTGACGGTGCCGGCAGACCAACAGTCCGCCACGTTCCCCATCACCAACCTGCTGTGCAAGCCGATTCGCAGCGACGAGATCTTGCTGGCGATGGCGCCGTTCAGGCTGCTGGCGCCAGAACGCGCCAACGTGCTGGTCATCGACGACGACCCGAACGCCCTGGACCTGATGCGCGCCACGCTCATCAGCATCGGCATCGACGCCGTTTGCGTGCAAGACGGCCGCGACGCGCTGCGCGACATCGACCAGATCAGACCGGACGCGATCATTCTCGATTTGATGATGCCGGTGTTCGATGGCTTCCAGGTGCTCGATGCCTTGCAACGCTTGCCCGCGTGGCGGCAGGTGCCGGTGTACATCTGGACCAGCCTGCTGCTGACCGACGAGGAGTACGCGCTGCTGGCCCGGTCGGCACGCGCCATCCTGGCCAAGGGCGGCGGCGAGACGGACTACCTGCTCGAAGGCTTGCGCCGCTGGCGCGGGGCGGTCGTGCCCGGTCAAGTCTTGGACGTCCGTTGAACACGCCCCAGGTTGCCGGCCGCCGCTGACTGCCGGGTGAACAGCACCCTTGCGGCTGCCGCGGTGGCTGTGAACCGGCATGCGGCAATAGCCGGCCCGACGTGCGCCATGCGCGCGGTGTTGTGGGCTACTGGTGCGCCAACATGAACCGCGCCACCGTCAAGCCGTGCACCGCCGCGATGTCGTCATCGCCGCCCACCCACAGCCAACGCACCGGGTGACGAAAGTCACCGCTGCGGGCTGCCAGTGCGGCCAGGTGCCGGTGCAGCGATTCGGCCTGACGCCGATCGGCCAGCACCAGCGTGGCGCGGCGCGGCATGAAGCCCGATGGCCAGTGGGCGCGGGCCAGCGGCGTGTCGATCGCCCAGCCGGCGTCCCAGGGGTCGTCGGGTTGGCGCCGGCGCCACCACATCGCATCCTGGCCTTTGGTGCAGAGGCGCAGCACCAGGGCGGCCGTGCCCGTGGCGCCGCCGGGCAAAGCGGCCAGCGCCACGCTGCCGTCGAGCTGACGCGCCACGGCCTCGGCCCAGGCCCGGGTGGTGGTCTCGTCAGGCCCGCGCAACGCCGCCACAGCCAGCCGCTGCGCAACCTGGGGCTGGGCGCCGGGCTGGGACCAACCGCTGTGGCCAGGGCCGGCACCTTGCCGGCACCAGGCCTGCAGACCGACCCAGGCCGGCTGTTGTCGGGCCAGCGTGTCGCCAGCGGCTGACACGCTGCCGGCCGGCGGCCGCAGCGCCAGCAGGTCAAAACGGGCGCGCAAGCCCTGCAGGTGCCCGGCCAGGCTCATGCGGCGCAGCCTGCAAGCCGCGCAGCGGTGGTGCACGCGCGGCAGCGCCTGGGCAGGATCACCGGGCCGTCCCGTTTGCCGCCGGCGGCGGGTCAGCGCCAAGCCGCAGGGCATCCAGCACCTGCGCCGTGTGCTGGCCCAGCGTGGGCGCCAGGCTGCGGATCGCGCCGGGCGTGGCGCTGAGCTTGGGCACGATGCCGGGCACGGCCAGCACCAGGCCGTCGGCGGTGGTGATCTGCTGGATCATCTGGCGGGCCAGGAAGTGCGGGTCGGCGGCGATGTCGGCCACGGTGTAGATGCGGCCGGCCGGCACGCTGACAGCCTGCAAGGTGGCCACCACGTCGGCCACCGGGCGCTGCACGGTCCAGGCGGTGATCGCGGCGTCCAACTCGTCCACCCGCCCGGCGCGCTGGGCGTTGTCCGCCAGACCGGGATCGGTGCCCAGGTCGTCGCGGCCGATGCTGTGCATCAAACGCTTGAAGATCGAATCGCCGTTGCCGCCGATCACCACCTGGCCGTCGGCGCAGCGGTAGGCGTTGCTGGGCGCGATACCGGGCAGCGCAGACCCCGCGGGCTGGCGTATGGCGCCAAAGGCGCTGTACTCGGGCAGCAAGCTTTCCATGCAGTTGAAGACCGACTCGTACAAGGCCACGTCCACCACCTGGCCGCGGCCCTTGGGTGCGTCGGCCGAGACCGACAGCGTGCGCGCCTGCAGCGCCAGCAGCACGCCGATCACGGCGTGCAGCCCCGCCAGCGTGTCGCCCAGGCTGACACCGGCACGCACCGGCACGCGGCCGGGTTCGCCCATCAGGTGGCGCAGGCCGCCCATGGCCTCGGCCACCACGGCAAAGCCGGGCAGGTCGCGGTAGGGGCCGGTTTGGCCATAGCCGCTGATGCGCAGCATGACCAGGCCGGGGTTGTCCGCCGCCAGCGTGTCATAGCCCAGGCCCCACTTTTCCAGCGTGCCGGGCTTGAAGTTTTCGATCAGCACATCGGCCTCGGCGGCCAGCCGGCGGGCATCTGCGCGGCCGGCGTCGGTGCGCAGGTCCAGCACCACGCTGCGCTTGTTGCGGCTTTGCACCTGCCACCACACGCTGGTGCCGTTGTGCAGCAGCCGCCATTTGCGCAGCGGGTCGCCACCGTCCGACGCCTCGGTGGCGGGTGGCTCGACCTTGATCACGTCGGCGCCAAAGTCGGCCAGGGTCTTGCCGGCAAACGGGCCGGCGATCAGTTGGCCCAGCTCCAGCACCTTCAGGCCGGCCAGCGGGCCGAAAGTTGGGCCGGCCGCGGCGGCGGGCGCAGGGTCGGCTGCTTGGGCGGGGGTTTGCAGTAAAGGCTGCGTAGGCGCAGCGGCCGGTGCGTTGTCGGTCATGGCCGCGCATTGTTGCGCTAGCACAGACCGACGCGCTTGGGCGACAGCCAGGGCATCGCCGCAGGCTTTAGGCTCTTGCCCATGACTACCCTTTTTGACCCTATCCATATCGGCGACATTGCCCTGGCCAACCGCGTCGTGATGGCGCCGCTGACACGCAACCGTGCGCCCGGCCAGTTGCCCAATGACCTGATGCGCCAGTACTACACCCAGCGCGCCAGCGCCGGCCTGATCGTCACCGAGGCCACCCAGGTCAGCGCCCAGGGCCAGGGCTACCTCGACACCCCCGGCATCTACACGCCCGAGCAGGTGGCGGGCTGGCGCAAGATCACCGACGCGGTACACGCCGCGGGCGGCAAGATCGTGGTGCAGCTGTGGCATGTGGGCCGCATCTCGCACACCAGCCTGCAGCCGGGCGGCGCCGCACCGGTGTCCAGCACGGCCCGGCCGGCCATCGGCAAGACCTTCACCGCCGACGGGTTTGTCGATTGCTCGACTCCGCGGGCCTTGCGCACCGACGAGATGCCCGGCGTGGTCGCCAGCTACCGCCAGGCGGCGCGCAACGCCATCGATGCCGGCTTTGACGGCGTGGAGGTGCACGGCGCCAACGGCTACCTGCTGGAGCAGTTTTTGCGCGACAGCATCAACGACCGCACCGACGCCTACGGCGGTTCGATCCAAAACCGCGCGCGACTGCTGCTGGAGGTGATGACAGCGGTGGTGGCCGAGATCGGCGCCGGCCGCACCGGCCTGCGCCTGTCGCCGATCACGCCGGTCAACGATGCGGCGCAGGACAGCAACGCCGCCGCGCTCTATGGCTATGTGGTGCAGCAGCTTGCGCCGCTGAAGCTGGCGTTTTTGCACCTGATCGAAGGCCAGACCGGCGGCGCCCGCGACTTGAGCGACAAGGGCGTGGCGCCGTTCGACTATGCCGCGCTGCGCGCTGCGTACGCCGGGCCGTGGATGGTCAACAACGGCTACAGCCGGGCGATGGCGCTCGACGCCGTGGCCTCGGGCGCGGCCGATCTGGTGGCCATTGGCAAGCCGTTCATCAGCAACCCGGACCTGGTGCGCCGGCTGCGTGAGGACGCGCCGCTGGCCAAATGGGTGCAGGCCACGCTGTACGGCGGCGGCGCGGCCGGCTACACCGACTACCCGACGCTGGAGTCCAGCCTGGCCGCTGCGGCCTGACAAGCCCGGCATTTCACGCCGCGCTGGCGCCGTTTGGCGACCGGCGCCAGCGCCCCGTCTCGGCGCCGTCAACGCCCGGGTCAGTGCTCCACAGAATGGCTTCACCCCATCCTGCTGGAGCTTGATCCATGAGCACTTCCCCCTTGTTGCACCGGCCGCCACGGGCCACCGTCTTGGCCACTGCGTTGGCCTGCGGGCTGGCCGCGGCGCTGGCGTTGCCCGCCGCAGCGCAGCCCGTCGCAATCCAGCCCGTCGCAGCCCTGCCCGCCGCAGCGCAGCCCGTCGCAATCCAGCCCGTCGCAGCCCTGCCCGGTTGCGCCACCGTCGAGGTGCACCACGTGCGGCCCGGCCAAGGCTTTCTGATGCTGGCGGCGTTTGCCGACGCCGCCAGCTTCCGCAGCCGGCCTGTGATGGCGCTGCGCCTGCCGGCAGCCGAGGCGACGACGATGCGCTTTCCGCTGTGCGGCCTGGCCGGCGACCTGGTGGCGCTGACACTGTTCCAGGACCTGGACGGCGACGGCAAGATGGGCGTCAACGTGGTCGGTATGCCCACCGAACCTTGGGGCTCGTCCGGTGAGCCAGGCGCCTTCGGCCCCAGCTGGGACACCGGCAAGGTGGTGCTGGACAGCAGCCCGATTGTTGTGCGGCTGTCGCAATGAGCACCGGGCGCAGCACCATGAACCGCCGCCACCTGCTGCAAGCGCTGGCCACCGCAGGTGCCGGCCTGACCGCCGCAACACCTGCCCTGGCCCGCCCCGGCCGCGCGGCCGACTTTGCTGCCAACGTCGCCAGCCAGCCGCTGCTGACGCCGTTCAAGGGCGTCAGTGATGCGTCCGGCGATTGCTTTGCCGAGCGTCTGGCGCTGCGGGGCCGCTGGCCGGCCGGGCTGACCGGCCGCTTCTACCGCAACGGCCCGGCGCTGTACGAGCGCGGCGGTGAGCGCTACCACCACTGGTTCGACGGCGACGGCATGGTGCAGCAGTTCACGCTGACCGGCAGCCGCGTGGCGCACCGGGGCCGGCTGGTCAAAACCGCCAAGCTGCGGGCCGAGCAGCAGGCCGGCCGGTTTTTGTACGGCGCCTTTGGTACGGCGGTGGACAACGCGCCGCCGATCTCCGGTCCCGACAGCGTCAACTCGGCCAACACCAACGCCCTGGAACACGGCGGCCGTTTGCTGGCGCTGTGGGAGGGCGGCTCGGCCTACGCCATGGACCCGACCGATCTGTCCACCCAGGGCCCGGTGGTCTGGCGCGACGACTTGCGCGGTGTGCCGTTTTCAGCCCATCCCAAAGTGGATGCCGACGGGCATTTGTGGAACATCGGCAACGCCGGCCGACACCTGGTGGTGTGGCACATCGACCCCCAGGGCCGGCTGGTGGATGTCGCGCTGGGCGAGTCACCGTTCCCCGGCGGCATGGCGCACGACATGGCCGTCACCGCCCGCCACCTGGTCGTGCCGTTGCCGCCGGTGCGCCTGCGGTTTGGTGAGCCGTCTGACGGGCCGCGCCGTTTTGCGATGGCGCCGGGTGAGCCGCTGCGCATTTTGGTGATCAGCAAGGCCGACCCGCGCCAGCGACGGGTGTTCGAGCTGCCGGCACAGATGGTGTTTCATGTGGGCAATGCCCACGAGACCCGCGACGGCCAGGTTGTGCTCAGCTTCATCGGCGCACCGGACCTGGGCTTTCTCAACGACGGCGCCGTGGCGCCGATGCAGGGCCGGCCCGCGCAGCCCGGTGCCTCGTGCACCCAGCAGGTGACACTGGACCTGGCCACCGGGCGCAGCCAGTTGCAGCGCTTCGAGGACCGGGCGGAGTTTCCCAGGATCGATCCGCGCCGCATCGGCCTGCCAGCGCGCTGGCTGCTGACGGCGGCGTCGTTCGGCGCCCCGCCCGTTGGCACCGCACCGGTGCCCGACGCGCCGGCCGCGCCGGCGCAGTTTCATGGTTTGCAGTTTCATGGTCTGCAATTGCGCGACATGGACAGCGGCCGCACCCGTCGCTTCGACTACGGCGATCAAATCGTGGTGGAGGAGCACCTCTGGATCCCCAAACCCGGCCGCAGCGGTGAGCTGGACGCCTGGCTGCTGGGCACCACCTTTGATGCCCGCCGCCAGGCCACGGTGATCAACCTGCTGGACGCCGCGCAGCTGGAGGACGGCCCGATCGCCCAAGCCCAGCTGCCCTACGTGCTGCCGCTTGGCTTTCACGGCAATTTCACGGCCGCTTGACCGTCGGCTGGACGGGGGGTTGGGGTGGCGGTTGGCGTGGTGGCAGGACAGTGCGCGCCAGCCCGGCGCCGCCGGCGCCAGATCAGCCGCGTTTGCGCATGCGCGCCATGAACAGCTCGCGCAGGTTGACCTCTCGCGGGCCGGGGATCAACTCGATCTCATCGCCCGCCGCAAGCTGGCCGGGCACGATCACGCCCAGGTAGGCGCCGCAGTAGCCCGACTGCGCCATCAGCTTGCTGGCCTGGTTGAAGCCCATCACGTCGTTGAACTTGAAGCAGGGCTGGCGCGGCTCGCTCACGGCCAGCAGGCAGCCGGGCAGGCGCAGCTGGTCGCCGATCCACAGCTTTTCTTCCAGCAGGCCATCGATCGTCAGGTTTTCACCCATGAAGCCGTGCGGCAGCACAGCGTCTGCCGCCGCCACCTGGGCCTGCGCCCGCACGCCCTGCCAGAACGGGTAGTGGGCCACCGGGTAGGCATAGATCGCCTTGCTCAGGCCGCCGTGCACCGTCTGGTCGGCCTGCTCGTCGCCGTCCAGCCCCAGGCGGTGCACACCGACCGGCCCGGCCACCGGCCGTTTGCCGATGGCGCTGGCCACAGGCTGGCCTTGGATCAGGCGGATTTCACTGCGGGCAATGCTGACGCTGAGAATCTTCATGGGGTTGCGCGGCGGACGGGTTGACGGTGCGGGACGGGACAGGGTACGCCGGAGCGGCAGGCGCCAGCGGCTTGGATCGTACGGTGAGGCTGGGGCTGGGGCTGGCGCTGGTGTTGGCGCTGCAGTTGGCGCTGGCGCTGGCGCTGAGGGCGGAGCCGGGGCAGGCGCCGGTAGCGCCGTCAGCCCGGCGACAGCCGCGCCGCCATCTGCGCATTAAGTCATACGGAATTTGCATGACCCCCCAATCCCCGGTGGTTACCGGACTATTACACTGGTTTGACAATACGCCCACCGGCTACAGCCGGCTCACGCCCGTCAGGCTCCGGTGTAACCCGCCGTAACCCGCTGCCGGTCCGGTTGCCCTGCAACCCCACCGTCGCCGAGCGCCCCATCCGATGCGGCATCGCACGAGCCCCGCCCCCCTGATCCCCGATCCGGCCGACGAGGTTCGTTCAATCCCGCTTTTGCACTTTATTGATTGGAACCTTGTGATGAACCAGCCCGTGATGGAAGGCCTGCGCTTGAACGTGCCCGCCTATGTCAAGCACCCCCGTCTGGTGGCCTGGGTGGCCGAGATGGCCGCCCTGACCGAGGCCGCCGAGATCTACTGGTGCGACGGCTCGCAAGCCGAATACGACCGGCTGTGTGCCGACCTGGTGGCCGGCGGCACCTTCAAACGGCTCAACGCCGAGTTGCGCCCCAACAGCTATCTGGCCTGCAGCGACCCCAGCGATGTCGCCCGCGTCGAAGACCGCACCTTCATCTGCAGCGAACACAAAGACGACGCCGGCCCGACCAACAACTGGATGGCGCCGGCCGACATGCGCGCGCTGCTGCAAACCGGCCAGCCTGACGGCACGCCCGCGCTGTTTGCCGGCTGCATGCGCGGCCGCACGATGTACGTGGTGCCGTTTTCGATGGGCCCGCTGGGCTCGCACATCGCGCACATCGGCATCGAGCTGTCCGACAGCGCCTATGTGGCGGTCAACATGCGCATCATGACGCGCATGGGCAAGGCCGTTTTTGAGGTGCTCGGCGAGGACGGTGAATTTGTGCCCTGCATGCACACCGTGGGTGCCCCGCTGCAACCGGGCGAAAAAAGCGCGGCCTGGCCCTGCAACCCCACCAAGTACATCGTGCACTACCCCGCCACGCGTGAGATCTGGAGCTACGGCTCGGGCTACGGCGGCAACGCGCTGCTGGGCAAGAAGTGCTTTGCGCTGCGCATCGCCAGCAACATGGGCCGCGACGAAGGCTGGCTCGCCGAACACATGCTGATCCTCGGCGTGACCAACCCGGAGGGCAAGAAGTACCACGTTGCCGCCGCCTTCCCGAGCGCCTGCGGCAAGACCAATTTTTCGAT
>JBKJKU010000391.1:0-2736 GCA_046597355.1 Aquabacterium sp.
GCCCGCTGCTCGAGCAGATGATCCTCTACAAGGTGAGCGCGGCGCGGCTCAACTTCAGCCACGGCACGCCGCACGATCACATCAACCGCGCCGGCATGGTGCGCGAGGCGGCGCGGCGCAGCGGACGCGAGGTGGCGATCATGGCCGACCTGCAGGGCCCCAAGATCCGGGTCGGCAAGTTTGCCGAGGGCAAGGTCGACCTGGTCAATGGCGAGCGGTTTGTGCTGGACGGCGGCCGCAGCGAACTGGGCACGATTGACGGCGTGGGCCTGGACTACAAAGAGTTGCCGCGTGACGTCAAACCCGGCGACACCCTGCTGCTCAACGATGGCCTGATCGTGCTGACGGTCGAGGCCGTGCGCGGCGAGCAGGTGCACACCATCGTCAAGGTCGGCGGCGAGCTGAGCAACAACAAGGGCATCAACAAACAGGGCGGCGGGCTGACCGCGCCGGCGCTGACCGGCAAGGACATGGAGGACATCAAGACCGCGATGGCCTTCCAGGCCGACTACCTGGCGGTGAGCTTCCCCAAGAATGCCACCGACATGGAGATGGCGCGCCAGCTGGCCAACGTGGCCGGTGAGCCGTACAAGCACAAGCCCGCGATGATCGCCAAGATCGAACGCAGCGAGGCCATCCCCCAGCTCGAGGCCATCCTGCGCGCCAGCGACGGCATCATGGTGGCGCGGGGCGACCTGGCGGTGGAGGTGGGCAACGCCACTGTGCCGGCGCTGCAGAAAAAGATGATCCGGATGGCGCGCGCGATGGACAAGATTGCCATCACCGCCACCCAGATGATGGAGAGCATGATCGTCAACCCGGTGCCGACGCGGGCCGAGGTCAGCGATGTGGCGAACGCCGTGCTGGACGGCACCGACGCGGTGATGCTCTCAGCCGAGACCGCCGCCGGCAAGTACCCGGTCGAGACCGTCGAGCAGATGGCCGCGATTGCGCTGGAGGCCGAGCGCGCCGAGGACGTCGAGCTCAAGGACGACTTCATGCAGCGCCACCTCGGCCGTATCGACCAGAGCATCGCGATGGGGGCGCTGTTCACCGCTCACCACCTGGGCTGCAAAGCCATCATCGCGCTGACCGAAAGCGGCTCAACCGCGCTGTGGATGAGCCGGCACAACATCAACGTGCCGATCTTCGGGCTGACGCACAAGCACAACTCGGAGCGCCGCATGGCGCTGTACCGCAACGTGCAGCCCCTGCTGATGCCGACGCACGATGACCGCGACACCGCACTGGCCGACGCCGAATCTGCGCTGGTGGCGCGCGGCATGTTGATGCCGGGCGACACCTACGCCATCACCTGCGGCGAGCCGATGGGTTACCCGGGTGGCACCAACATGCTCAAGGTCTGCCGGGTCGGCTGACGCGCTTCGGAATCGACCCTGGCGTGGCGCTGTTGGCCGGCCAGACGCTCAATTGCGGGTCGATGCCGCCACCATCTCGGCCACCCGCGGGGCCATGTTCAAAGGCACCAGTTGCACCTCACGGTGGTCGGTGCCAAAGACACGGAACAGCTCGTCGGCAAACGCATGGCCCACATCGGCCAGCCCGTCGAAGTCCAGCTCAGCCCGCTTGAACTGACCCAGCCGCGACGCCACCCGCTGCGCCTGGGCGCGTGAACTGAGCCCCTGCTGCGGTGCGGTGATCAGTTGCAGCGGCACGACGGTACGCTCAAAGCCATAGCCCGCGCCGTCCAGGCTGTAGCGGCGCAGCACGGCGTCCAGCGTGCGCTCGGTGTCCAGGCAGACCGCCACATACACGGCAGTGCCGCGCGGGCTGGCCGGCCGGCCGCGCTGCCATTGGTCGCGCTGCCATTCGCGCTGCTGGAACGCGCTGTTGTTGGCATGCAGGTCAAACACGTCGGCCAGCTTGGCGGTGTAGAACAGGCCGCGCCCGGTGTGGCGGTCGGGTTGGCTGCTGAGCTTGCCCTTGGCCAGCTCCAGCATCGCCAGCGCCGGGTCGCTGATGCCAAAAGCCTCGCCGATCACGTTGAAGATGCCCCGGCCGTCGTCGCTGACCAGCAACTGCACCTGCATCGGCGTCTGGCGCATCGACACCGTCACGCTACTGCCGCCGCTGTGGGCAATCGCGTTGTTCAGCAACTCGCCAAAGGCGTGGTGGACCATCTGGGCCACCGCATCCGGCAAGTCGAAATTCGGCGCAAAGTCCTGTACCCAGGGCAGGTCCTCCTGCAAACCTTGCAGCGGATAGCACCGCACCACCTGGCGCAGCAGGCCGGGCGCGTAGCGGGGCCGGCGGGGCGTGCCCGCTTGGCGCAGCCAGTGGTGGGCCTGCAGCTTGTGCAGTGCCGCCCTTGCCGCGGCCCGGCCAATGCCGCGCCGCTCGGCCACATGTGCGGCCAGATCCTGCGGATGGCGCAAGGCCGCTTCGGTGATCCAGGTGGTGAGATCGCTCAGCACGGTGCGGGGCATGGCGCAGGGTCCTTTGAAGGATGCAAGCGCCTGGACAACCCGTCGGGGCCGGGCGCCATGCGCTTGCGTCACCAGTGTCGGCGCCAGCACGGCCGGCTTCAGCGCGAAAAGTGGCGTAAAAACACCCCAAATCTGTGTCGGTTGCGGCACCTTGCACGCCCACCGCAGGGCGAGCGTCCCGCAGGCAACTGGGTGCACGCCGATACAATCCGGTCGAGTTACAACGCAGTTTCATGGCCGGCCCCGTTGGCTGTCCGGCCTGCCGGAACAGGCGGCCAGAGCCCGCCCC
>JBKJKU010000064.1:0-8628 GCA_046597355.1 Aquabacterium sp.
CGACAAGAAGGTCATGGACCACGCTGTGAGCGACCTGACCAAGATCGCCGGACAAAAGCCTGTTGTCACGAAGTCGAAGAAGGCAATCGCCGGCTTCAAGATTCGTGACGCGGTTCCCATCGGTGCGATGGTGACTCTGCGCGGCGTCCAGATGTATGAATTCCTGGACCGTTTCGTGACGATCGCATTGCCGCGCGTTCGTGACTTCCGGGGTATCTCCGGTCGCTCGTTCGACGGCCGCGGCAACTACAACGTTGGCGTGAAAGAGCAGATCATTTTCCCGGAAATCGAGTACGACAAAATCGACACGATTCGGGGCATGAACATCAGCTTCACGACCACCGCGCAATCTGACGACGAGTGCAAGGCGCTGCTGTCGGCCTTCCGCTTCCCGTTCAAGAACTGAGGTGACCTGTGGCTAAACTTTCCCTCATTCAACGTGAAGAAAAGCGCGAGAAACTCGTCGCCAAATTCGCCAAGAAGTACGCCGAATTCAAGGCGATCTCCAACGACGCCAAGAAGTCGGACGAAGAGCGCTATCTGGCTCGGTTGGAGCTGCAAAAGCTGCCGCGCAATGCGAACCCGACCCGCTTGCGCAACCGTTGTGGTCTGACGGGCCGTCCCCGTGGCACCTTCCGCACTTTCGGCCTCGGCCGCAGCAAGATACGCGAACTCGCTTTCAAGGGCGACATTCCTGGTGTCACCAAGGCCAGCTGGTAAGCGGCTCGAGCAGGAGAATTCACAATGAGCATGAGTGATCCCATCGCCGACATGCTGACTCGCATTCGCAATGCGCAGTTGGTACAGAAGGCGGCTGTGTTGATGCCTTCATCGAAGGTCAAAGTTGCTATCGCCCAAGTCCTCCAAGACGAAGGTTATATCGACGGTTTCAAGGTCAAGGTCGACGGCGCCAAGAGCGTTCTCGAGGTGGTCTTGAAGTACTACGCCGGTAAGCCGGTGATTGAGCGCATCGAGCGCGTCAGCCGTCCTGGCCTTCGGGTCTACAAGGGCTGCGACGCGATTCCGCAGGTCATGAACGGCCTGGGTGTGGCGATTGTCACCACTCCCAAAGGCGTGATGACCGACCGCAAAGCTCGCCAGACCGGTGTCGGTGGCGAAGTGCTTTGTTACGTGGCCTGACCGGCGAAGGAGAGACCCACATGTCCCGCGTTGGAAAGATGCCGATTACCGTCCCGAAGGGTGTGGACGTCGAGATCGCTGCCCACCAGATCATCGTCAAGGGCGCCCTGGGCACCCTGACCCGTGCAGCCAATGCACTGGTGACGGTCGAGAAGAACGGGTCTACGATCACCCTGGCCCCGGCCAACACCAGCACCGAAGCCAATGCGATGAGCGGCACGATGCGTGCGCTGATCAACAACATGGTCAATGGTGTAAGCAAGGGCTTCGAGAAGAAGTTGAACCTGGTCGGCGTGGGCTTTCGCGCCCAGGCCCAAGGCGCCAAGCTCAACCTTCAAATTGGGTTCTCGCACCCGGTGGTCAAAGACATGCCGGCCGGTATCACGGTGGCTTGTGCTACCCAGACCGAGATCTTGATCAAGGGCGCTGATCGCCAAGTCGTCGGACAGATCGCTGCGGAAGTTCGCGCCATCCGTCCGCCCGAGCCCTACAAGGGCAAGGGCATCCGCTACGCCGATGAGCGCGTGGTGCTGAAGGAAACGAAGAAGAAGTAAGGAGCAACAAAAATGCTGACCAAGAAAGAACAGCGCCTGCGTCGCTCCCGCCAGACCCGCATCCGCATCGCCAACCAGGGCGCGGTGCGTTTGTCGGTCTTCCGCTCGAACCTGCACATCTACGCCAGCGTCATTTCCGACGACGGCCTTCGCGTGGTGGCTTCGGCCTCGACCGCCGAGAAGGAAGTCCGCGAGCAGATTGGCAAGGACAAGGGCGGCAACGCCTCCGCCGCCGCGATCGTCGGCAAGCGGGTGGCCGAGAAGGCCATCGCCGCCGGTGTCTCGAAGGTCGCCTTCGACCGCTCTGGTTTTGCGTACCACGGCCGCGTCAAGGCGCTGGCTGAGGCTGCACGTGAAGCCGGCCTGCAGTTCTGAGCGCCGCACTGACAGAAATCAGGAATAAGCAACATGGCAAAGTTTCAACCCCGCGCCCAGACCGAAGCCAATGAGGACGGTCTCAAGGAAAAGATGATTGCGGTCAACCGCGTCACCAAGGTCGTAAAGGGCGGCCGTACCCTGAGCTTCGCCGCACTGACCGTGGTCGGCGATGGCGATGGCCGTATTGGCATGGGCAAGGGCAAGGCCAAGGAAGTGCCGGTCTCGGTCCAGAAAGCCATGGACGATGCCCGTCGCGGCCTGTTTAAAGTGGCGTTGCGCAACGGTACCGTGCACCACAACGTGCGCGGCGAGCACGGTGCCGCCAAGGTGCTGTTGGCTCCTGCGCCTCCCGGCACCGGCATCATTGCTGGCGGCCCGATGCGCGCTGTGTTCGAAGTGATGGGTGTCACCGACATCGTCGCCAAGAGCCTGGGTTCGAGCAACCCGTACAACATGGTGCGTGCCACGTTGGACGCGCTGAGGCGCTCAACCACCGCTGCCAATGTGGCAGCCAAGCGCGGCAAGACCATTGAAGAAATCTTCAATTGAGCTTGCGCATCTGTAGCGCAGACGGAGAACACCATGTCGGACACGATTGAACAAGCATCCCCAGCAAAACCTACGCTCAAGGTCAAGCTCATCAAGAGCCCGATCGGCTGCAAGGCCACGCACAAGGCAACGGTCCGAGGTTTGGGCCTGCGCGGTGTCAACAGCGAGCGTGTGCTCGAGGACACGCCGGCCGTTCGCGGCATGATCAACAAGATCGCGTACCTGGTCGCTGTGCTGTAAAGCGCGCCACCGGACGCAAGGATTTCAACATGCAACTCAATACCATCAAGCCGGCCGCCGGCTCCAAGACCGCTCGCCGCCGCGTCGGCCGAGGCATTGGTTCAGGCTTTGGCAAGACCGCTGGCCGTGGCCACAAGGGCCAGAAGTCTCGCGCCGGTGGTTACCACAAGGTCGGTTTTGAAGGCGGCCAGATGCCGCTGCAGCGCCGTTTGCCCAAGCGCGGTTTCAAGTCGCAGAACCTGAAGTTCAACGGCGAAATCAACCTGAATGACCTGCAGATGCTGGGTCAGGATGAAGTCGATCTGGTGATGCTCAAGGCTGCTCACCTGGTCGGTCAACTGGTCAAGCATGTCAAGGTGATCAACACCGGCGAGCTGACGCTCAAGGTCATGCTCAAGGGCATCGCCGCGACGGCCGGTGCCAAGGTGGCCATTGAGGCCGCCGGCGGCGCCTTGGCCTGATTTCCGGTTTAAAGGGTCATCGTTTTGGCAACTTCAGCAAACCAGCTGGCAAAGAGCGGCAAGTTCGGCGACTTGCGTCGTCGGCTTGTGTTTTTGCTGCTGGCCCTGGTGGTTTACCGGCTGGGTGCGCACATCCCCGTGCCGGGTATAGATCCGAACCAGTTGCAGCAGTTGTTCAAAGGGCAGCAAGGCGGAATCCTGAGCCTGTTCAACATGTTTTCGGGTGGCGCGCTGCAACGCTTCACTGTATTTGCGCTGGGGATCATGCCGTATATCTCGGCATCGATCATCATGCAGCTGATGACTTATGTGGTGCCGACGCTTGAATCCCTCAAGAAAGAGGGTGAGTCAGGCCGTCGCAAGATCACGCAGTACACCCGGTATGGCACTTTGGGTTTGGCGCTGTTCCAGAGCTTGGGGATTGCCTTGGCGTTGGAGGGCTCGGCAGGCTTGGTCATCAATCCCGGGTTTGGGTTCAGGATGACGACGGTGGTAAGTCTTACGGCAGGCACGATGTTCTTGATGTGGCTGGGCGAGCAGATTACCGAGCGTGGTTTGGGTAACGGTATTTCGATTCTTATTTTCGGCGGTATCGCAGCGGGTCTGCCCGGCGCGATCGGTGGTCTGTTTGAACTGATCCGCACTGGCGCGATGAGTATCGTTGCGGCTATTTTGATTATCGGCGTGATGGTGTTCGTAACCTTTGCCGTAGTGTTCGTTGAGCGTGGTCAGCGGAAAATATTGGTCAATTACGCCAAACGGCAGGTCGGCAACAAGGTGTATGGTGGGCAATCGTCGCATCTGCCGTTGAAGCTCAACATGTCGGGTGTCATACCGCCGATCTTTGCCTCGTCGATCATTTTGCTGCCGGCCACTGTGGTGGGTTGGTTCGCGACAGGTGAGGGCATGCGCTGGTTAAAGGACATTTCTTCAGCACTGTCCCCTGGTCAGCCGATTTACGTGTTGCTGTACGCGGCGATGATCATTTTCTTCTGCTTCTTTTACACCGCGTTGGTGTTCAACAGCAGAGAGACGGCAGACAACCTGAAAAAGAGTGGGGCGTTCATCCCGGGCATTCGGCCAGGTGATCAGACTGCCCGGCACATCGACAAGATTCTTTCGAGGTTGACACTGGCCGGGGCGATGTACATCACAGCAGTTTGTTTGCTGCCCGAGTTTCTGGTGTTGAAGTACAACGTGCCGTTCTACTTTGGTGGCACATCGCTGCTTATTATCGTTGTGGTTACGATGGACTTCTGGGCCCAGGTTCAGAGCTACGTGATGAGCCAGCAATATGAATCGCTGTTGAAGAAGGCCAACTTCAAGGCGAGTTGACAGCGTTCTGGCGTCGCAGGCTGCATCCGACGCCCTTTTATTTGAGTCGCGCTGACATTCCGCATTGTCCGGATTAAGTGCTAAAGGAGAAGACGATGAAAGTCTCTGCATCGGTCAAAAAGATGTGCCGGAACTGCAAGATCATCCGCCGCAAAGGTGTGGTTCGTGTGATCTGCACCGACCCGCGCCACAAGCAGCGCCAGGGCTGAGCCCCGCCGCCGCATCTAGCAGATAGAGGAACACCATGGCACGCATTGCTGGCATCAACATCCCGCCACACAAACACGCTGAAATCGGCCTCACGTCGATCTTCGGTATCGGTCGTACAACAGCGCAGAAGATTTGCGTCGCGGTCGGTATCGACCTGTCCAAGAAGATCAAAGATCTGACGGACGGTGATCTCGAGAAGATCCGGGATGAGGTCAACAAGTTGACGATCGAGGGCGACCTGCGCCGTGAGATCTCGATGAACATCAAGCGGTTGATGGACCTGGGCTGCTACCGCGGCCTTCGCCATCGCCGTGGGCTGCCAATGCGCGGCCAGCGCACGCGCACCAATGCCCGCACCCGCAAGGGTCCGCGCAAGGGCGCCGCTGCGCTCAAGAAGTAAGCCCCGAACACCGCTGACCGAGATATTCAATGGCCAAAGCACCTGCCAATACCGCGGCACGCCGCGTGAGCAAAAAAATCCGCAAGAACATTGCGGACGGTATTGCCCACGTGCATGCCTCGTTCAACAACACCATCATCACCATCACTGATCGCCAGGGCGGTTCGCTTGCCTGGGCGTCGTCGGGTGGCCAAGGTTTCAAGGGCTCGCGCAAGTCGACGCCTTTTGCTGCGCAGGTCGCGGCTGAGGTGTGTGGCCGTGCTGCACAAGAGCAGGGCATCAAGAATTTGGACGTGCGGATCAAGGGCCCTGGCCCTGGCCGTGAGTCCTCGGTGCGCGCCCTCGCTGCGCTGGGCATTCGCATCAATTCAATCAGCGATGTCACGCCGGTGCCGCACAACGGCTGCCGGCCGCAAAAGCGCCGCCGCATCTGAGCTTGGTTTGCCAGTGGCGCTTGCGCCTCTATAATCAAAAGTTTTCCGTCAGCCGGCGGGTGCTCAGCATCTGCCGGCAATTTCGTTTAGGTTTCGTTGTAGACCATCGCTTGCATCACACGCGGTTGGTCAATGGCTGACCTGGGCGATCAAGCCCACCGTCTGAGCGACAGCATCACCGTCAGCCAGACTCGCGCGACCTAGCCTCGCGTCAGATATTCAAAAAGGACAAACCGTGGCACGTTATCTGGGACCCAAGGCCAAACTGGCCCGCCGTGAAGGCACCGACCTTTACCTGAAGAGCGCTCGTCGCTCGATCAGTGACAAGTCGAAGTTCGAGACCAAGCCGGGCCAGCACGGTCGCACTTCGGGTCAGCGCACCTCTGATTTTGGCCTGCAGCTGCGCGAGAAGCAAAAGGTCAAACGCATGTACGGCATCCTGGAGCGTCAGTTCCGTCGGTACTTTGCCGAGGCCGAGCGCCGCAAAGGGAACACCGGCGCGAACCTGCTGTTCCTGCTGGAGTCTCGCCTTGACAACGTCGTCTACCGCATGGGTTTCGGATCGACGCGCGCCGAGGCGCGCCAACTGGTGTCGCACCAGGCGCTGTTGGTCAACAACAAGCCGGTCAATATTCCCTCGTACCTGGTCAAGGCTGGCGACGTGATCGCGGTGCGCGAGAAGTCTAAGAAGCAGCTGCGTGTGACCGAGTCGTTCAAGTTGGCCGACTCCATCGGCATGCCGGACTGGGTGCAGGTCGACGGCGCCAAGCTCGAAGGCGTATTCAAAAAGGTGCCCGACCGGGACCAGTTTGGCGCCGAAATCAACGAGTCGTTGATCGTCGAGCTGTACTCACGCTAATTCGGTTTCGAGCCGACGCTGATGCGTGTGGCCGCAAGGCCGCCGCGTCCACCCTTGTGCAGGCTTGCCGGGCACGGCACGAGGTGTTTTTTGCCCGGCATGGTCCGTCAGCCTTATCGGTGTAACGAGCCGAGGGTATTGAGAGGAACAGGATTCGATGCAAACCAATCTGCTGAAACCCAAAGCCATTCACGTTGAGCCCCTGGGCAACAACCGCGCCAAAGTCACCCTTGAGCCGTTCGAGCGTGGCTATGGCCACACGCTGGGCAACGCGCTGCGGCGTGTGCTGTTGTCGTCGATGGTGGGTTACGCGCCAACGGAAGTGACCATTGCAGGCGTGCTTCACGAGTACTCCACCATCGACGGCGTGGCCGAAGACGTGGTGCACATCATGCTGAATCTCAAGGGCGTGGTGTTCCGCCTGCACAACCGCGACGAAGTGACTCTGGTGGTGCGCAAGGAGGGCGAAGGCCCGGTCACCGCCGCCGATATCCAGGTGCCGCACGACGTCGAGATCATGAATCCAGAGCATGTCATTGCCCATCTGGCGCAAGGTGGCAAGCTCGACATGCAGATCAAGGTCGAAAAAGGCCGGGGCTATGTGCCAGGCAACATGCGCCGGTACGGCGACGAGCCGACCAAGTCGATCGGGCGTATCGTGTTGGATGCGTCTTTCTCGCCGGTGCGGCGCGTCAGCTACGCGGTCGAGAACGCCCGTGTCGAGCAGCGTACCGACCTCGACAAGCTGGTGATGGAGATCGAGACCAACGGCGCTGTTTCGCCCGAGGAGGCGATCCGTGCCTCGGCTCAGATTTTGGTCGAACAGCTCGTGGTGTTCACTGGTTTGACACCCAACGAAGGCTCGGTGGTGTTCTCGCCGGACCGTCCGAAGGACAATCACGACCCGATCTTGTTGCGTCCGGTCGATGAGCTTGAGCTGACTGTTCGCTCGGCCAACTGCCTCAAGGCCGAGAACATTTACTACATCGGCGACTTGATCCAGCGTACCGAAACCGAACTGCTCAAGACGCCTAATCTGGGCCGCAAGTCGCTCAATGAAATCAAGGAAGTGCTGGCTTCGCGGGGGCTTACGCTCGGTGCGCGGCTGGAAAACTGGCCGCCACAAGGCCTGGACAAACGCTGATCCGGCGTTGAGATCCGTCACCATCGGCCATTTGGCCTGAGTGCAAGCCCCGGTACCTGACACGGCCGGGGTTCAATAATCAAAAGGTATCACCATGCGTCACCGTAACGGACTCCGAAAACTCAACCGCACCAGCGAGCACCGCGCCGCCATGCTGCGCAACATGTGTGTCTCGCTGCTGCAGCACGAGGCCATCAAGACCACGCTGCCCAAGGCCAAAGAATTGCGCCGGGTGGTGGAGCCCTTGATCACGATGGGCAAGAACCCGACGGTGGCTAACCACCGCCTGGCTTTTGCCCGTCTGCGCGACCGCGACATCGTGATGAAGCTGTTCAAGGAAATTGGCCCGCGCTACCAGACCCGGCCGGGCGGCTACACCCGCATCCTGAAAATGGGTTTCCGGGTGGGTGACAATGCGCCGATGGCTTTTGTCGAGCTGGTGGATCGGCCGGAAGTTGTGGCCGAGACTGGCGCGGAGACCGCCGGCGAATAAGCCCTGGCGCTGGACTGTGCACCACGCGTGCCACGCATGAAAAAGCCAGCCTTCGCGCTGGCTTTTTTTCGTCTGCACGTCTTGCCGAAGCACCCTGTCTCGCCGGGTTCGTAGGGAACCTCTGCTCAGTTTGGAACTCAGCCTGCCATGCCCACCACGATGATTGCCGCTTTGACCGACCCGCACCCGTGCGCAGGCAATTGGCTTCGGGACAAGGCTTTGAGTCTGCTCTTGCTGGTGACGCTGTGCTGTGCTGTGGTGTTGCCGTCGCAAGCAGCAGACGAATTTCTGCCGCCCGAGCAGGCGTTCAAGGTAAGCGCACGCTTGGTTTCCGCCTCGCGTGTGGAGGTTTCGCTGCAAATTGCGCCGGGCTACTACGTTTACCGTGAGCCTTTCCGGTTCAGCGCCACAGGCGCCAAGCTGGGTCCGGC
>JBKJKU010000100.1:0-21262 GCA_046597355.1 Aquabacterium sp.
GATGAACTTGCTGAACGAGCGCCCTGTGAACAGGCCTTTGCGCATGCCGATCGACATCACGCGGTAGGCATTGGCCGGCTCCAGCACCAGCGCCGGCTGATTGAGAAACAAGTCGCCAACTACGACAAGCTGGGCAAGGCGCTGGGCGTGGGCGACTTGTTTCTCAATCAGCCGGCGCTGGTGCTGGAGCCGGCCAATGCCTACCGCGTAATGTCGATCGGCATGCGCAAAGGACTGTTCACAGGGCGCTCGTTCAGCAAGTTCATCAACGACCCCGACTGTGACTACGTCGGCGCACGCTACATCATCAACGGCAAGGACAAGGCCGAGGACATCGCCGCCTACGCGACCAAGTTCGAGGTCATGCTCAAGAAGGCGCGGGTGGCCTGATCTTGCCCGGCGGTGGCTTCACAGCCCGTGGAAGCGGGCAAATACATCCACCGCCGCCCGCTCGGACCGCAACTGGTTGATCGCATGGGCCGGGTTGCGGTGGCCGATGGCCATGCCAGTGAACAGCATGCGCTCGGCCGGGAGGCCAAGAAAGTTGCCGATGGTTGTGGGATAGACCGCCCAGCACTCCTGCGGGCAACTGTCCAGGCCCTCTTCACGCAGCAGCAGCATCACCGATTGCAAGAACATGCCCAGGTCGCTCCATTGCGGCGGGCCCATGCGGCGGTCCACGCTGCAAAACAGCGCCATCGGTGCGCCAAAAAACTGGTAGTTGCGGGCAAACCAGCGCAGCCGCGCCGCCTTGTCCTCCCGCGGAATGCCCAGCCGGGCATACATGTCCTCGCCGATCTTGAAGCGGTAGTCACGGTGCGGCGACACCAGCTCTTTCGGGTAGATGTCGTACTCGGGTGATTCGCTCTTGTCGCCTGCAGCCACCTCGGCCAGCCGGCCTTGCATGATGGCCTTGAGTTCGTCCAGCCGGCTTGCGGCCACGATGTCGATCTGCCAGGGCTGCACATTGCCGCCCGAGGGCGAGCGCGAGGCGGTGGCCAGCACACGCCGGATCTGCTCGGCCGACACCGGCTCGGGCAAGAAGTCGCGCACTGACAGGCGGCTGTTCAGGGCGTCGGTGACGGACATGGCGGTGGACGGCGATGCGGCTGGGGCGGTCATGGGCTGGGGGCTGTGGGCGGTTCAGCTGTTGGCGGTTTGGCGGGGGGAAAGGGCGCAGCGCAGGTTCGGGACAAGCACGCAGTGACTCATCCGGGCGGGACAAAGTGTCACTGCAGGCGACGCGCCAGTGTCGGGCTCTTTCCAGTGTCAGCGTCAGGCTTGGGCGTGACCATCGTCGAATCGGACGATCCGGTCGGGCGTTCGCTGCGACGGCGAACCCGTCAGCCAATACACACAAGACGCCCCCGGCTGGCCCAGCCAAAGTGCACGCTGTCGCCCATTTGACCGCCCGCCATGAGCCTGCTCGACGCCCCTGCAGCCCCGCACTACTTCACGCCCGAGCATGTGCAGTTCCGTGCGTCGCTGCGCGACTGGGTGGCGCGCGAGATCACGCCGCATGTCAATGCCTGGGACGAGGCGCAAGGATTCCCTCGCGAGCTGTACAAAAAAGCGTCGGCGATGGGCTTGCTGGGGCTGGACTACCCGGAGGCCTTGGGCGGCACACCGGCCGATCTTTTTTACCACCTGATCCTGTCCGAAGAGCTGGCGCGGCCCGGCTGTGGCGGCGTGGCGGCGTCGTTGATGTCGCACTCGATCGGCCTGCCGCCGGTCAGGAACTATGGCAGCGCAGCGCTGCAGGCGCGGGTGATCCCGCCGGTACTGGCGGGCGACAAGATCGCTGCGCTGGCCGTCACCGAGCCCTCGGGCGGGTCGGATGTGGCAGCGCTCAAGACCACGGCCATCCGTGTCAATGGCGGGGGCACCGACACCCAGGGCGATCACTACCTCGTCAATGGCGAAAAAGTCTTCATCACCTCGGGCATGCGGGCCGACTTCATCACCGTGGCGGTGCGCACCGACCCCGCCAACAAGGGGCCGGGCGGCATCTCGGCCCTGCTGATCGACGGCGACACGCCCGGTTTGAGCCGTACCCGGCTCGACAAGATGGGCTGGTGGGCCAGTGACACGGCCCACCTGCGGTTCGACAACTGCCGCGTGCCGGTGGCCAACCTGATCGGCGAAGAGGGCAAGGGCTTCAAGACCTTCATGAGCAACTTCAATGGCGAGCGCCTGGGCATGGCGGCGCAGGCGGTGGGCTATGCCGAATGCTGCTTCGATGAGGCGCTGGACTGGGCCCGCCAGCGCCAGACCTTTGGCGCAGCGTTGTCCGAGCGCCAGGTCATCCGCCACAAGCTGATGGACATGCTGCGCAGCATCGACGTGGCGCGTTGCCACATCTACGACCTGGCCTGGCGGGTGCAGCAGCGCAGTGGCGACGCCCAGCAGCTGGTGGCGCGCACGGCGATGGCCAAGGTGCAGGCCACCCAGTGCATGCAGTTCTGCGCCGACGCCGCCGTTCAGATCCTGGGCGGCATGGGCTTCATGCGCGGCACCCGCAGCGAGCGCATCTACCGCGAGGTCAAGGTGATGATGATCGGCGGCGGGTCGGAAGAAATCATGAAAGACCTGGCCGCCCGGCAGCTGGGCATCTAGGCCCCCACGGATCGGATACCCAACGCATGGCCACCATCGAATCCACCCTTTCCCCCGGCAGCGAGGCTTTCCAGGCCAACCGCAGCGGCATGCTGGCGTTGCTGGGCCGGGTGCGCAGCGCCGAGGCACGGGCGATTGCCGCCAGCAACAAGTCGCACCAACGCTTCGAGTCGCGCGGGCAGTTGCTGCCCAGGGAGCGTCTGGCGCTGCTGTTGGACCCTGGCGCGCCCTGGCTGGAGCTGTGCACGCTGGCCGGCTACGGCATGGACACGCCCGACCCTGAGCACACCGTGCCCGGGGGCGGCGTGATCGGCGGGATCGGCTGGGTTGCCGGCATCCGTTGCATGGTCACGGCCAGTGATTCGGGCATCGACGCCGGTGCGATGCAGGCGATGGGCCTGGACAAGGCGCTGCGCATCCAGGAGCTGGCGCTGGAGAACAAGCTGCCGTATGTGCAACTGGTCGAAAGCGCCGGCGCCAACCTGCTGAAGTACCGGGTCGAGGGCTTCATCAAGGGCGGCGGGCTGTTCCGCAACCTGGCGCGCATGTCGGCGCGCGGCCTGCCGGTGGTCACGGTCACGCACGGCTCGTCGACGGCTGGCGGCGCCTACCAGACCGGCCTGTCGGATTACATCATCATGGTGCGTGGCCGCACCCGGGCATTTTTGGCCGGTCCGCCGCTGCTGATGGCCGCCACCGGCGAGGTGGCGAGCGAAGAAGACCTGGGCGGGGCGCAGATGCACACCCATGTCTCCGGCCTGGGCGACTACCTGGCCGAGGACGACCGCGACGCGCTGCGCCTGGCACGCGAGGTGCTGGGCCAGATCGACTGGCCCCAGGCCGAGCCTGCTAAAAGCACGGTGCGCGCCTTCAAACCGCCGCGCTTTGATGCCGAAGAGCTGCTGGGCATCATGCCGATGGACCACAAGCGGCCGGTGGACATGCGGCAGGTGATTGCCCGGTTTGTCGACGACAGCGAGTTTTTGCCCTTTGGCGAGAACTACGGCGCCGCCACCGTCTGCGGCCACGCCCGCATCGATGGCCATGCGGTGGGCATCATCACCAACAACGGCCCGATCGACAACGCCGGCGCTGCCAAGGCGACGCATTTCATCCAGGCCTGCTGCCAGAGCCGCACGCCGATCCTCTACCTCAACAACACGACCGGTTTCATGGTCGGCCGCCAGTTCGAGGAGGGCGGCATGATCAAGCACGGCAGCCAGATGATCCAGGCGGTGGCCAATGCCACGGTGCCGCAGATCACGCTGTACTGTGGCGCCAGTTTTGGCGCCGGCAACTACGGCATGTGCGGCCGCGGCTTTGCGCCGCGCTTCTGCTTTTCCTGGCCCAACGCCAAGACGGCGGTAATGGGGGCTGAGCAGGCTGCCAAGACCATGGCCATCGTCACCGAGGCGGCGATGGCGCGCAAAGGCGCGGTGGACCCCGCCAAGCTCGACGCGCTGCAAGCCGGCATCATCCAGCGCTTCGATAGCCAGATGAGCGTGTTCACCACCAGCGCATTGCTGCTCGATGACGGCGTGATCGACCCGCGCCAGACCCGCGACGTGCTGGCACAGGTGCTGTCGATTTGCCGCGACGGCGACGCCCGTCAGCCCCAGGCGATGCAGTTTTCGGTCGCCCGGCCGTAGCCATCAGCACCTCAACACAGCAGGCCAACCGGACGCCAGACGATGCCTTCCACCCTCCTGGGCACCCTGCCGGTGCAGCGCTGACCATGGCCAGCCCCACACCGTTTTCCAAGATCCTGATCGCCAACCGTGGCGAGATCGCGCTGCGGGTGATGCGCAGCGCCCGTGCGCTGGGCTACCGCACGGTGGCGGTGTATTCCACCGCCGATGCCCAGGCCCGCCACACGCTGGAGGCCGACCAGGCGGTGTGCATCGGTGAGCCACTGCCGCGCCAAAGCTACCTCAATATCCCTGCCATCATCGCCGCCGCCCGCCTGAGCGGTGCCGACGCCGTGCACCCCGGCTATGGCTTCCTGGCCGAAAACCCGGCGTTTGCTGCGGCCTGCACCGACGCCGGGCTGGTGTTCATCGGCCCATCGTCGGCGGCCATCCTGGCGATGGGCGACAAGGCCGGCGCCAAGGCGCTGATGCGTGCGGCCGGTGTGCCCTGCATCCCCGGCTACCAGGGCGATGACCAGTCGGCTGCGCGTTTGGCTGCCGAGGCCGCGCTGATCGGCTGGCCGGTGATGATCAAGGCCACCGCTGGCGGCGGCGGACGCGGCATGCGCCGGGTCGACCGGGCCGAGGACTTTGCCGACGCACTGGTCAGCGCCCAAAGCGAGGCGCTCGGCGCCTTCAGCGACGCCACCGTGATCCTGGAGCGGGCCTTGATCGCGCCGCGCCACATCGAGATCCAGGTTTTTGCCGACCGCCATGGCAACGCGGTGCACCTGGGCGAGCGCGACTGCTCGGTGCAGCGCCGGCACCAGAAGCTGATCGAGGAGGCGCCGTCACCGGCCGTGTCGGCCGACCTGCGCGAGCGCATGGGCGCCGTGGCGGTGCAGGCAGTGCAGGCCATCGGCTACGAGGGCGCGGGCACGCTGGAGTTTTTGCTCGACGCCCAGGGTGATTTTTTCTTCATGGAGATGAACACCCGGCTGCAGGTGGAACACCCGGTCACTGAGGCCATCACCGGGCTGGACCTGGTGGATTGGCAGTTGCGCGTGGCCGCGGGCGAGCCGCTGCCGTTGCAGCAGGACGGGCTGCGCTTTGACGGCCATGCGATCGAGGTGCGGCTGTGCGCCGAGGACGCCTTGCAGGGTTTCATGCCGCAGAGCGGCCGCATGGACGCCTGGGCCATGCCGGATGCCGCTGCGGCCGGTCCGGATGGTTTGCGGGTCGATCATGCGCTGCGCCCCGGCGACGAGATCCCGCCGTTTTACGACTCGATGATTGCCAAGCTGGTGGCGCACGGCCGCAGCCGCGACGACGCCTTGCGCAAGCTGCAGCACGGCCTGGCCGATACGGTGGCGCTGGGCGTGACCACCAACCAGGCGTTTCTGGCACGTTGCCTGGCGCATCCGGTGTTTGCGGCGGGTGCTGCCACCACCGCCTTCATCGGCGATCACCTGGATGACCTGCTGGCCGGCCTGACCCAAACGGGCGACGCCACGGGCCACCAGCGCGCGGCGGCGGTAGCGGCGCTGTTGCTGCACCTGAGCGCCCGGCCTGTTGACGCCGCCAGCCACGCAGCAGCCCCGCACGGCCTGGCTCACCGGCTGCCGATGCTGCAGCGTTTTGAGCTGGGCGGCGTGCCGTGCCAGGGCGCGCTGATGCAACAGGGCCGCCAGCAGTTCAGCGCCCGGATCGACAGCCACGACAGCGCGCTGCAGGTGGTGGCGCACGCGGGCTGGGCGGATCGGTCAAATGCCGGCCCAGGCGAAGGCGCTGGCTCGGCCGGGCGCAGCCGCATCGGGGTCGACGGCCTGGCCGACACTGTGGTCTGGCACCGCGACGGCGCCACGCTGCGCTTCCAGTTTGCCGGCAGGCCTTGGGTCGTCATCGACCGCAGCCATGCCGCGAAAGTGCGTGCTGGCGCCGGCAACAGCGACGGCAAGCTGCGCGCCAGCATGAACGGCCGCGTGGTGGCCCTGCAAGTGGCCGTGGGCGATGTGGTGGCCGCTGGCCAGCCGCTGCTCACCCTGGAGGCCATGAAGATGGAGCATGTACACGCCGCACCTTGCGCCGGCCGGGTGGCGGCGCTGCATGTCAGCCCGGGTGATCAGGTGGCAGCGCACCGCGTGGTGGTGGAGATCGAGCCCGCAGCGCCGGCCAGTGGGCAGTCGGGCACGGGCGCCATCAGCGCAGGTTCCTGAGCAGGCACGGGCACCGGCCCACTGCCCGCTCTGCCCGCCGGCCGGCGGTTGCCCCGGGGCCGCGTCGCCCCGCCCCCCAGCCGGACTCAGCGGCCGTTGATGCCCAGCAGTTCCACCTCGAACTGCAGCGTGGTGTTGGGCGGGATCGTGCCGCCGGCACCGCGCTCACCGTAGGCAATCGACGGTGGGCAGGTCAGGCGGGCAGAGCCACCCACCTGCAGCCGCTGCACGCCTTCGGTCCAGCACTTGATCACGCGGTCGAGCGGAAACTCTGCCGGCCCGCCGTTTTTGTACGAGCTGTCGAACTCACGCCCGTCCATGAAGGTGCCGCGGTAGTTCACCTTCACCGTGTCGCTGGCCTTCGGGCTGGCACCCGTGCCGGGCTTGATCAGCTTGAAGATCAGGCCGCTGCTGGTGGTGATCACCGTGCCCGCACCGGGCGTTGCCGGGGCTGAGTCGGCCGGCGCGGCGCTGGCTGCAAGCGCAGGCTTCTTGGCCGGTGCCGGCGTTTGCGCCAGTGCCGGCGCGGCTGCGCACAGCACCGTCAGCCAAACGCCCATGGCAAAACCCCGTCCCGAAAGCGTCAGGGCAGGGCGGGTCGGAGCGGTGTTGCAGTCGGTCATGGCGTCGGGCAAAAAGTGGAGACAGGCCGCGATCATCGCATCCTGCCCCGCAGCCGCCCGGGCCGCCGCTGCCCCACCCGGCTTGCGCCGCGCGTGCGGCGCCGCCGTCTCGTCAGAACCTGTAGGCCACGCCGGCAGCGAAGGTGACCGGCCGGAAGTCGATGGTGCTGCGCAGCACCGACGCGCCAACCGCCACCAGATCGCTCTTGACCTGGGCCGCGCCCACGCTGGCAAACAGGCCCCACTGCTTGCTCATCGCATAGTCCACGCCGATCTGGCCTGCCAGGCCCCAGCTGTCGCTCAGGCTGACTTGCCAGCCATACGGCGTCTTGGCGTCGGTGAAGCGGGTGTAGTTGATGCCGATGCCCACATAGGGCCTGAGCGCGCTGCCAGCATCACCGAAGTGGTAGTTGATCAAGACGGTGGGCGCCACATTCTTGGCGCTCAGCACCTCGCCCAGAAAGGCTACCGTGCCCGCGCCCTTGGCCTTGATCGTTGGCGGCAAACCCAGCACCACTTCGATGCCCATGTTGGGCGTCAGCGCGCGCTCGTAGGTGGCCAGCACGGTGGTGGCGTCGCCAACGGTCGCGTCAGCGCCAGGCGGTACGCCCAGGCCGGTGATGCCCGAGGTCTTGGCATGGGGCTGGTAAAAGATGGCGCCCAGCTTGACGGTGTTGCGCGGCGCGTCGCTTTGCGCGATTGCGCTGCCGGCCAGGCTGGTGGCTGCGATCAGCAGCGACAGGGAACGGATGGAGTTTTGCATGGTGATGTTCTCTGTGTCGCCGGGTCAGAGCCAGCCAAAGGCCTTGAGCTGGCTGGTGACGAAGTTGCTGATGAGCTTGTGGGCGCCGCGTGTGGGGTGCACACCATCGGCAAATTGCCAGGTGTCCACGTCCGCACCAGCGCGCAAGCCGTTGTAGGGCAAGCCGGGGGTGCCGTTGCAGAACAAGGACGACCCGTCGGTCACCGCGCCACCGGTGATGGCACTGATCTTGATCGCATCACAAGCCGGGACGGTGTTGTTCACCAGGCCGTACTTGGCCGGGTTGGCGTACACGTCCTTGCCCGTGCTGTTCTGGTCTACCCATTGCACCGGCTGGCCGGCGAGGCCGTCGCGCAACCACAGGTTGAAGGTGTCAACCAAGGTGGTGAGCACACCCCTGGCATTGACGTCCAACGTGCTGCCAAAAGGGGTCTGGCTGGAGTCGTTCAGGTTGAACACCGCCACGTACTTGCCGCCTTTGGCCAGAATCTGGTCGCGCACATAGCTGGTCAGTTCCTGGGCCGCTGCTTTCACGCCGTACTGCGCAGCAGTCTGGGCATCGTAGAGCTGGCGGTTGGCTTCATCGGCGGAGATCTTGCCGGCCGCAGCGTTGGCCTGGATCGCGCCGGCCTTGGCGGCAAATGCGCCGAACTGAACGAACACATCGTTGTTGCCTCCCCACACCAGAATCAGGTCGGTGCTTTTGAAGCTGCCGAATGCGGCCAGGTGGTTGGCAATCTGCTTGTTCATCGGCACCGTCAGCGCGCCCGTGCTGCGGCCGATGCCGTTGGGGTCGGTCACCCTGGAGCCGCCCTGGCCGTAGGTGGTGCATTGCGCTGCCGCCGACGGCACGACAAACTTGACCGGACATTTGACCGAGTTGGCGCCAAACCCCATCTCGGCCGGGTACACCGTCAAGCCCATCGTCGTGGCCAGGTTTTCAACCCAGATCGTGCCCTGGTTGCCGTCGATATTGGTGGTGAACTTGCCACCAAAGAACGGCGCCTGACCGTTGCCGGCAAGCGAGGTGGCGGGTGAATAAGCGCCTTGGTCGCTGAGGCTGTCGCCAAAGGTGACCAGCCCGGTGAAGCTGCCCTTGGTGGTGGGCGCGCCTGCGGGCGCACCGCTGCCGGGGATGGTGGTTTCTCCACCGCCGCAAGCCACCAGCACGGCGGCGCCCAGCAGTGAGACGAGGCCTAGGCGGATGTTGATCATGGGTAGTCCAGACAGGGGAGTGGAGGGGCCCGGCGTGGCCTTCAAAGCGGCAATGGTCCGGGCAAAAAGCGTGCGCTCAGGGGCACAGCAACGGTGAATGATGTGGCCGGTGCAGTGTCACTTTAGCGGCGCGTGCTGGCGCCGCCATGCGGGGTAAACCCGTTCGCGGTCGATCCGGCAGCCGCAGGTGGCGCCGTTCCCGTCAGACCGGCCAGTCGGCCGGCACGGCCAACGGCATCTCCAGCAGCATCTGCGCCATGCCCTTGCCCAGCGGGTCCAGCCGCAGCG
Organism: Aquabacterium sp.; assembly: GCA_046597355.1. Classification (GTDB taxonomy): domain Bacteria; phylum Pseudomonadota; class Gammaproteobacteria; order Burkholderiales; family Burkholderiaceae_C; genus Pseudaquabacterium. The sequence goes on from JBKJKU010000100.1 coordinate 9,350, forward strand.
ACGCCGGGCCACCGCCGTCCAGCGCCTGGTGGATCACCAGGTTCATCGCGCTCAGTCCGGGCAGGTGGTATCGGTCCACCGGGCCTTTGACCAGGTGACCCAGCCAGGCCAGCACCGCCGCCGGCGTGACCTGGGCCCACAGCAGCGGCAGCCACTCGGGCCGGCGCGCGATCAGGCCGATATTGGACAGATCACCTTTGTCGCCACTGCGGCCCCAGGCCAGTGCCACCAACTTGACCGTGCGGCTGGCACCCGCCACGGGCGGTGTGGCGACCGGGTCAGGCAGCGGCGGGGCGGGCGGCACCTGTGCTGGGGCGCTGAACGGCACGGCGAAAACCTCACCGCCCAGCTGAACCTGCGGCGTGACCGCCGCGCGCGGCACGGCAAATGCGCAAGGCACGATCAAGGGCTGTACCGGCGGCCGGCCCGCGCCAGCGCCGGTGGTGCCGGGGCTCCAGCTGGTGCCGGGTGCGGCCTGCTCGCGGGCAAACAGTTCCAGTGCTTCCTTTTTGGGGTGTTGCACCGCCAGGCGCAGCACCACCTCGCGCAGCGTGGGCGCGGCAGCGTGCGGGCCGTACAGGCTCTCGGCCCCGATCACTTCGATGCGGGTGGCAGCAAAGTCGCCCCAGCCGCGGGCGGCGATCAGCTCGCGGGTGCGCTCCAGCAGGCACTCACCGGTGCGCCTGGCCTTGGCCACCGCGTCGATGCCGACGATGGTCAGTTGGCTGCTGCAGCGCCAGCCCGCCATCGACGTGGCGCTGACCTTGAGCGTGGCCGGCGGCGGACCGCCACGGGCTCCGCTGACGCGCACCCGGTTTTCGCCCACTTGTTCGGTCCGCACCTGGCGGAAATCGCAGCTGACATCCGGCAGCAGGTAGGCGCCGGGGTCGCCAATCTCGTAGAGCAGTTGCTCGCCCACCGTGGCACAGCTGACCAGGCCGCCGGTGCCGGGGGGTTTGCCGACGACAAAACTGCCGTCGGCCGCCACCTCGGCGATGGGGTAGCCGATGTGGGCCCAGTCAGGCACCGACTGCCAGTCGGTGAACAGACCGCCGGTGGCCTGGCAGCCGCATTCGATGATGTGGCCGGCCAGGCTGCCCCCGGCCAGCGCGTCGTACTGGTCCATCGTCCAGCCAAAGTGGTGGATCAGCGGGCCCAGCGTGACGGCGCTGTCCACGCAGCGGCCGGTGATCACCACGTCGGCGCCGGCGGCCAGCGCAAGCGCTACCGGCTCGGCGCCAAGGTAGGCGTTGGCACTCAGCAGCTTGTCGGGCAACGGCCGGCCGCTGACGCTGTCGGTCAGCACGCCGCCGGGCGTGTCCCGGGCCGCGGCGGCGCTGGCCGCCAGGCGCAGCGCGGGCAAGGCGTCGCGCACATCGTCACCGTCCACCACCGCAATGCGCAGTGTCACCCCCAATTCGGCAGCCAGCGCAGCCAAGGCCCGGGCGCAAGCCTGCGGGTTGATGCCGCCGGCATTGCTGACCACCTTGATGCCGCGCCGCACCACCTCGGGCAGCACCTGGCGCATGGCGCTGTCCACAAAATCCGTGGCGTAGCCGGCCTCGGGGTTTTTGCGCTGGGCCGACACCAGGATGGCCATCGTGGTCTCGGCCAGGTAATCGAACACCAGCACGTCGATCAGCCCGCTGGCCACCAGTTGCGGCGCGCCCACGCTGCTGTCGCCCCAGAAGCCGGACGCGCCACCGATGCGCAGTGGCGGGCGGAGGGGGGCGGACGGGGTCAGGGCGGTCGGGTTCATGATTTCTCCTGTCGGGGCGGCTTGTAGCTTGCAGCTTGCGGCCACGGCAGGCTGGGCGTCTTGCGGGCAGTGGCTGGACGGACGGTGCGCCGGGCGGTGCTCTCCAGCGGGCGGTCCGTCAAGCGGCCAATCCGTCAAAGCCGGGCAGATACACTGTGGCCCGTTGATTTGTCGCCGTTTTGTCACCTATTTTCGACTGTGCTGTTGGCGGTACAGCCTGTACGGCGTATTGCGACAGCCCGGCTTTATCAACCGGCTTTGTTCGATTTTTGCCTGACCCCACCCCGCCATGCCCACTGCCACCCAGGCCAAGCCCACCTTCGACCTCAAGAGCACCGCCTGGACGCTGACCGCCTTGCGCTTGCACACTGCCGACCTGGGCCTGTTGGTGGCGGCGCTGGACGCCCGTTTTGGCGACAACCCCGGCCTGTTCGACAACGATCCGCTGGTGATCGACCTGAGCCCGCTGCGTGACGCCGATACCGAATTCGACATCGCCGGCCTGCTGCCCCATCTGCGCCGCCACCGTCTGGCGCCGATCGCGGCCCAGGGTGGCAGCGACGCGCAGATGGCGGCGGCCCGCTCGGCCGGCTTGGCCGAGGCGCTGGACGCCGCGCCGGCCGATGCCGCGACCGCCCGCAGCGCGGCGCCCGCCGCGCTGAACGCACCTGACTCGCCAAATTCGCCAAACGCGCCCAACGCGCCCAACGCGCCGCTCGCCCCTGCACGCGACCGGGTTGTGCGCGAACCCGTGGCGCGCAAGTCTGCAGGCGCTGATGCCGAGCCCATCGACGGCTTGCGCGAAGTCGTGCGAACAGTCGAGGTCGTCCGCGAGGCGCCCACCGCCGCCGTGCAGACCATGGTGATCGACAAGCCGTTGCGCTCGGGTCAGCGGGTCTACGCCCGTGGCGGCGACCTGGTGGTGCTGGCTGTGGTCAGCTTTGGCGCCGAGGTGATCGCCGACGGCAATATCCATGTCTATGCGCCGTTGCGCGGCCGGGCGATTGCCGGTGCGCGTGGCAACACCGACGCCCGCATCTTCAGCACCTGCCTGGAGGCGCAACTGGTGTCGATCGCCGGCATCTACCGCACCACCGAAACCCCGTTGCCGGCGACGGTGCTGGGCCAGCCGGCCCAGGTCTGGCTGGACGGCGAAAAAATCATGGTCGAGCCGCTGACCTCCTGATGTCGGCATGAAGATCTCCAACAAGAAGCGGCACACCGGACCGCACGGACCCCAGATCGCCGGCGCGCCCGTCGCCCGGTTCGCCCACCCCAATCCTGTTTCACAGAAAGCACATCGGATGGCCAAAATCATCGTCGTCACCTCCGGCAAGGGCGGGGTCGGCAAGACCACCACCAGCGCCAGCTTTTCGGCCGGCCTGGCCCTGCGCGGCCACAAGACCGCCGTGATCGATTTCGACGTCGGTCTGCGCAATCTCGACCTGATCATGGGCTGCGAGCGCCGGGTGGTCTACGACCTGATCAACGTGATCCACAACGAGGCCAAGCTGACCCAGGCGCTGATCAAGGACAAGCAGTGCGACAACCTGTACGTGCTGGCCGCCAGCCAGACACGGGACAAGGACGCACTGACGCAGGACGGCGTCGAGCGGGTGCTGGGTGAACTGGCCGCGATGGGCTTCGAGTACATCGTCTGCGACTCACCCGCCGGCATCGAGACCGGTGCCTTGATGGCCATGCACTTTGCCGACGAGGCGCTGGTGGTGACCAACCCCGAGGTGTCGTCGGTGCGCGACAGCGACCGCATCCTGGGCATGCTCTCCAGCAAGACCAAGCGCGCCATCGAGGGCCTGGCGCCGATCAAGGAGCACCTGCTGATCACCCGCTACAACCCGAGCCGGGTGGTGGGCGGGCAGATGTTGTCGCTCGACGACATCCAGGAGATCCTGCGCATTCCGCTGATCGGCGTGATCCCGGAGAGCGAAACCGTGCTCGACGCCAGCAACCAGGGTGTGCCGGCGATCCACATGAAGGCCACGGATGTGAGCGAGGCCTACCAGGACGTGATCAGCCGCTTCTTGGGCGACACCGTGCCGATGCGCTTTGTCGACGCCGAGAAGCCCGGCTTCTTCAAGCGGCTGTTCGGCGGGAGGTGAGCGGCATGTCATTTCTTTCGTTCTTCCTCGGTGAAAAGAAGAAGACTGCCTCGGTCGCCAAAGAGCGGTTGCAGATCATCCTGGCGCACGAGCGCTCAGGCCGCGGCAACTCCCGCGCCGACTACCTGCCGCAGTTGCAGGCCGAGTTGATGGCGGTGATCAGCAAGTACGTCAACATCGCGCCCGGCGACATCAAGGTCAGCCTGGAAAAGCAGGACAACTTTGAAGTGCTGGAAGTCAAGATCGAGCTGCCGGACGCGGTGCGCTGAAGCAGCGTGACTGCCGCTGGCCCGCCCACCCGCACGCCTGCCGCTGACCCGCCCGCCGACCCCTGCCGGCGCTTTCTTGCAGGCTACCCCGAGGCGCTGCAAGACCAGGTGCGCCAGCAATTGGCCGACGGGCGTCTCGGCGCGGCGCTGGCGCGCAACTACCCCGAGCGCCACGCCGTGCGCACCGATGCTGCGCTGTATGACCATGCAATGGCGCTCAAGAGCCGCTACCTGCGCAATGCGTCGGCGCTGGCCAAGGTGGTGTTCGACAGCCGCCTGCAAATCGACCAGCGCGCGCTGGGCACGCTGACCAGCGTGTCCCGGGTTCAGGGCGGTCGATTGACGGCCAAGCGCGAGGTGCGGGTGGCCGCGCTGTTCAAGGACGCCCCGGCCGCGATGCTGGAGATGATCGTGGTGCACGAGCTGGCGCATCTCAAGGAGCGCGAGCACAACAAGCCCTTTTACGCGCTGTGCGAGCACATGCTGGCCGGCTACCACCAAATCGAGTTCGACACCCGGCTGTACCTGACCTGGCGCGCCAGCGGTGGCGAGGTGCTGGCGGCGGGCTGAGGCGCCGGTCAGGCCGCCGCCAGGCGCGGCGCACAACTGTGCAGCAGCGCGCGTATCGCGGGCAGCGCTGCCTCGGTGGCCTGGCGGCCGGCGTCCACCAAGTACGGCATGGCCTCGGTGTCGAACAGGCCAATCCGCCGTTGCAACTGCGGCACGATGCTCAGCAGCCGGCCGCCGCGCGCGCCAGCCTCGGCCAGGCGGGCCTGCATCAGGTTGTTGGTGAGTGCGGAAGTCACTTGCGCCAGCATGCGCGTGGGGCCGTCGATGCGCTTGGGCATCGGGGATTCGAAGCCCAGCGCCAGCACGGTCTGGGCGTCGGCCGCAGCGCTCACGGGCAGCGGGTCGGCCACGAAGCCGTCGATCAGGCGCCGCCCGTCGATGTGCACCGGCGCGAACATGAAGGGCAGCGCAATGCTGGCCCGCAGCGCCTGCACCAGCGGGCCTTGGTGCAGCACCACGGCCTGGCCGGTGGCGGCGTCGGTGGTGGCAACGCGCAACGCGGTGCGCAGGCCCTCGATGCGCAGGTCGCCAAAGGCCTTGTCCAGGCGCTGCATCACCAGCCGGTCATCGCGCAGTGCAAAGTCAGCGTCAAAGCGGCCCAGGCGGGGCCACAGCATCTGCGCAACGGCACGCCAACGGTGCTGGCGCGTGACGTCCGCCGACCACAGGCGGGTGGCGATGCGCACGGCCTCGTCGGCGTTGTGGCCGGCGGCGATCAGCGCGCCGAACATCGCGCCCGCGCTGCAGCCCACCACCAGGTCGGGCACCAGGCCTTCGCGCTGCAACACCTCCACCATGCCAAGTGCGGCAATGCTGCGCACGCCGCCGCTGCCCAGCACAATGGCAAAGCGGTGGTTGAAGGGCGACACGACAGGTGGGATGTGGCTCATGGGGTGGACTCCGGGAGAGGGTGGTTCGGGGCAACGGCGGGTGTTGGGGCAGAAGCTTCAGGCGATGGCCAGTGCCGCTTCAGGCTGGCGCTGCGGCCACCAGCGCAGCAGCCTGCGGCGCGCCGGCATCGGCGTGTCCACGTGCTCGGTGTCCGGCCCCAACATGCGTTGGATGCGCAGCACACCTGTCCCGTCGCTGGCAGGGCCGCTTGCATAGCCGCAGCGTTGTGCCAGGTCCAGCATCGGCGTGTTGGCTTCCATCACATCGCCATGCAGCTGCCGCACGCCGGCCTGGGCAGCGGCCCGCTGCAGGCTGCGCAGCGCCCAGGTGCCCATGCCCTGGTGCTGCCAGGCGTCGTCCACCATCAGGGCGAACTCCGCCGCCAGGCCATCGGCCTGCACGACATAGCGGGCATCGGCCACCAGGCTTTCGACGCCGTCCACCAGGGTGCTGATCACCACGGCCAGGTGGCTGCGATAGTCCACACAGGCCATGTACGCCAGGCTGGCGGGCGACAGCTTGACCGCGCCGTGGAAGCGGTTGCGCCGAGCGGCTGGCGACAGCCGGTTCACCAGCGCGCCCAGCAGCGGCGCATCCTGCGGCAGCACCGGGCGCAGCGTGAGCCGGCCGATGCCGGCCTGCGCACGCGTGTCGATCAGTGTGGCCGGGTAGTGGCAGATCTGGTAACTGGCGCTCGGTGCGGGCTGCGGCATGCGGTTCTCCCTGGTGTGGGCGGCCTGCAAACGGGTCGCTCTATCAGGTCAATCGCAATGCGGGCATGTATCCCGCCAAAGTTCAGCCCCCTAACTTGGCAGGCTGGGCGCCGCCCCCGTCCTTTTCGCCCCGGCGCCGGGCTGACGCATCACCGCGCCGGACCTAACGCGGCCAGGCGCTGCCGCAGGTCTCGCGCATCGGCCGCGTCGGGGCCGAGCGCGCCGTCGAGTTGCTGCGCGGCCAATTCCCAATGGCGCCGCGCTGCCGGTGCATCACCAGCGGCCTGCGCCACCAGGCCCTGCATGCGCAGCGCCAGACCCAGCGGGCGCGATTCGGCAAAGCCGCCAAAACCCTGGCGTGCCAAGGCCGTGGTCTGCTCGGCCTGCTGCTGCGCCTGCGCCAGCCGGCCCTGTGCCAACGCCACCTGGGCGGCCAGCAAGCGCGCGGCCACTGCACGGCCGGCCGGGGCCTTGGCACCGTCTTGCGCTATCGCCTGTTCAACCAGTGCCTGGGCCGCGTCGGTCTGGCCAGCCATCAGTGCCAACTGGCCTTGCAGCATCAGCAGCCGCAGGCGCAGGCCTGCAGGGGCTACCTTGCCCGCTTGCAGATAGCCGGCCAGTTGGGTGGCATGGGCGGCACAGCCACTGGCGTCGCCCGCGGCGCAGCGGTTTTCGCCCGCGCTGGCGATGACCCGGATCTGGACGTAAGGATTGGCCTGCACCACCGGCAGCGCCAGCGTGGCGGCCAGCAGGGCCGTGGCCTCGTCGGTACGGCCCAACTGGGTCAAGGCCATGGCATGGTTCACGGCTTCGGCGGGCTCTCGCGCGCGGCCAGCGCCCGGCCCTTGCTGGCGCGTCAACAGTTGGCGCAGCACGGCTTCGGCCCGAAGCACCTGCCCCGCACGCAACAGCAGGTTGGCGAAGTTGTTGAAGGTGGGGTTGTAGGCAGTGATGTCGAGCTTGCCATCTTGCTGCAGGGATTGCAGCGCGCTGTCGTACTCGGCCACCGCGCGCGGCAGTTCACCCATGGCACCGAGCACCGAGGCGCGCTTCACACGCAGCAGCGTGTCCTGTTCACCGATGCGCGGCGTGCCCAAGACCTGCAAGGCTTCGTCGAACGCCGCCAGGGCGGCCGGAAACCGGCCCTGCGTATCGGCAATGCTGCCCTGGTTGGTGAGGCATTCAACCAGGGCCGAACGGCGGTTGCCTGTGCTGGCGCGCGCCACGGCCAGGCCAGCGGCCACCTGGGCGTTGGCCTGCGCAAAGTCGCCCCGGTACGCGGAGACGATGGCCAGCACGCAATCGGCCTCGGCAGCCTGCAGAGCGTCGCCCGCACGCACCGCTGCCCCGCGTGATGCTTGGAGCAGGGCTTCCGTGCGCACCCAGTCACCCCCCTCGGCCCACAGCACGGCCAGTTGACGCAGCAGGTGGGCCTGCACCCGCGGCACGGCGGCGAACTGCCGATCGGCATTGGCCTGGGCGCGGGTGAGCACATCGGCCACCACCATCGGTTTGTCCGACACCGGTCCCAGCGCGGCGGACACCAACCGGCTCATCGCACTGGCCAGGTCGGTTTCGTCCAGGGCGCGCTGGGCCTGCTGCTCCGCAACCCGGCGCTGCTGCTGCGCTTGCCGGGCCTGCCACACGGTGCCCACCATGCCCGCCACGATGGCCAGGCTGACCAGGCCGCTGGCCGCCACGGCGCCTCGGTGGCGTCGCACGAACTTGCGGGCAAGGTAGGGCAGGCTGTCGGGCTGGGCCAGCACCGGCTCGTGCATGCGGTGGCGGCGCAGGTCCTCGGCCAGGGCTGCGACGGTGACGTAACGCTCGGCGGGCACTTTGCGCAAAGCCTGCGCGACGATCGTGTCGAGATCGCCGACAAGCAAGCGTTGCAGGCGTTGCGGACTGCTGCCGCGCAGCGTGGCTGCGTCGGTATCCGTGGCGTGGACGCGCCGCGAAGGCGGTGCCGGGTCGGTGTCCAGCGTGGCACGCAGCGCTTCGGCGGCATTGCCGCCCAGCGGCGCCGTGGGGTGGCAGCCGCACAGCAACTGGTACAGCAGCACACCCAGCGCATAGACGTCGGTGGCCGTGGTCACGCCCTCGCCATGCAGTTGTTCGGGTGCGGCGTACTCGGGCGTCAGCGCCCGACCGCCTTCGCGCGTGAGTGCGGTCGATTCGGCGCTGCTGGCGTCGTCGTCCAGCAGCTTGGCAATGCCGAAGTCCAGCAACTTCACCGTGCCATCGGTCGCCACCAGGATGTTGCCGGGCTTCAGGTCGCGGTGGATCACACCGTGCGTGTGCGCATGGGCCACGGCGGCCAGCACGTCGTCGAACAGCGCCAGCCGCGCTTCGATGTCGAGGCGCTGGGCGTCGCAGTGCTGGTCGATGCGCTGGCCTTCCACCAGTTCTATCACCAGGTAGGGCTGGCCACCCGGGGTGACGCCGGCGTCCAGCAGCCGGGCGATATGCGGGTGCACCAGACGCGCCAGGATCTGGCCTTCTCGGCGAAAGCGCTCGGCGCCGGCGCGGCCCATCAACGACAGGTGCAGCAGCTTGATGGCCACGGCGCTGTCGTAGCGGCCGTCCTCCCGGTGCGCGCGCCACACGCTGCCGCCGCCGCCCTGGCCCAGCGGCGCTTGCAGCACATAGGCGCCCAGGCGTTGCCCGACCAGGCTGGCGTCGTCAGTGTGGCCCAGCCCAGCCGCTGCAGCGCCGGTCAGGAAGCCGCCCGACCGCGCCTGGCTGTCATGGGCCAGCAGCGCCGCCAACTCGTCGGCCAAGCCGGGCGAGCCTGCGCGCAGCGACTCCAGTCGGGCCAGCTGGGCTGGCCCGGCCAGGTCCAGCAACTCGTCGAGCAGCGGGCTGAGTTCGCGCCAGCGTTCGGGTGGGGGAATGTTCATCGGGGGTCTGGGCTCCGGGGTGCTGTCAATCCCATCGCAAAGCGGCGGCAAAAGCCGCCACGCAGCGCGCGCTGCGCCAGGCAGTCAACGGGCTTGCATGGCGCTGTGCAGCAGCAGCCGGGCCTTTTCCCACTGGCGTTGCACGCTGCGTTCGGAGCTGCCCAGCAGCGCTGCGATCTCCAGCACGGAAAAACCGCAGAAGAACTTGAGGTCCACCACCTGCGCCAGGGCGGGCTCCAGGCGGGCCAGTTCGTCCAGGCAGTCGCCGATGTCGCTGAGCAGCTCGGGCTGCGGGCAGGCTTCGGCGTGTTCGGTGTTCAGCGAGGTGATGTCCAGGCCGCCGCCGCGCTTCTGCGCCTGGCGCTCACGCACCCGGCTGATCACCAGACCACGCATGGCGCGTGCGGCGTAGGCCATGAAATGGCCTTCGGTCGGGAAGGCCAACGCATCGCGCTGCGAGATGTCGAGGTAGGCCTCGTGCAGCAGCGTGGTCGCGCCTATCGCGGCATACGGGCCGAGCCTCGCTGCTTCCCGGTTTGCCAGCCGGTGGAGTTGGCGGTAGAGCGTGTGAAACAGCCGGTCGGTGGCGCCGGCGTCGCCGTTGGCAGCCTGTGCCACCAGCACACCCAGATCGGCACCCGGCGCAAACGCCACTGCTGCTGGGCCACTGTGCCCGACCTCAACGGGCGGCACATGGCGCGGGATGGCCTGGGGGCACGCATCGGGCAGGGCAGGGGCGGTTGGGGATTTCAAGTGTTGTTTTCCGGCCCATGGCCTGGGCGGGTGGGGCACTGGGCGCCAGGCGGCACAGCGTGCGGTGTCGGCAAGGGTTGGCGGAGCGTATCTGCGCAGGGGACGCGCAGCAAGACTCGCGCCTACGTCTGCCAGCGGATGCGGCCCAGCGCGCGGGCCGGTGTTGGCCGCAGTCATAGAGCGATTCGGCACGGCAGGCACTGCGGTGGTGCACTTGTCCAGATCTGTAACAGCGCGTCACGGCTATGCTGTGGACTGCTCTGAAAGCTGCGATGCACATCTTCCGCCTGCTGGTACTGATCGCCCTGGCCTGGACCGGGGCCGACAAGGCCGTGGCCGGGCCTGATTGCAGCCGCCCGTTCACGCTGGCGCTGCACGATCATGGTCTGCTCTACGACAGCCAGACCGGCGAGGGCATCGACAAGGACATGGCTGACGAGCTGACCCGCCGCAGCGGCTGCAAGATCAATGTGTCGCTGATGCCGAGGGCCCGCATCTGGCAATTGATCGAGTCCGGCGCGCTCGACTTCAGCCTGTCGGGCATCAGCAACGAGCCGCGAGAGCGTTTTGCAGCCTTTGCCTGGTACTTCTCCAACAAGTACTACCTGCTGGTGCGTGAAGGTTTGGGCGTGCAGAAGCCGGCAGATTTCGAGGCCAGGCCGGCCTTGATGCTGGGCGTGATCCGCAGTTTTCGGTACAGCGCCAGCGCCAATGGCCTGGTTGACCGGCTGGACGCGCTGGGCCGGGTCAGTTTTGCCACCCAGCTCGGGCCGCTGTACCAGGTGCTGCTCGACGGCCGCGTGCAGGCGATGATCATCGAACCCTTCGACTACCCCACGCTGGACAGTGCCAACATCCGGTCGCAGACCCGGATTCTGGCGTTTGACGACCCGCCGGTGCCGCACGGTCTGATCATTTCGCGCAAGTCACTGCCGGCGCCGCAGCAACAGGCCTGGCGTGAGCTGATCGACGGCATGCGCGCCGACGGCACGGTGCAGCGTATCTTCGAGCGCTATTTCAGCCCCGATCTGGCCCGGGCGATGACCCGTTTTTAGTGCCTGGGCCTGACTTGAAGCGCGCCCAACCGCTGCTTTGGCCCCTGCTGGTGGGGTTGCTGTCGCTGGCGATCACCGCCTGGTTGTGGCAGCACGAGCGACAGACCGCTCAGCGCGACATGCGCAGCAATTTCGACTTTGGTCTGCGCCAGACCACCACCCGCATCGAGGAGCGCTTGGCCGGCTACGAGCAGATGCTGCGCGGTGCGCGGGGCCTGTTCGAGGCGTCGGACACGGTCAGCCGGGACGGCTTTGCACAGTATGTCGACGCGCTGACCGGCGGCGGTGACTTTGCGGGCCTGCGCACCATCGCCTTTGCGCCGCTGTTGCCCGGCGACGGCGTGCCGGCCTTCGAGACAGCGCAGCGCGCCGCCGGGTCGGCCGGATTCACGGTCAAGCCGCCAGGCGCGCGTGATGTCGTTGTGCCGGTCACCTACGCCGCACCGGCAGTCGATGCGCTGGTGGGGGCGCTGGGCAGCGACCTGTGGTCTGATCCGCTCCGCCGGGAGGCGATGCTTCAGTCCCGGCAGTCGGGCCGCGTCGCAATCACCTCAAATCTGCGTCAAGCCCTGTTGCCGGGTGGCAACCCCGAGAACGGCGTGCTGCTGGTGCTGCCCGTGTTCGCCAAGGGGCAGCCACACGACACGGTTGCGGCCCGTCGGGTCCACGGATTTGGCTGGGTGTTGGCCAGTTTTCGGGTCGAAGACCTGATGGCCAGCCTGTACGGCGAAAACGCACCTGGGCTGGATATCCGCCTGTACGACGGCGTTGGCGTCGACGAGGCGCACCGCCTGTACCCGGCGGCCGGGGCAGGTCTGGCCGGTCCGTCGGCCAGCGCGGGCATGGCAGGCGCCCCCCGCTTCGAGGCGTTGGAGTACATCGC
>JBKJKU010000131.1:0-5808 GCA_046597355.1 Aquabacterium sp.
GTCCTTGGCGTCCTTGGGCCAGGTGCTGATCAGGTAGTAGTTGACCGCCGGCCTGCAACTGCTGCAGCCGTCGGGCGTGCGCCAGCCCAGCGCGCTGTAGACGCCGGCGATGGTCAGCAGCTTTTGCGTGCGGATGGCGTCGCGCGTCTCCTGGTGGCTGGCGTCGGTGCAGCCGCACATGGCCTTTTTCTTCGGCGAGGCGGAGTAGTCGCCACCGGCGGTGAACATCAGCAGCTGCTCGACCAACCCGGTGCAACTGCCGCAGCTGGCGCTGGCCTTGGTGTGCTTGCGCACCTCTTCCAGCGTGAACAGGCCCTTGTCCTTGATCGCCTTGCAGATGCTGCCCTTGGTCACGCCGTTGCAGCCGCAGACCTCGTCCGAGTCGGCCATCGCCGCGGCCTTGCTGTGACCCTGGTGGCCGGTGTCGCCGATATTGGATTCGCCAAACATCAGCTTGTCGCGGATATCGGCGATCTTGCGGCCCTCGCGCAACAACTTGAAATACCAGCTGCCGTCCACCGTGTCGCCGTACAGGCAGGCACCCACCAGCTTGTCACCCTGGATCACCAGCTTCTTGTAGACCCCGCCAAAAGGGTCGCTCATGATGATTTCTTCGAAGCCCTGCTCGGCCGTGCCGCCCATGAAGTTGCCGGCCGAAAACAAGTCGATACCGGTGACCTTCAACTTGGTGCTGGTCTGGCTGCCGGTGTAGCGGCCGATGCCAAACTGCGCCAAATGGGTGGCGCAGACCTTGCCCTGCTCAAACAGCGGCGCCACCAGGCCGTAGGCGATACCGCGGTGCGCAGCGCATTCACCCACTGAGTAGATGCGCGGGTCGGTGGTGGTCTGCATCGTGTCGTTGACGACGATGCCGCGGTTGCAGTGCAGGCCCATGGCCTCGGCCAGTGTGGTGTTGGGCTTGATGCCGGCGGCCATCACCACCAGGTCGGCCGGTACTTCAGTGCCGTCCTTGAACTGCACAGCCATCACGCGACCGCCCTTGCCACCGTCGGCATCACCGATCAGGGCCTGTGTCTGGGCACCGATCAGGAACTTCAGGCCGCGCTGCTCCAGCGACTGGCGCAGCAGGCCGCCGGCCACGTCGTCCAACTGTCGCTCCATCAGCCAGGGCGCAATGTGCACCACCGTCACCTGCATGCCGCGCAGCATTAGGCCGTTGGCAGCCTCCAGGCCCAGCAGGCCGCCGCCGATCACCACCGCGTGTTGGTGCGTTTTGGCGGTCTCGATCATCATCTCGGTGTCGGCGATGTCGCGGTAGGCGATCACGCCGTGCAGGTCCTTGCCGGGCACCGGCAGGATGAACGGGTAGCTGCCGGTGGCGATCAGCAGCCGGTCGTAGTCGACGCTGACCAGCCCGCCCTGGCCGTCCTCGGCGGTCACGGTGCGGCGCGCCCGGTTCACCTCGATCACCTTGTGGCCCATGTGCAGCGTGATGTGGTTGTCCGCATACCAGGACACCGGATTCAGGATGATCTCGTCGATCGTCTGCTCACCGGCCAGCACCGGCGACAGCAGGATGCGGTTGTAGTTGGGATGCGGTTCGGCGCCGAACACCGTGATGTCGTAGAGCTCGGGGGCGATGCGGATCAGCTCTTCGAGCGTGCGCACACCGGCCATGCCGTTGCCGATCAACACCAGTTTCATCTTTTTCATGTGCTTTTCTCCTGCGGGGCAATGGACGGGACAGGCCTGCTGGCCGCACCCGGCCGGCGGTGCGTGGCGGGGCGGTGATCCTGTGAATGGTGCGGCGGTGGGCTTTGGCGTGATCCTGGGCGCGCCGGCGGGCCGGTTGGGGGCGCGCATCGCTGCGGAGGCGGCCCGGCCGGCAGGCAGACCGTCGGGGTCTGCTGGAACGGGCGGCGTTGCCGCTGCCCTTGGCGTGGTGCAGCACCCCATACAGGGTGAGCGGCCGGCTTGCCGGCCCGGGTGCAGCGTCACACCCGACGCATGATGCAATGCAGCATTCATGCCAGCTGGCGGGCCGGTACACGGCCCAAACAAAGCGGGCGGCCGACCGGCGTTGCTCAAGCGCGGGGCGCTGAGGGCTTGGTATGGTCAGGGTCTTTACTGATCCTGGACACGAGGTCTTGCGCTTTTTGGCCCTCTGTCCTCTGTCCACTTTCCCGATACCGTTGATGCCCTTGATGAACCTGCTGATCGTGACGGCGGACGACCTGCCGGCCCTTGCTGCCGGGCAGGCGCTGCAAGTGCGTCTGCAGGCGGCGGGCTTGCCGGTGCTGGCCGCCGTGCCGTGCCACATGTTGGTGCGTGAAACGGTAGGGCTTGCACCGGAAGTGATCGTGGTGTGGGCCGACAGTGCCGACAGCGCCGACCCGGCTGCCGCTGCGGCGCTGTGGTCGGCGCTGGCACTGCTGGCGGTTGCCACGCCCAAGCCGGTGCTGGTGCTGGGCGGCGACCGGCTGCCCGACGCGGCGGCCGCGCTGATCGACGCCCATGTCATGGCCTGGTTGCCGTCGCCCTTGCAGCTGGCGACGCTGCACGCAGCGCTGGCCCTGGCGGTGCCGCGTTTTGCACATGAACAGCGCTTGCGGCAGGAGCTGCAGGGGGCGCTGGCGCGGTTGGACGAACGCAAATGGGTGGACCGCGCCAAAGGCGTGCTGATGCGCCACCAGCAGCTCAGCGAGGAGGATGCTTTTTCGCTGCTGCGGGCGGCGTCGATGCAGGCCAATCTGCGGGTGGGTGAGGTCTCGCGCGGCGTGATCGAGGCCGCCGCCGCGGCCGATGCGGTCAACCGGGCCGGGCAGTTGCGCATGTTGTCGCAGCGTTGCGTCAAGGCGCTGGCCTTGCGTGCGGCGTCGGGCAGCCGCCAGCGTGCCGACGACGGTCTGGCCGAGACGCTGCAACGCCTGCAAGCCAACCTGGACCACCTCGCGGCCTTGCCGCTGGCCGGGCCGGCCGCGGCACTGCTGACGGGATCGCGCAATGCCTGGCTGGCGCTGGTGAAGGTGGCCGGCATGTCGGACACCGGCTTGGCGCCAGCCGGCCGAATGGTCATGCCCACCGCTGCGGTGCTGCAACAGGCCGACCAACTGGCCGAAGCCCTGTTGGAGCAGGCCGACGCCCTGACCGCGGCGCTGGAACACGCCAGCGGCCGCCGCAGCTTGTCGTTGATCAACCTGTGTGGCCGGCAGCGCATGCTGTCGCAGCGCCTGGCCAAGCAAGCGCTGCTGGCGGGCCTGCTGGGCGAAAACGCTGGCGCAGCGCAGGCCAGCGCAGCCGCCATGACCGTGCATGACTTCGAGACCACACTGCTGGCGCTGGAACAAGCGCCGTTGGCCACCGACGCCATCCGGGCCACGTTGGCCCAGGCCCGCGGCCAGTGGCAACGACTGCTTGACGGCCTGCGCCGGGCAGCCGGCCCGGATGCCGCTGCTGGCCGGGGTGCGCTGGCGCGGGAGAGCGAGGCCTTGCTCGCCAGTTTCGAGGCGCTGACCTCGCTGTACGAACACAGCATGCAGGTTTTGCTGGGTTGATCAGCAGCATGAAGCCGGGGCTTTTCAAGCGGAGGGCGCGCCACCGGGCGCTGTGGTCCTCGGTATGATTGTTCCTAGGGGGACCGGTCCGGATCAGCTTGTCGCTGGGCCGGAGGATCACCAGAATCGATGCCAGACACGTCATCCGGCGACCCAGCTCGCAAACCTAAATCCCGCCGTGATCCCCTCCGCCATCCTCACCACCCCTGCCGGGTCCGATCCCGCAGGATCGCCATTGCCACCGCCCTCGGCGGCCACCCAACTGGCGACCCATGATCTGATGGCGCAAGCCCTGATGGCACTGGCCGCCCAACAAGGCCTGGGGCTAGGCATCAAGCAGGCTGACGACGGGCGGTACCGCCTGGCCAATGCCGCGCTGGCCGGGCTGCTGGGCCATCCCGGGGTTGATCTGGTCGGCCGCAGCGATGCCGACTTGTTCGATGCGACCACCGCCACGCTGCTGCGCACTGCCGACCACACCGCGCTGGCGCAGGGCAGCGTGTTGACCAGTGACCACCGGCTTGAGCTGCAGGGCGAGCGGCGTGACTTCCAGGTGCTGCGGCTCGTCAAGCCTGCCTCGGCGTCCAGCGGAGAGCCCCGCCTGATCTGCAGCGTCTGGCAGAACACGGCGCCCCAGCGCCAGCGCGATACCCAGCTGCGGGTGGCACTCGACCAGCTGGAGCAGCAGCAAAAAGCCAACGACAGCTTGCGCGCCGAAATGGCCGACCAAGGTCTGCGCGACCAGGCCAGCGGGCTGTACAGCCGGGCCCATTTCGACGACCAGATGCGCCGCGAGCTGGACCTGTCGTCCCGCGAACACCGTGAATTTGCGCTGGTCTACATGGTGCTGGACCCGTTTACCGACAAAGTGGCCGCCGCCGGCAGCCGCGCCCACGACCGCATCTGCGAGGCAATGGGCCGACTGCTGCGCGGCAATACCCGGGCGATGGACGCGTCCTGCCACATCGACGACCGGCACTTTGCCGTGCTGCTGTCGGGCGTCGGGTTGGCCACAGCGCATTCCCGCATGGAGGGCCTGCGGCGCCAGTGCGCCACCCAGATCGTCATGCTCGACGGCGTCGAGCTGAGCTTCACCGTGGCCATGGGGGTGGCCAGCTTCCCGCACACCGCGCACAGCCACGACGAGCTGACCACCGCCTGCACCACCGCGTTGGCCGAGGCCTGTCGCCGGGGGGGCAACACCGTGGCGCTGGCCAGCATCCGGTTCGACGCGGCCTGACAGGCGGCGGGGCGTGCGGCCCGGCCGCGCGCCCGGCCTGCAATACCCGCCGTCTCGTGATGAAAGCCCGGATAGCCAGGGGTCTTCCGCTGCTGGCACACTGAGGGCCTGTGCCCATCAGGCACACCAGCCAGACATGCGCTGCACCTGCGCAAAGGGCGTTCCGGGTTCACGATGGCCCGCCTTCACCCTGGGATGTCGCTCGCCGCCGGCGCTTTACCCGCCACGACAGGCCGCGACGCCCCACCACCACACGTCAAGCTTCGCCGGTCAGTCTGCCGTCGCAGTGCAGTTTGCTGGTCTGCCGGCCTGCACAGGGGCTGGCAGGTGCTTGTGTACCCATTCCGCTTGCCCCGACTCGCCCCCACTTCCTCAGGATGCCCGCCAATGACCCCGACCTCCTTGATCGACCTGCTGGCCACTGGCGCTGACTCCGCCCCGGCGCTTTCTGCACCCGGCCGCAACGCACTCGATTTCAAGGGCCTGCGCGGCCTGGTGGCCGACACCTTGGCCTTCCTCAACGCCCAAGGCATCGGCCGCGGCGACCGGGTGGCCATCGTGCTGGCCAACGGGCCCGAGATGGCCTCCTGTTTTGCCGCCTGCGCCTGCGGTGTGGCCAGCGCGCCGCTGAACCCGGCCTACCGCGCTGACGAGTTCGAGTTCTACCTGGCCGACCTGCATGCCAAGGCCTTGATCGTCGAGCAGGGCAGCGCGTCGCCCGCGGTGGCGGTGGCGGAAAAGCTTGGCGTGCGGGTGCTGGACCTGGTCGCGTTGACCGGCGCCGGTGCGGGCAGCTTCACCCTGCAACCGCGGGCAGCGCTGGCTGCGGCGGGGCCAGCAACGGCTGTCGGTGGTTTTGCCCAGCCCGACGACATCTCGATGGTGCTGCACACGTCCGGCACCACCTCGCGGCCCAAGATCGTGCCGCTGTCGCAGCGCAACTTGTGTGCGTCGGCCGCCAACATCGGCCGCACCCTGCAGTTCACGCCCGGCGACTGCGGTCTCAACATCATGCCGCTGTTCCACATCCACGGCCTGATTGCCGGGGTGCTG
>JBKJKU010000132.1:0-5799 GCA_046597355.1 Aquabacterium sp.
GCCAGGCCAATTGCCGATTCGGCGGCGGCCACCGTGAGGATGAAAAACACGAACACCTGGCCCGCCATGTCGCCCAGATAGTGGGAAAACGCTACGAAGTTCATGTTGACTGCGAGCAGCATCAGCTCGATGGCCATCAGCAACACGATCAGGTTGCGGCGGTTCAGGTAGATGCCAATCACCGACAGCGCAAACAGCATGCCGCCCAGCGAGAGGTAGTGACCCAGCGTGACCGGTCCGAAGCTCATTTTTTCTCCCCAGCTGCAGCGGCCGCTTGCGCCTGAGTTGCCGGGCTGGCGGCCGGCACCGAGGGCAGCTCGAACACCGGCTGCATCTTGACAATCCGCAGACGGTCAGCCTTCTTGGCCAGCACCTGTTGTGAGGGGTCTTGCGAGCGGCTGTCTTTGCGCTTGCGCAGCGTCAGCGCGATCGCCGCGATGATGGCCACCAGCAGCAGCACGGCAGCGATTTGCAGCGGATAGAGGTACTTGGTGTAGATCTCGATGCCGAGCAGGCGGGTATTGCCCAGCTTGGCCAGTGCCGGGTCCAGCACCGGCGCATCGGTCAACCTGAAGCCGCCCATCAGCACCAACGCCATTTCGAGCGCGATCACCGCACCGATCAAGCCAGCCAGCGGCAGGTGCTTCCAAAAGCCCCCACGGTCGTCATCACTCTTGAGGTCGAGCATCATCACGACAAAGAGGAACAGCACCATCACCGCGCCGACATACACCAGCACCAGCGTGATGGCGAGGAATTCGGCGTTGAGCAACATCCAGATCACCGAGGCATTGGCAAAAGCCAGCACCAGGTAAAGCACGGCATGCACTGTGCTGCGCGCCGTGATGACACGGAACGCGGCAAACAGCAACACGGCCGCAAAAAAGTAGAAAAGTGCGCCTGTAGTGGTCATGGGAATATCTGCGATGGGGTATCGCGCCGCCCTCTTCCATCCCGCCCCGGGCCAAGCTGAGCCGGGGACGGGCTGGGAAAGAGACGGTCAGCGGTACTTCGCGTCGGCCTCCTTGTTGGCGGCAATCTGGGCTTCGTAGCGGTCACCGACCGCCAGCAACATGTCTTTGGTGAAGTACAGGTCGCCGCGCTTTTCACCGTGATATTCAAAAATATGGGTTTCGACGATGGAATCAACCGGGCAGCTTTCTTCACAAAAGCCGCAGAAGATGCACTTGGTCAGGTCGATGTCGTAACGGGTGGTGCGTCGGCTACCGTCGTCGCGCACTTCGCTCTCGATCGTGATGGCCATTGCCGGGCAGACCGCCTCGCACAGCTTGCAGGCGATGCAGCGCTCTTCGCCGTTTTCATAGCGGCGCAGCGCATGCAGGCCGCGGAAGCGCGGGCTCTGCGGCGTTTTTTCCTCAGGGAACTGCACGGTGATCTTTTTCTGAAAGAAGTAGCGCCCCGTGAGTTTGAGCCCCTTCAGCAACTCCAGCAGCATGAAGCTGGAGAGGAAGTCTTTCAGTGATGCGGTTTGAGTGGTGGGCATGTCAGACCTCCTGACGCGCCGCCCCAAAGGGAGCCTGCGCCCCCACGGGGCGTAGCGAACAGAGTGAGCTAGGGGGCGTCATATCACTTCCAGATATTCAGTGGGGTCTGCATCCACAGACCGACCACCACCAGCCAGATCAGTGTGATGGGGATGAAGATCTTCCAACCCAGCCGCATGATCTGGTCATAGCGGTAGCGCGGGAACGTTGCGCGGACCCAGAGGAACATGGTGACGACGACGAACACCTTGGCGGCCAGCCAGATCCAGCCCGGGATGAAATCGAGCACCGCAAACGGACTGAGCCAGCCGCCCAGGAACAACACCACGCAGAGCGTGGACACCAGGATCATGTTGGCGTATTCGGCCAAGAAGAACATCGCAAACGACATGCCCGAATACTCGATCATGTGACCGGCCACGATCTCGGACTCACCCTCCACCACATCGAACGGGTGGCGGTTGGTTTCGGCCAGGCCTGCGATGAAGTAGACGATGAAGACCGGGAACAGCGGCAGCCAGTTCCAGGACAGCAGGCCCACGCCGGCACTGGCCATCATGCCGCGACCCTGGCTCATCACGATCTCGCTCATGTTCATCGAGCCGGCCACCATCAGCACAACCACCAGGGCAAAGCCCATCGCGATCTCATAGCTGACCATCTGGGCTGACGCCCGCAGCGCGCCCAGGAAGGCGTACTTTGAATTGGACGCCCAGCCGGCGATGATCACCCCGTAGACCTCCAGCGAGGTGATCGCCATCAGGAACAGCAGGCCGGCATTGATGTTGGCCAGCGCCACCTCGGGCCCGAAGGGCATCACCGCCCAGGCCGCCAGCGCCGGCATGATGGTCATGACCGGACCGAGGAAAAACAAGCCTTTGTGTGCGGCTGTGGGCCGGATGATCTCCTTGAAGATCAGCTTCACCGCGTCGGCGATGGGTGTCAGCAGGCCGTAAGGACCGACCCGGTTAGGGCCTGGTCGGATCTGTGTCCAGCCAATGGCCTTGCGCTCCCACAGCGTGAGATAGGCCACGCAGATCATCAGCGGCGCGACCACGGCAATGATCTTGATCAGGCTCCAGATCACGGGCCACAGCAGGCCGCCGAACAGTGCGCCACCGAACTGGTTGAAGTCGTTGAGCATGGTCAGGCTTTCTCAACCGAAATGGCACCGAACATCGCGCCGAGGGTGGCGGTATCGGGGTGGCCGACCGGCACCCGAACGGTGTCGTCAGCGAGTGAGCTGTCCTCGCGCGCCGGCAGTACCGCACTGGCTTCGCCTTGCGCTACACGAACCCGGTCACCCGCCTGCAGGCCAAGCTGCTGCCAGAGCGCCGACGGCAGGCTGGCCACCGGGCGCTTGCCGTCAACGGTTTGCTGCAACGACGGCGACCGGCGCACCAGCGCGTCGGTGGCATAAATCGGCACATCGGACAGGCGCTGCAAGCCTGCTGGCACCGGCAGCAGCACCGGTACTGCGTCCGTGCGGTTGTCGAGGCGGTCCGCCAAGGCGTTGAGGTCGCCGAGCGCCTCGACGCGGACGTCATCAGCCGATTCCTGGCTGAACCCGGTCAGGCCCAGCAGATTGCCCAGCACCCGCAGCACCTTCCACGCCGGACGGCTGTCGCCAGCGGGTTTTACAACACCGTGAAAGCTCTGCACCCGGCCTTCAGCGCTGACAAAGGTGCCTGCTGTTTCGGTGAATGGCGCCACCGGCAACAGCACGTCGGCGTTGTCGACCCGGGCGTCCTTGAACGAGGTGAAGGCCACCACCAGACCCGAGCCTGCCGCCGCAACCGTTGCAGCGGCAGCATTGGCGCCGTCCAGTGCCGGCTCGACGTCGAGCAGCAACAGCGCCTTCATCGGCTGGGTGAGCATCTGACCGGCGTTCAGTCCGCCTGCACCTGGCAGTGCGCCAACCCATTGCGCGCCGACGGTGTTGGCGTCAGCGGTGAGGTAGCCCACCGTGGCGCCGGTCTGGGCGCCGATCCACTGCGCCAATGCGAGCAGAGCCGACGCTTCTGGATGTTGTGCCGCAGCGTTGCCGAGCAACACAGCCTTGCGCTCGCCAGACATCAGCGCTTGCGCAACCTGTTCGGCCTGCGCATGGGTTGTCGCCGAAGCAGGTGCGCCCAGCCCTTTGGCCGCAGCAATGTATGCCGCCACATCAGCAAGAGCCTGGACCCAAGCGGCGGGCGCAGCAGTGATCGTCGCGGCCACGGGCATCGCCCAATCGTCATGCACGGCGTTCAGGCTCATCACTGCGCCGCCCTTGCGCACCGATTGCCGCAAACGCTGCGCCATCAGCGGATGGTCTTTGCGCAGGAAAGAGCCAATGACAAACGCCCGATCCAGGTTGGACAGCGAGGCAATCGACGTGCCCAGCCAACGTGCCTTGCCCGCAGCCGCCGTATTGCTGAAGTCGGCGTGGCGGGTGCGGAAGTCAATGTTCTCGCAGCCCAGGCCGCGCACCAGTTTGGCCAGCAGGTGCAACTCTTCGACGGTTCGGTGGGCCGACGCCACCGCGCCGATACCTGATACGCCGTGCTCGGCCTTGATGCGCTTCAAACCATCAGCCACGCAAGCCAGCGCGGTATTCCAGTCCACCGACTGCCACTGGCCACCCTGCTTGATCATCGGCGTCTTCAGCCGCTGATCGCTGTTCAGCGCTTCGTAGCTGAAGCGGTCGCGGTCGGCGATCCAGCACTCGTTGACAGCTTCATTTTCTTGCGGCACAACACGCAGCACCTTGTCGGACTTGATCTGGATGATCAGGTTCGCGCCGGTGCTGTCGTGGGGGCTGATGCTCTTGCGGCGCGACAGCTCCCAGGTACGGGCAGCGTAGCGGAAGGGCTTGCTGGTCAGCGCACCGACCGGGCAGATGTCGATCATGTTGCCCGACAACTCGCTGTCGATGGTCTGGCCGACGAAGGTGGTGATCTCGCTGTGCTCGCCACGGTGCTGCATGCCCAGCTCCATCACGCCCGCAACCTCTTGGCCAAATCGCACGCACCGGGTGCAGTGGATGCAGCGGCTCATCTCCTGCATGGAGATCAGCGGCCCGACGTTCTTGTGAAAGACAACGCGCTTTTCTTCGGTAAAACGCGAAGCGCCAGCGCCATAGCCCACCGCCAGGTTCTGCAGCTGGCATTCGCCGCCCTGGTCGCAGATGGGACAGTCCAGCGGATGGTTGATCAGCAAGAACTCCATCACCGACTTCTGTGCCTTGAGCGCCTTGTCGGATTTGGTGCGCACGACCATGCCCTGTGTGGCTGGCGTCGCACAAGCCGGCATCGGTTTGGGCGCTTTTTCGATGTCCACCAGGCACATGCGGCAGTTGGCCGCGATGCTGAGCTTCTTGTGGTAGCAGAAATGTGGGATGGTGGCGCCGGCTGCATCAGCGGCATGCATCACCATGCTGCCTTCGGCAACGCTGACTTTTTTGCCGTCGAGTTCTAGTTCGATCATGTTCGTGCCCGGTTTCAGACGTACGCCGGGACCATGCAGGTCTTGTGTTCGACGTGATGCACAAACTCATCGCGGAAATGCTTGAGCATGCCGCGTACCGGCATTGCCGCCGCGTCGCCCAGCGCGCAGATGGTGCGGCCCATGATGTTTTCAGCCACCGAGTCGAGCAAGGCCAGATCTTCGGCCTTGCCATGGCCGTGCTCCAGCCGGTTGACCAGGCGCCACAGCCAGCCGGTGCCTTCGCGGCAAGGTGTGCATTGGCCGCAGGACTCGTGGCTGTAAAAGTAGGACAGCCGCAGCAGGCTCTTGACCATGCAACGGGTGTCGTCCATCACGATCACAGCGCCCGAGCCCAGCATCGATCCCGCCTTGGCGATCGAGTCGTAGTCCATCGTGCAATCCATCATGATGGACGCTGGCAACACCGGCGCGGACGAGCCACCAGGGATCACCGCCTTGAGCCGCCGGCCACCTTTGACGCCCCCGGCCAGCTCAAGAATCTTGGCGAACGGCGTGCCCATCGGGATCTCGTAGTTGCCTGGCCGCTCGACGTCGCCCACCATCGAGAAGATCTTGGTGCCACCGTTGTTGGGCTTGCCACACGCCAGGTAGGCAGGGCCACCATTGCGGATGATCCAGGGCACGGCCGCAAACGTCTCGGTATTGTTGATCGTGGTCGGCTTGCCGTACAGACCGTAGCTCGCCGGAAACGGCGGCTTGAACCGCGGCTGGCCCTTCTTGCCTTCCAGCGACTCGAGCAGCGCTGTCTCCTCGCCGCAGATGTAGGCGCCAAAACCGTGGAACGCATGCAACTGGAAGCTGTGCC
>JBKJKU010000185.1:0-4741 GCA_046597355.1 Aquabacterium sp.
GTGCACACCGGCCTGGGCGTCAACGCTTGGGCCGTCGTCGTAGCCGCTGCGGCCGTTGGACTCGACCGCCAGTGCGTCGATTCGCCAGTCCGGCGCAAATTGCCAGCCCAGCCGCAAGCTGCCGCCGTCCTGGCGGAAACCGTCCCGGTCGGCGTTGTGGTTGCCGAACTGGACTTTCGGGTTGGTGGCCGAAAAGCCCTGGGTTTCGGTGTGCTGCAGTTGCAGGCTGGCATCGAAGCCGCCCTGGCCGTAGCCCAGGCCAGCCGACACCTGGCCATGGCGGTCGCTGCCGGCGGTGATGCGCGCCACCGGCTGCAGCCCGGGCTTGCCGCGGCTGGTAAATATCTGGATGACACCGCCCACCGCGTCGCTGCCATACAGCGCCGACATCGGGCCGCGCACCACCTCGATGCGCTCTACCGTGTCGAGCGGCAGGTTGTCCAGCGACGGCGTGCCGAGCGTGGCCGAGCCGATGCGCACGCCGTCCAGCAGCAGCAGCGTGTGGCGCGCCTCCAGGCCGCGGATGAAGACCGAGGCCGACTTGCCCAGGCCACCGTTGCTGGTGAATTGCAGGCCGGGCAGCTGCGACAGCAGCTCGACCAGCGTGCGGCCGGCGCTGCGGTCCAGCATGGCGCGGTCGATCACCGACACCTCGGCCACCGCAGCGCTGGCGCGCTCGGGCACCCGGGACGCTGTCACCACTACCGTGTCTTGCGCGGCGAGTGCGGGCAAGGTGGTGAGCAACAGTCCGGCGGACAGTGCGCAGGCGCGTGCAACCGTGCGCGGACGAAACAAGGCAGCGGCCGAGAGCGGACGCTCAAAAACAAGGGATGGGTTCATGGAAGGAAAGCAACAAAGAACGTCCGCTCCAGCGTCCCCGCAGGTGCAGACCGATTTGCGCCTGCCCGTACGGCAAGCGCCCCTTGTTGGCCGGTATCCGGGCTGGCGGAGACAACCCCTGTGGCCTTCCCGACCGCAGATACGGCCAGTGGCGTCAGACACAGGAGCGGAGGCTTTTGGTGGGGTGCACCAGCAGTCTCGTCCGCTTACCGTTGCGGGGGCAGCTCAGGTTGGACGCCTCACCGGGGGTGACGCGTCTTCCTGCTTCCCGTTTAACCCAGCTGTCCATGACAGGCAGCCAGAGCACCAACAAATCCGATCCTACCGCAGGCCCACACCGGGTCGGCCTGCGCTGGCCCGGCAGGTGCGGCGCAACCTGCGCGTCAGGACCGGCCACTTACAATGGGCATCACCCTTAGAGAAGCGGCGGCAGTGCATGTCAAGACTCGATGATCTCGCCGAGCGGATCGAACGCCTGGTGCTGCGGCACGAGGAACTCAAGCGCACCAACGCGCTGCTCGAGCAACAGCTCGGCAGCGTCAGCAGCGAGCGCGACAGCCTGCGGTCGCGGCTGGCCGCGGCGCGCGCCCGCATCGACGCCCTGCTCGACCGCCTGCCGGCCGAGCGCGGCCCCGCGGCAGGGCCAGTGCCCAGCGCAGCGCCGGCCCTGCTGACGCCCAGCAGCACCGACCGGGACGCGGCATGAAGCAGGTTGAAACCACCATCCTGGGCCAAAGCTACATGCTGGCCTGCCCGCCCGATGGCGAGAAGCTGCTGCACGAAGCCGTGGCCATCGTCGACCGCGAAATGAGCGCCATCCGCGACGCTGGCAAGGTCAAGGCGCGTGAGCGCATCGCCGTGTTGACGGCGCTGAACCTGGCCTACCAGCGCGCCGAGCAAAACCATGCGCCGGTGGCAGTGGCGCCCAGCCCCGCGCCGACCGCCGACGGCAGCTGGACGACCAATGAAACCAACGCGCCCGACATCGAACACCTGATCCGCCGCATCGACACCGCGCTGGGCGACGACGGCCTGCTGCTGTGAAAAAATCCTCGCACAAGGGGCTATCGCTCTTGCTTAGAATCGATTCGTTCGTTGTGGGGTTGTGGGCTTGATTTCCTTGATCCGATGCTCATTGAGCCAGGGCTTGGGATATTGCGAAGCGGGTGTGATCGTCTCGCGTCAGATGAACCCGAAGCCTCGTTGACCTTGCCCACCTGATCCTCCCTTTGGGATCAGGAATGCGGTTCACGGCCCCGCAACGGACACCCCCATTTCTCCCATGCCCCCTCGCCCAGCGGCCCAGTTCTGGTTGATGAAGAGCGAGCCCAGCGAGTGCTCGATCGATGATCTGGCCGCTGCGCCTGGTCAGACCGTGCCCTGGATCGGCGTCCGGAACTACCAGGCCCGCAACTTCATGCGCGACGCGATGCAAGCGGGTGACGGCGTGCTGTTTTATCACTCGTCCTGCGCTGAGCCCGGCATCGCCGGCCTGGCCGAGGTGGCCGGCCCGGCCTACCCTGACGCCACCCAGTTCGACCCCGCCAGCCCGTATTTCGACGCCAAGGCCACGCCTGCCGCACCGCGCTGGCTGCATGTGGACGTGCGGCTGGTGGCCAAGACGCGGCTGCTGAGCCTGCGCGCAATGCGCCAACGGCCCGACTTGGCCAGCATGCTGCTGCTCAAACCCGGCAACCGGCTGTCGATCACCCCAGTGAGCCCCGCCGAATGGTCCGCGCTGCAGCCCCTGCTGGCCGGCGTGCCCACCTGATGGGCTTTCTCGAACCGACCCTGATCGCTGAGCTGCTGCTGCTGGGCGCCTGCACCGGCTTCTTGGCGGGGCTGCTGGGCGTGGGCGGCGGCATGTTGATGGTGCCGTTTTTGACGCTGATCTTCAGCCACCGCGGCATTGCGCCCGGGCTGGCCGTGAAGATGGCGATCGCCACGTCGATGACCACCATCCTGTTCACCTCGGTCGCCAGCGTGCGTGCACACCACCGCCGCGGCGCCGTGCGCTGGGATTTGGTGCGCCGGCTGGCACCCGGCATTGTGGTCGGCGGGTTGGTGTCGGGCGCGGGCGTGTTTTCGCTGCTCAAGGGCCCGGCGCTGGCCGTGCTGTTCGCGCTGTTCGTGGGCTTTTCAGCCACCCAGATGCTGATCAACCGCAAGCCCAAGCCCAGCCGGCAGATGCCCGGCCCGCTGGGTGCGGGCGCGGCGGGGGGTGTGATCGGGCTGGTGTCGGGGCTGGTGGGTGCCGGCGGCGCCTTCATTTCGGTGCCATTCATGACCTGGTGCAATGTGGCGATGGCCAATGCGGTGGCCACCAGCGCTGCACTCGGCTTTCCGATCGCGTTGGCCAACACGGTGGGCTACCTGATCGCCGGCTGGAACCTGCCGCCCGCCGCCCCCGGCGCAGTCGGCTACCTGATGCTGCCGGCCCTGGCCGTGATCGCTGCGGCCAGCGTCTTGACCGCGCCGCTGGGGGCACGCCGGGCCCACGCGATGGACACCCGCCAGCTCAAGAAAGTGTTTGCCACGCTGCTCTACGGGCTGGCGAGCTACATGATCTGGCAGGCGTTTGCCGGCGCTTGATACCCGCCGGCCCACGCCAACTTCAAGGAAAAGCGATGAAATGGATGCGGTACAGCCATGCCGGTGTCGAGGGTTTTGGCCTGCTCGATGGCGACGTGGTGCAAGTGCACGACGGCGACCTGTTCCACCAGCCCCGGCCGACCGGCGCCCACCTGCGGCTGGCCGACATCGCCTGGCTGGCGCCGTGCCGGCCCGGCAAGATCATCGGGCTGTGGAACAACTACCGCGCCGCCGCCGAGAAAAACGGCTGGGCCCGGCCGGCCGAACCGCTGTACTTTCTGAAGGCCACCAGCAGCGTGACGGCGCACCAGACCTCCATCCCCGCGCCTGTTGCGCACGACGGCCGGGTCGTCTACGAGGGTGAACTGGCCATCGTGATCGGCCGCACCACCCGCGCTGTCGCACCGGAGAACGCCACCGCGAGCATCCTGGGCTACACCTGCGCCAACGACGTGACGGCGGTAGAGTTGCTGCACAGCGACCCGTCGTTTGCGCAGTGGACACGCGCCAAGAGCTTTGACGGCTTCTGCGCCTTTGGTCCGGTGATCGATACCGATTTCAACCCGGCGCAGGCCGGCCTGCGCACGCTGGTGGCCGGGCGCGAGCGGCAAAACTACCGGTTTGCCGACATGTTTTTTTCGCCGGCCGAGCTGGTGTCGCGCTTGTCTTTCGACATGACGCTGGAACCCGGTGATCTGATCCTGTGCGGCACCTCGCTGGGCGCCTTGCCGATGAAGCCGGGCGCGGTGATCGAGGTGGTCATCGACGGCATCGGCACGCTGCGCAACAGCTATGCAGCGCCGGCAGCAGCCTGAGGCCGACCAGCCAGTCGGCCGGTGCGGCAACTCGGCGTGCCGGTCGATCGGCTGACCGGCCAACCCGCCGCGATCAGCTGGATTGCACGGCCAGCCTGCCGTTTTGCTGCGCCAGGGTTTGACCCAGCAGGCTGGTGGCGGCGTAGACCGCCTCGATATGGGGCGTGGGCGTGCCGGTGATGCGGCCCAGTTCGACCACGGCGCCCACCAGCGCCTCCAGCTCCAGCGCCCGGCCGTGCTCCACGTCCTGCAGCATCGACGTCTTGTGCGCACCCACGGCCTCGGCACCGGCCAGCCGCTGCGCCAGCGTGATCTTGAACTTCACGCCCAGCGCTTCGGCCACCGCCTGGGCCTCGGTCATCATGCGCTCGGCCAGCGTGCGGGTCGGCGGAAACCGGCAGATGTCTTGCAGCGTGGCATGGGTCAGCGCCGAGATCGGGTTGAACGACAGGTTGCCCCATGCCTTCAGCCAGATCTCGGAGCGGATGTCCGGC
>JBKJKU010000246.1:0-32405 GCA_046597355.1 Aquabacterium sp.
CTACGGCGTGATCGGCCGCAACGTGGCGGCCGACAAGCGGTCCTGGGCAATGGGCGTGGCGGCCGCCGCAGGCTCGTTTGGCCAATTCCTGATGGTGCCGGTGGAAAACTGGCTGATCAGCGCCTGGGGCTGGCAGAACGCGCTGTTTGTGCTGGGCTGCGCCGCGCTGGCGATCCTGCCGCTGGCGCGTGGCCTGCGCGAGCCGGCGCAGGCCGTGCACGAGGGTTTCCGCCAAAGCGTCGGGTCGGCACTGCGCGAGGCCTTTGGCTACCGCAGCTTCCAATGGTTGATGGCAGGCTACTTTGTCTGCGGCTTCCAGGTGGTGTTCATCGGCGTGCACATGCCCAGCTACCTGCGTGACCACGGCATGGCGCCGGGCGTGGCCACCACCGCGCTGGCGCTGATCGGGCTGTTCAACGTGTTTGGCACCTACACCGCCGGCTGGCTGGGACAGCGGGTTCCCAAGCGCTACATCCTGTCGGGCATCTACGCGCTGCGGTCGGTCGTGATCGTGGCCTTTTTGCTGGTGCCGCTCAGCCCGATGAGCGTTTATTTGTTCTCCGGCACGATGGGCCTGCTGTGGCTGTCCACCGTGCCGCCGACCAACGCGGTGGTGGCGCAGATCTTCGGGGTGCAGTATTTGTCAATGCTGGGCGGCTTCATCTTCTTCAGCCACCAGGTCGGCTCGTTCCTGGGGGTGTGGCTGGGCGGCCGGCTGTACGACGCCACCGGCAATTACGACCTGGTGTGGTGGATTGCGGTCGCGCTGGGGGTGTTTGCCGCGCTGATCAACCTGCCGGTGCGTGAGACCGCCATTCACCGCAGCGGCCCTGTGCCGGCGGTAGCGTGATGCGCGCTGCGCTGCCGGGACGCTTGCGCAGGCTGGCCGCCAGTCTGGCCGTCGGGTCGGCCCTGGCCGCCGCGCTGGCCAGCGTGTTTGCCGCCTACCTGAACCCGCACCTGGTGGTCGATCTGGCCAACCGGGTCTGGGCCTGCTTTTGAGCGCGACCGGGGGTCGGCCAGTGCATCCGGGCAGGCAGCCGCCATCGCACACCAGCGGCGCACCGTCCGACTGGCTGCAGCGCTGGGCCCACCTGCTGCCCGCGGGCGGCCGGCTGCTGGACCTGGCCTGCGGCCGCGGCCGCCACCTGCGCTGGGCGGCCGCGCGCGGATTTGCCGTGACCGGCATCGACCGTGACGCCGCGGCGCTGGCCGAATCGATCGACCTGGTCCATGCCGGCAGTGCCGAGTTGACCACCGCCGACATCGAAAACGCGCCCTGGCCACTGCCAGGCCGCCAGTTCGACGCGGTGCTGGTCTTCAACTACCTGTGGCGGCCGCTGTGGCCAGACCTGATCAGCGCACTGGCGCCCGGCGCGGTGCTGGTCTGCGAAACCTTTGCCGCCGGCAATGCGTCGGTGGGCAAGCCGTCACGGCCGGACTTCCTGCTGCAGCCGGGTGAGTTGATCCAGCGCTGCGCCGGGCTGACCGTGGTGGCCTACGAGCACGGCTTTCTCGAGAATCCCGCGCGTTTTGTGCAGCGGGTGGTGGCGGTGCGCACCATCGCCGACAGCGCAGCGCCACCGCGCCACGCCTTGCAGGCCACGCCAGCGCCCTGAATCGGGCCCCGCCGTGGGCTTTTGGCCCGGCCTTGCCAGGCGGCTAAAATCACCGCTTCGCAAGGAATCCGAATGAAACCCATTGTTGGCAGCATCGTCGCCCTGGTCACGCCGATGTTCGAAGACGGCAGCGTCGATTTTGAGACGCTGCGCAAGCTGATCGACTGGCACATCGCCGAGGGCACCGATTGCATCGGCGTGGTGGGCACGACCGGTGAATCACCCACGGTCTCGGTCAACGAGCACTGCGACATCATCCGCGTGGCGGTGGCCCATGCCGCCGGCCGGGTGCCGATCATGGCGGGCGCCGGCGCCAACTCCACCCGCGAAGCGATCGAGCTGACCCGGTTTTCCAAAGAGGTTGGCGCCGATTGCACGCTGCAGGTGGTGCCCTACTACAACAAGCCGTCGCAAGAAGGCATCTACCAGCATTTCTTGGCGATCGCCGAGGCCGTGGACCTGCCAGTGGTGCTGTACAACGTGCCCGGCCGCACGGTGGCCGACATGCAGCCCGAGACCGCCCTGCGCCTGGCCACGGTGCCCGGCATCGTCGGCGTCAAGGAGGCCAGTGGCAACATCGAGCGTGCGGCGCAGTTGATCAAGCACGCACCGGCCGGCTTTTCCATCTACTCGGGCGACGATGGCACCGCGGTGGCACTGATGCTGCTCGGCGGGCACGGCAATGTCAGCGTCACCGCCAACGTTGCGCCCCGCCTGATGCATGAGTTGTGCGTGGCCGCGATGGCGGGCGATGTGACCCAGGCCCGCAGCCTGCATTTCCGGCTGCTTTCGCTGCACAAGCAACTGTTTTGCGAGCCCAGCCCGGCACCCACGAAATGGGCGATGTCGCGCCTGGGCCACTGCCGGCCCGAGGTGCGGTTGCCGATCACACCGCTGACCGCCGACGGACAGGCGCTGGTAGGCGCCGCGCTGCGCGACGCCGGCCTGCTGTGAGGCAGGCGATGCACCCAAGCTGACCCCCACGCACCGACCTGCCCGCTTTTTTCTGCCAACATCCTGGCTCAAGCCGCTGGCCTGTCGCCGCGGCGCGCCGGCCACCTTCCTGCCCAGCCCTGCCGCTCGCCCATAGGCAGCCCCACTGAGCACTCCCTGGAGAACCACCCTGTGAATCCTGTACTTGCCATGACCCCGCTGCGCGCAGCCACGCTGTTGCTGGCCTTGACGATGGCCGGCTGCACAGTCTTGGATGTGTCAGGCGACAAGCTCGATTACCGCAGCAAGGCCAACAAGACCGACCCGCTCGACATCCCACCCGACCTGACCCAGCTGGCGCGCGACGGGCGCTACCAGGCCCAATCGGGCGTGGTCAGCGCGTCCGGCCAGCGGCAAGCCGCCACGGCTGCCCAGGCAGTGGCCGCCGCGCCGGCCACGGTTGCGCCATTGGCCACCCCCGACATGCGCATCGAACGCCTGGGCAACAGCCGCTGGCTGGTGAGCACGATGCCGCCCGAGAAGATCTTTCCGCTGCTGCGCAAGTTCTGGCTGGACCGGGGCTTTCAGTTGACCGAGGACAACGCTGGGGTCGGCCTGTTGCAGACCAACTGGGCCGAAAACCGCGCCAAGTTGCCGCTGGACTTTCTGCGCAGCACTTTGGGCCGGGCTTTCGACAACCTGTACAGCACCGGCGAGCGTGACCAGTACCGCAGCCGCGTCGAGCGCACCGCCACCGGCAGCGAGGTCTATATCAGCCACCGCGGCATGGTCGAGGTCTACCAGGACGCACGCCGCGAAAGCACGATCTGGCAGCCGCGGCCGATCGACCCTGACCTGGAAGCCGAATTCCTGGCCCGCTTCATGGTGTCGCTGGGCGCCAAGGACGACTTGGCGCGCAGTGCTGTCGCCGCAGCGCCGGCCACGGCGGCCAAGGCCCGGGTCGCCACCGTGGCCACCACCGCCACGATGGAAATCGATGACAGCTTCGACCGCGCCTGGCGCCAGGTCGGCCTGGCGCTGGACCGCGGCGGCTTCACGGTCGAAGACCGCGACCGCAGTGCCGGCCTGTACTTCGTGCGCTACGTCGATCCCAAGCTGGCCAACAAGGAAGACCCCAACTTCTTCCAGAAATTGTTCAATAGCGACAAGGACGCCGCCCGCCCGCAACGCCTGCGCGTGCTGGTCAAAGCGGCCGGCACCAAGTCGGTGGTCAGCGTGCAAAACAGCGCCGGCGCGGCCGACGACAGCGCCATAGCGCGCCAGATCATCGGCAAGCTGACCGACGAACTGCGCTGAGCGGTGGGTCGGCGGCGCCGCCCGGCGCAACCGGCACGGCATCAGGCTGCCGACTTGGCGGCCCGTTTGCCCAGCTCGATCTTGGCAATCGCGTTGCGGTGCACCTCGTCCGGGCCATCAACCAGACGCACGGTGCGCTGGTGGGCATAGGCCTCGGCGAGCCAGGTGTCCTGGCTGACGCCGGCAGCACCAAACGCCTGGATCGCCCAGTCCACCACCTTGCAGCTCATGTTGGGCGCCACCACCTTGATCATCGCGATCTCGGCACGGGCGTCCTTGTTGCCCACGGTATCCATCTTGTGCGCGGCGTTGAGCGTCAGCAGCCGGGCCTGGTCGATCATGCAACGGCTCTCGGCAATGCGCTCGGCCCAGACCGATTGCTGCGACAGCGCCTTGCCAAAGGCAATGCGGTTCTGCAGCCGGTCGCACATCAGCTCCAGCGCCCGCTCGGCCGCGCCGATCGAGCGCATGCAGTGGTGGATGCGCCCGGGCCCGAGCCGGCCTTGTGCGATCTCGAAGCCCCGGCCCTCGCCCAGCAGGATGTTGGCCGCCGGCACCCGCACGTCCTTGAGCACCACCTCCATGTGGCCGTGCGGCGCATCGTCGTAGCCAAACACGCTCAAGGGCCGCAGCACCGTCACGCCCGGGGTGTCCCTGGGCACCAGCACCATCGATTGCTGGGCATGGCGCGGGCCGTCCGGATCGGTCTTGCCCATCACGATGAAAATCGCGCAGGTCGGCACACCGGCACCGGATGAATACCACTTGGTGCCGTTGATGACGTAGTCGTCACCGTCACGGCGGATGCTGGTCTGGATGTTGGTGGCGTCCGACGAGGCCACCGCCGGCTCGGTCATCAAGAAGGCCGAGCGGATCTCGCCGCGCAGCAGCGGTTCGAGCCAGCGCTCTTTGTGTTCATGGCTGCCGTAGCGCTCAAAGGTTTCCATGTTGCCGGTGTCGGGCGCCGAGCAATTGAACACCTCGCCCGACCAGCTGACCCGGCCCATCACCTCGCACAGGGGCGAGTAATCCAGGTTGTTCAGGCCCTGCGGCGCACGTTCGCTGTGCGGCAGGAACAGGTTCCACAGGCCGGCCTGCCGGGCCAGTGGCTTGAGCTCCTCGACCAGCGCCGAGGGTTGCCACTGGCTGCCTGTCTTGCGCAGCGCGTGCAACTCGGCGTGGTGGCGGGCCTCGTTGGGATAGATGTGCTGGTCGAAAAAGGCATTGAGCCGGTCAAGCAGATCGCGGGTGCGGACAGAGGGTTCGGCGAACATGGGGTGTCTCCTGGGCGGACGGTGGACTGAGGTGCCGGTGCCTGCGGATGGGCTGGCCGGGACGATTGAAGCACCGGTGCAGCACCGCCAAGGTCGCCAGGGTGACGACCCGCCCTGCCCGACCTTTGCGGCGGCGCAAAGCCGGGCGCCAGGCTGTCAGCAAGGTGCAAAGCACCGGGTCTATGCTGGCGTGGCAGTCAGGTTTGAGTTTGGCTGCCGCGCGTGCCGCCAAACACACCGCCAACCCCACCGCCAGCCCCACCGCCAACCCCACCGCCAACACACCCCCCCGAGGAGCATCCGCCATGAGCCAAACCCGTGACGTCTACGTCGTCAGCGCCGCCCGCACCGCCATCGGCACCTTCGGCGGCACGCTGAAGGACACCCCGCCGATCGACTTGGCGACCACCGCAATCAAGGCCGCGATTGCCCGCAGCGGCGCCGACGCGGCGCAGATCGGCCATGTGGCCATGGGCACGGTGATCCCGACGGAAGCGCGTGATGCCTACCTGGGCCGTGTTGCCTCGGTGGCGGCCGGTGTGTCCAAGGAGACCCCGGCCTTCAACGTCAACCGGCTCTGTGGCTCGGGCCTGCAGGCCATCATCTCGGCCTCGCAGGCCATCATGCTGGGCGATTGCGAGCTGGCCATCGGCGCCGGTGCGGAATCGATGTCGCGCGGCATGTACTTCATGCCCGCCGCCCGTTGGGGCGCCCGCATGGGTGACACCCAGCTGCTGGACTACATGGTCGGCATTCTGCACGACCCGTTCCACAAGATCCACATGGGCATCACCGCCGAGAACGTGGCCGAGCAGTTCGGCATCAGCCGGGCCCAGATGGACGCGCTGGCGGTGCAGAGCCACCAACGCGCTGCGGCAGCCATCGCCGCCGGCCGTTTCACCGAGCAGATCGTGCCAGTCGAGATCGTGACCCGCAAAGGCACGGTCAGCTTTGTCACCGACGAGCATGTGAAGGCCGACACCACGCTGGAGACGCTGGGCAAGATGCGTGCGGCCTTCAAGAAGGACGGCCTGGTCACAGCCGGCAATGCCTCGGGCGTGAACGACGGTGCCGGCGCGGTGGTGCTGGCCAGCGGTGATGCCGTCAAGAGCGGCAACTTGAAGCCGCTGGCCCGGCTGGTGGGCTATGCCCACACCGGCGTCGAGCCCACCATCATGGGCATCGGCCCGGTGTCGGCCACCCGCGCGGTGCTCAAGCGCATTGGCCTGAAGGTCAGTGACCTGGACGTGATCGAGGCCAACGAGGCTTTTGCCGCCCAGGCCTGCGCTGTCAGCAAAGAGCTCGATCTGGACCCGGCCAAGGTCAATGTCAACGGCTCGGGCATCTCGCTCGGCCACCCGGTGGGTGCCACCGGCGCCATCATCACCACCAAGGCGCTGTACGAGCTGCAACGCACCGGCGGGCGCTACGCGCTGGTGACGATGTGCATCGGCGGCGGCCAGGGCATTGCCGCCGTTTTCGAGCGCTGCTGAATCCGCTAGACCAGCACCCCGAAGGCCTCGGTGAAGGCGGGCTGGGCATAGGCGTCGACGGCATAGGCAAAGCCTTTGTCGCCCCAGCCCGTGCCCCAGCTGTTGCGCACGATGAAGCGGCCGTTGATGTAGCCCACCAAGGCCACGCAATGTCCGCCCTGGATGCTGGACGGGTCGTACTTGTCCAAGTTGCCCTTGGTGGCAGTGGCGCCCATGAAGTGCTTGTCCACATCCAGCCGGGTCAGGATCGGGCCCTTGGTGGCCAGCCAGTTGCGCCAGGCCGCCAGGTCGCGCCCGAGGTTGAAGTAGCTGGCGATGCGCAGTTGCGACGCGGTGGCGTAAAAGGCATTGGCCGTGCCGGTGAACATCTGCTGCGCACCGCCCAGCTTGAACGGCAGCACCTTGTTGGTGACCACGCCGAACTTCTGCGCAATGTTGAGTGCGGCCGTCAACCAGGTGCCGTCGCTTTCGATAAAGCTGGTGGGCCGGGTGGTGTAGACGTCGGTCTCCTTGGACGCCATCCACAGGTAGCGCGGCGACAGCATCTCGGTGTTGGCCAGTTTGCCGGCCTTCACAAAATGCCAGCGCAACACCCCTTCGGCCGAGCCCCAGCCCACACACGACCCGGTGTTGCCCTGGTCACCCACCTTCCACCAGGCGGCGCGCAGGTCGACGTTGAGCGCGGCGTCCGCCTTGGCACTGAGCGCCTTGGCACTTTGCAGCCCCGCGGCAACCGCGGTCTCGATCGTCCAGTTCTTCTCGGGCTTGGGCGACGGCAGGCAGTTGAAGATGTAGGCAGTTGACTTGCGGGTGGCCATTCAAGATCTCCTGTTCGGTTGGGCACGTTGCCCCGGCAGGGGCTGTGGCGTGGGTCGCCGCGAGGGCTGGACCGACCCGAGCCATGTTGCGGGCGACCCGCCCGGCGAGCTACCCTGATTTCTAGGGGCGGCGTCATTCCCTTGGCGGACGACCCGGGCCGCAACAAACCGGGCGGGTTAAGCTGCTGCACCGCAACATCTTCAGGACTTCACCGCATGGACATCCAGACCCTTGGCATCATTGGCGCCGGCACCATGGGACGCGGCATCGCGCAGGCTTGCGCGGTCAGCGGCCTGCGGGTGGTGATGGTCGATATCGACGACGCCGCCGTGCAGCGCGGCCTGGGCCAGATCAGCGCCAGCCTGGACCGGCTGGTGAAAAAGCAAAAGCTCTCGGTCGAAGACCAGGCGGCCGCGCTGGCCCGCATTCACGCCACCACCCACTACGCCGACCTGTTGCCGGCCCAATTGGTGATCGAGGCTGCCACCGAGAGCGAGGCGCTCAAGCGCAAGATCCTGGCCCAACTCGATGCGCTGTTGCCCGCCGAGACCCTGGTGGCCACCAACACCAGTTCGATCTCGATCACCAAGCTGGCGGCCGCCACCCAGCGGCCCGACCGCTTCATCGGCATGCATTTTTTCAACCCGGTGCCGATGATGGCGCTGGTCGAGATCATCCGCGGCCTGCAGACCAGCGATGCCACCCACGACGCGGTGCATGCGATGGCGCTGCGGCTGGGCAAGACACCGATCACGGTCAAGAACGCACCTGGCTTTGTCGTCAACCGCATCCTGATCCCGATGATCAACGAGGCGTTTTTTGTGCTGGCCGAGGGCCTGGCCACGGCTGAGGACATCGACGCCGGCATGAAGCTGGGCTGCAACCAGCCGATCGGCCCGCTGGCCCTGGCCGACATGATCGGCCTGGATGTCTGCCTGGCGGTGATGGAGGTCTATGTGCAGGAGTACGCCGACTCCAAGTACCGGCCGTGCCCGCTGCTCAGGGAGATGGTGGCCGCCGGCTGGCTGGGCCGCAAGAGCGGCCGGGGCGTCTACCCCTACGCTGCGGATTGATTCAACCGCAGGCCAGGCGCGCCGGGGGAAGCGGGCAGCGGGCCGCGGCACTGGCCTCGGTCAGGCCGGTGCCACCAGATTCCAGGCGCGCAAGGCCAACCAGGCGGCCTCATAGTCGTGTGCCTGCAGCGGCAGCTCTACCGAGCGCGTGGCGGTCTCGCCCAGCATGCCGCGCAGCAGCGGTTCGATCTCGCGAAAACACGCCCCGGCCTTGAAGTCGGCCGTGTGCAGCAAGCGGGCCAATGATTCAACCGCCACCAGCAACTCGGCTGTGGGTGGCCCCGACGTGACCAGGCCGCCAGCGGCGTCCGCGACATCCGCCAGGCGGCCACCGATGGCCCGAACCAGCGCCGCCAACGCACCCTGAAGCGTTGCCGCCTGGGCCAGCCAGTCGGGTGACGCTGCAGCCTGATGGGTGTGCTCCAACGCCGATTCCAGTGCCAGCGACAGCGCCGCCAGATCGGTGGCGCCGATAGCGCCACAGGCGCCGCGCATCGAGTGCAGCAGGCCTTGGGCATCGGTCCATCGGCACTGCGCCAGCGCGGCATCGAGTGCGGGCAAGCCAGCGTGGTACGACTCGGCAAACTGGCGCAGCACGCGCGCAAACAACTGGTCGCGCCCTGGCAGGTACAGCAAGGCGCGCGACACCGTCAGCCCCGGAATGCCGTCCAGCGCCCCGGCCACCCCACCCGCGTCACCGACCGCACCGGACCTGGCCGTGGTGGGCGTTGCGGCCAGTGAGAACGCCCCTGCAGGTGAGAACGCCGCGGCCGGTGAGGACGCCTCGGTCGGCGCCATGGCAGCGGCTGACCGTGCGCGCGCACCCTCGGCCGACAGGGCCACGGTCAGCGCGGCCGCCTCGTGTGACGGCAAGCCGACTGGCGCCCTGTCCGGCAACCAGCGCGCCAGCAGCGCAAACAGCAGTTCGGGCTCGACCGGCTTGGCCAGATGGTCGTCCATGCCGGCGTCCAGACAGGCCTCGCGGTCGTCGCCAAAGGCGTTGGCGGTCATGGCCAGCACGGGGGTGCGGGCATGTAGCGGCAGGCGGCGCAGGGCTCGGGTGGCCGCCAGCCCGTCCATCACCGGCATCTGCATGTCCATCAGGATCAGGTCGTAAGGGTGCTGCTGAGCCAACGCCACCGCCTGCGCGCCGTCGCCCGCCACGTCGACGACCAGTCCCCCCAACCGCAGCAGTTCGCAGGCGACCTCCTGGTTGACCAGGTTGTCCTCGGCCAGCAGCACATGCGCGCCCACCAGGCGTTGGCGGGCCAGCAGCGCCTGGGCCGGGACCGACCGGTACAACCCCAGGCCCACCACCTCGTCGGCCGGCAACGGCCCTGTGGCGGGCTGCAGGCGGACGGTAAACCAGAAGCAGCTGCCCTGCCCCAGCACGCTCTGCACCCCGACCTCGCCACCCATCAGCTGGGCCAGCCGGCGGGTGATCGTCAGCCCCAGGCCGGTGCCGCCGAAGCGCCGGGTACTGGACGTATCAGCCTGCTCGAAGGCCGAGAACAAACGGTCCATCTTGTCCGGCGGCACACCCACACCGGTGTCGGTGACCGACAGGCGCAGGACGACCCCATCGGCGTCTTGCCCGGCGGTGACTTGCCGACTGTCGGCCTGCAAATCGCCGGTTGGCCATTCGCCATCCCGCCGACCCAGGTCCGCCAGCACGCTGCAGCGCAGCACCACGCTGCCCCGGTCGGTGAACTTGACCGCGTTGCTCATCAGGTTGAGTACGGCCTGCGACAACCGGGTGGGATCGCCGCACAGCACCGGCGGCACGCCGTCGGTCAGCACCTCCAGCACCAACCCCTTGTCGCGGGCGCGCTCGGCCACCAGCGCACAGGTGCGGTGCAGCAGTGCCGCCATCGGAAAGTTGGTGCGGGCCAGGCTGAGCTTGCCCGACTCGATCTTGCTCAGGTCCAGCACGTTGTTGATCACGTCGAGCAGATGGTGCGCGGCGTCCGACAGCTTGCCCAGACGCTGCGCGGCCACCGGTTCGGGTCCGTCGCGCAGCATCAGGTGGGCCAGGCCGATGATGGCGTTCATCGGCGTGCGGATCTCGTGGCTCATGTTGGCCAGGAAGGCGGTCTTTGCCCGGTTGGCGGCCTCGGCGCGGTCGCGCGCACCGATCAACTCGTCATTGACCGCCTTCAGCCGCAACTCGGCATGCTTGAGCTGCGAGACATCGGACACCAGCACAAGC
This sequence comes from Aquabacterium sp., assembly GCA_046597355.1. Taxonomy (GTDB): domain Bacteria; phylum Pseudomonadota; class Gammaproteobacteria; order Burkholderiales; family Burkholderiaceae_C; genus Pseudaquabacterium. Next base: position 10,738 of record JBKJKU010000246.1, read on the forward strand.
AGCCCGATCACCGTCGACCCATGCCGGTCCGGCACATAGTGCACCCAGACATGGCGCGGCGCTCCGACCGGCCGGACCAGCGAATGCTCAAAGTGCTGGGCCTGACCCCCCAGCGCGTCGGCAAATGCGCGCTCGCCGGCGTCGCCATCGGGGTCGCCGATGACCTGCTGGCGGGTACGACCCACCAGTTCGCGGCCCAGGCCGAACCAGTCGCTGTAGGCCCGGTTGGCAAAACGAAGCACGCGGTCGGCACCCCAGTAGCCCACCATGTCTGGCAGGTTGTCGGCAATCGAGCGCAAAAAGTGCTCGCTTTCGGTACGGGCCGTCACGGCTTGGCGCAGGTCGTCGGTACGCGCAGCGACCTCGACTTCCAGGTGCTGCCGGTAGCCCGCCAGCGCGGTCTCGATGCGCTTGCGCTCGGTCACATCGCGGCAGACGCAAAACCAGACAGTGCGGTTGTTCAGCTGCAGCCGTGTGGCACTGGCCTCGACGGCGATCGTCGAACCGTCCTGCCGGCGCATCGCCAGAGCGCGGACATCAGACGGCTGGTCGGGGTCGTTCAAGCGGGCCAGCACCTGTTCGCGGCTGAACTGCAGGTTCCAGTCCCAGGCATGCAGGCGGGCGGCTTCGTCCAGGCTGTAGCCCAGCATCTCGGCAAAGGCAGCGTTGACCTCATCGACCGAGCCGTCGGTATTGATCACCACCACGCCGTCACGCGACTGCTCGATCATCACCCGGCGGCGGCTGGCGTCGTCCCGCAGGCGTTGGGCGATCTGGCGTTGTTCGGTGATGTCGAGCAAGGTGCCGACCAGGCGCAACGGGCTGCCGTCCGGTGCGCGCTCCAGCACACCACGCTCGCGCACCCAGCGCTGTTGCCCGTCGTAGCCAAACAGGCGCGCTTCGATCACAAACAGGCCGGTGCGCCGCAGCGCGTTGTCATAGGCGGCCAGCAGGCTGACGCGGTCCTCCCGGTGCACCAAGGCCAGCATCTCGGCCACGCTGCACTCGTCATCGTCCAGCCGGTCCGCATCACGGCCCAGCCGGCGGGCAGCATCGGCTGACCAGCGGATGCGCTGGCTCACCAGATCCCATTCCCACACGCCCATCTCGCTGGCCACCAACGCCACGCCCAGACGCCGCTCGCTCTCGCGCAGCGCCGCCTCGGACCGCTTGCGGCGGCTGACATCGCGGCACACGACAAACACCCAGCGTTGCCCGTCAACGGCCACCACGTTGGTGCCCACATCGAGCGCGATCACGTTGCCGTCGTGGTGCTGCACACTGGCCTCGAAGCGGGCCTGCGCGCCGGCCGGCGCCAGCCGCAACGCCTTGGCCTGTAGCGATGACCAGGTGATGCCCAGGTCGGCCAGGTCCAGACCGATCAGCTCGGCCAGCGGCCGGGCCAGCATCGCGGCCAGCGCCGGATTGGCTTCGGTCACCCGGCCCGACCCCTCGATCACCATCACGCCCTCACGGGATTGCTCGATCAGCACGCGCCGGCGCACCGCCGCATGCGCCATCCGCGCCTGCGCCTCGCGCCGTGCGGTGATGTCCTGCACGGTGCCCACCAGGCGCTGCGGCACACCGTCCTCGTCGCGTTGCAGCATGCCGGTGGCCGCCAGCCACTGCACGGCGCCGTCGGCCCGCAGAAAGCGGCACTCCAGCGCCAGCGGTTGCCCATGGGCCAGGGTGACCCGCAGCGCGGTTTTGACGGCGGCGCGGTCGTCGGCGTGCAGGCGGCGAAGCAGGCGGGCGCCCTGCACCGCACCGTCAAAGGCCGTGGCCGGGGCTTCGCCCAGGATCGCCCAGGCCTCGGGCCACAGGTGCAGGCGTTGGCTGGCCAACGCCCATTCCCAGACGCCCATGCCGGCGGCCGCCAGTGCCAGGCCCAGGCGCTGCTCGCTGGCGCGCAACGCCTGGGCGGCCGAGTGGCTTGCACTGACATCGCGGCTGGCGCAAAAAATCAGCTGCCGACCCGACACGCCGACCCGGTGGATGCGGGTCTCGACCTGCAGCACCGCGCCAGCCGCTTGCTGCCAGCGTGACTGAAAAGTTGTGAGCGCGGGCTCGCTTCGGCCCAGCAACTCCAGCGCCTTGTCGCGCGGAAAATCGATGTCCCAGTCCCATACCCGGCGCTGCAGCGCATCCGGCATCGGCACACCCAGCAGCGAGGCAAAGCTGGCATTGGCCTCCAGCACCCGGCCCTCGTCGTCGAGCAGGTAAACCGCATCGCGCGCCTGGTCAAACATGAAGCGCCGCCAGGCGTCCTGGTAGCCGGGTACGCCGCCTGGCGCCAGCCCATCCGGCTGGCCGGCACCGGGGTTCGGCGCGGCGTCGATAGGCAGCACGGGGCGGTGCATGGACAGCAAACCCCGCGAACCCGGCTGAACGCAGCCGCTCAGACGACGCCGACCTGGGCTGCGCTGGCAGCCGCCCCGGCGGGCTTGGCCGGGGACAGTGCCGCCCCACCGGTGACGCCAGGCGCAGCCGGTGGGTGGTCGGCATAGCGGCGGGCGATGGCGGTGAACTCGGCCTCGCAGTCGATGAAGGCATCGACCACGGCCGGGTCGAAATGCTGACCCCGTTCGGCCAAGATCATCGCGCGGGCGGTGTCGGCGCTGAACGCGGGCTTGTAGACCCGGCGCGAGATCAGCGCGTCGTAGACATCGGCCAGTGCCATCAGCCGGGCCGCCAGCGGGATGGCCTCGCCGGCCAGACCGTCTGGGTAGCCCGAGCCGTTCCAGCGTTCATGGTGGCTGCGGGCAATCTGCTTGGCCACCTGCAGGAAAGCCACCGGCTGCGCCACATCGCTTTCGGCACGGCTGATCGCGTCGGCGCCGATCTGGGCATGGGTCTTCATCACCGCCCACTCCTCGGCATTGAGCTTGCCGGGCTTGAGCAGCACGTTGTCCGGTATGCCGACCTTGCCGATATCGTGCAGCGGCGCCGACTTGGCCAGCAGATCCACCTGGCGGTCGTCGATCTGACCGGCAAAGCGCGGGTCGCGCTGCCGGTGCAAGGCCAGCACACGCACATAGGCCTGGGTGCGCAGCAGGTGGTTGCCGGTCTCGGGATCGCGGGTCTCGGCCAGCCGGGCCAGCGCGTGCACCGTCACATCCTGGATGTGCAGGGTCTCGGCCATGCGGCTGGCCACCTCGGCTTGCAGCCACTGGTTGCGGTCCTGCATCAGCACCCGGGCGTTCTTGAGTTCAATCTGGGTGCCCACACGCGCCATCAGGATCGGTGGACGGATCGGCTTGGTGATGTAGTCCATCGCGCCGTCCAACAGGCCGCGTTCTTCGTCCTCGGCGCTGTTGAGCGCGGTCAGGAACACCACCGGGATGGCGCTTGTCTCGGGGTCGGCACGCAGGCGGCGCAGCACCTCGTAGCCGTCCATCTCGGGCATCATCACATCCAGCAGGATCAGGTCGGGCAGCGGTGCCAGCTTGGCCAGGCGAAGCGCCCGCGCGCCGGAGTTGGCAGCGCGCACGGCATACGCCGGCTGCAGCAGCTCCCCGATAATCGTCAGGTTCTCGGGGTTGTCATCGACGATCAGGATCAGCGGCTGGGGCACGTCAACGCATCCGGTTCAACGGCGGCGACCAATGGCGCACCCGTGCTGCGCGATCCCGCCCCGTACTGCAACGTTTGTATCACGTTGCCGGGGCGGTGAAACCCAAAACAACGCCCGATGGCGCGGCTGTCTCGGCCCGCCGGGCAACGAGAATGCCAGCATGAGTACCCTGCCGCAACGCATCGTCTGCCTGACCGAAGAACCGACCGAGATCCTCTACGCGCTGGGCCAGCAGCACCGCATCGTCGGTATCTCCGGCTTCACGGTGCGCCCGCCGCAGGCGCGGCAGGAGAAACCCCGGGTGTCTGCCTTCACCAGCGCCAAGATTGAGAAGATCCTGGCGCTGGAACCCGACCTGGCGATCGGCTTCAGTGACATGCAGGCCGACATCGCTGCCGCCTTGATCCGCGCCGGCGTGGAGGTGTGGATCAGCAATCACCGGTCGGTGGCGGGCATCCTGGGCTACGTGCGCCGGCTGGGCGCGCTGGTTGGCGTTGCTGCCGAGGCCGACGCCTACGCCGACCAGCTCCAGGCCCATGTCGATGCGGTGCGCCAGTCTGCGGCGCGGCTGCCGCGCCGGCCCAAGGTGTACTTCGAGGAATGGGATGTGCCGCAGATCAGCGCCATCCGCTGGGTCAGCGAACTGGTCGGGGTGGCCGGCGGTGACGACATCTTTCCGCAACGCGCGCTGGCCTCGCTGGGGCGCGACCGCATCGTCGCTGAACCGCTGGACGTGGTGGCCGAAGCGCCCGACCTGATCATCGGCTCCTGGTGCGGCAAGAAGTTCCGGCCCGAGCATGTCAGCGCCCGACCCGGCTGGGCCGAGGTGCCCGCGGTGCGCCACGCCGAGCTGCACGAGGTCAAGTCACCGCTGATCCTGCAGCCCGGCCCGGCCGCGCTGACCGACGGTCTGGACCGGCTGCACGCCATCATCACCGGCTGGGCCGAGCGCCGCGCCTGACCCGCTGTCTTGCATGCGCCACCATGCGATCATTCCGGCCGACTTGCTGATTCCCCCACCTGGAGAACCCTCATGTTCAATGCCATCTTGTTGTCCCAGGTTGCCGACAAAAAGACCCACGCCGAGCGGGTTGCGATGGACGCGTCCCGCCTGCCCGATGCGGCCACCTTCGGTGTGACAGTGGATGTCAGCTGGTCGACGCTGAACTTCAAGGACGCCCTGGCGGTCACCGGCCGCGGCGCGGTCGTGCGCAGCTGGCCGCTGGTGCCGGGTATCGATCTGGCCGGCACCGTTGCCGAAAGCCACCACCCGGACTGGCGGCCCGGCGACGCGGTGGTTGTCACCGGCTGGGGCCTGGGTGAAAGCCACTGGGGTGGGTTGACCCAACGCCAGCGGGTGCAGGCCGACTGGCTGCTCAAGATCCCGGCGCCGTTTGACGCCCGCAGCGCGATGATCGTCGGCACCGCGGGTTTTACCGCCGCGCTGTGCGTGATGGCACTGCAAAAACACGGGCTGCAGCCGGGTGACGGCGAGGTGCTGGTGACCGGCGCTGCTGGCGGTGTGGGGTCGATCGCGGTGGCCCTGCTGGCTGCACTCGGCTACCGGGTGGTGGCCTCGACCGGTCGGCCGCAAGAGGCCGACTACCTGGGCCGGCTGGGTGCCGCCCGCATCATCGACCGGGCTGAGCTGGCCGCGCCCGGCAAGCCGCTGCAAAAAGAGACCTGGGCCGGCGTTGTCGACACGGTCGGCAGCCACACCCTGGCCAATGCCTGCGCGACGACCCGCTACAACGGCGCCGTGGCCGCCTGCGGCCTGGCCCAGGGCGCCGACCTGCCCACCACCGTGATGCCCTTCATCCTGCGCGGCGTCACGCTGTACGGCATCAACAGCGTGTTGGTGGTCAATGCGCTGCGCGCCCAGGCCTGGGCGCTGATGGCGCGCCATCTGGACATCGCACTGCTGGACAGCCTGGCCACCGAGATCGGTCTGAGCGAGGCGATTGCCTACGCCCCCAAGCTGCTGGCCGGCGAGGTGCGCGGCCGCACGGTGGTCAACACGGCGCGCTGACAGCCGCCGCAGGCGCGTTGCCCAGGTGCCAGGCTTGTCAGGTCGGTAAACCGATGGATGGCGCAGCCAAAATGTCGCGGCACAGTTGATGATCATGGTTGCCAACGGGCGGCAACTGGCCAGAATCGCAGCAATACCTGACACGGGCTCGAAGAATCGGAACCACGATGCGCGAAGTACTCTGGGACAGCCTGGTCGAGGGACTGCAGTCAGGCAAGTGCGTGCTGGTGCTGGGCCCGGACGTGCCGGCGCTGCGGCGCAGCGGTGCGACCGACGACCTGGTGCAGGACAGCGCGCGTGATGCGTTCTGCCACAAGCTCACGGCGGAGATGCGCGAGGAGGGTTTGACGGTCGCCGACAAGGCCTTGTTCGGCGTGGCGCAGCAGTACGAGGACGCCCCGGTGTTCCAGGACGTCAAGCTCAAGAACATCGCAGCCAAGTTTTTCCGCGAGCTGCCCCTGAACCCCGGCCCGCTGCACACCGAGCTGGCCCGCATGCCGTTTGCGCTGGTGCTGACCACCTGCCACGACACCTTGTTCCAGAAGGCGCTGGCGCTGGCGGACAAGCCGGCCACCACCTACGCCTACCACTACCGCGGCGAGCCCCGCGACATCCAGGAGCTCGAGGTCGCACCCGACTGCGATCGGCCCACGGTCTACCACCTGTTTGGCAACTCGGACAACCCGGACTCACTGGTGCTGACCGAGAACGACCTGCTCGACTTCATCAACAACCTGATTTCGGCCCGGCCCCAGCTGCCCGACAGCCTGAAGAGCCAACTGCGCGACAAGACTTTCCTGTTTGTCGGTTTTGGCATCCGACACTGGTACATCCGCTTCCTGCTCAAGCTGCTGATGCGCGCGCTGGGCCTGTCCACCGGCGCGGTGGCGCTGGAGTCGCTGGGCGATCTGGGCGACCACGAGCGCGAACAGACCGTGTTGTTCTACAAGCGCGGTGCGCGCGGCACGCGGCTGGAGGTGGTCGAAAGCGATGCCCTGGCGTTTCTTGGCGAGTTCAATGAGCGCATGCAGCGCTCGGGCGGCTTTCTCGGCCTGTCCCAGCGGCGGGTACGGCGCGCCAAGGTCTTCATCAGCTACGAGCGTCGCGACGACCAGCTGGCCCAGCGGGTGTTTGCCGCGCTGCAGACCGAGCAGCTGGAGGCCGCGCTCGACCACCAGTTTCTCAGCGCCGGCGACAACTGGAACCTGGCGATCGAGGACCGGGTGCGCAACTGCGACTACTTTGTGGTGCTGCACAGCGACAACCTGGTCACCAAGCTGGACGGCTACGTCAACAAGGAGATCAACATCGCGCTGGACAAGGCCAAATACAAACAGGCGGCGGTCAAGTTCATCGCACCGCTGCTGACTGGCGGCATGACGGCCGAGGCGGGGCTGGGCGCGCTGCGCGACTTTCACCAGCACAAGGTGGGCAGCGCCAGCGAGGCCGAAGACCTGGCCGCCTTCGTCAAGGACCTGACGCGCGACTTCCAGCGCCGGATGAAGACATGAGCACCGCCACGTCCCCGGCCCTGCCCGCCGCGCTAGGCCCGCCTGCCGCATTGACAGCCGCAATGACCGCCGCGCCAACCCGCTATCCCGGCGCCCAACCCTTTGCCGACAGCAACCTGTCGCGCAAGCTGTTTTCGGGCCGCGACCATGAGGCGGTGGCGCTGACCCACCAGATCCTGGCCAACCGGCTGGTGGTGCTGTTTGCGCGCTCCGGGCTGGGCAAGACCTCGCTGCTCAATGCCGGCGTGGTCGAGCCCCTGCGGGCCCAGGGCCTGCTGCCGCTGACGATCCGCCTCAACGATGTCGAACACGGCGCGCTGGCGTCGTTTTACGCCGGCCTGCGCAGCGGCTGCCCCCACCAGGGTATCGAGTACCTTGCCGGCGACAACCGCAGCCTGTGGCATTTCTTCAAGACCGCCGAGTTCTGGCAAGGCGACCAGCTGCTGGAGCCGGTGCTGATCCTCGACCAGTTCGAGGAGATCTTCACACTGCAGTCCGAAGAGCAGCGCAACGCCTTCATTGATCAGCTGTCCTACCTGGTTCGTGGTGTGCGGCCCAAGCTGGCGGACAGCGCCGACGGTGCGGCCGGCACCGCCTTGAGCGACGCACCGCCCCGGGTCAAGATCGTGCTGAGCATGCGCGAGGATTTTCTGGCCAACGTCGAGGAGCTGTCTGACCGCATCCCCGAGATCCTGGACAACCGGTTTCGCCTGCTGCCGCTGTCCCGGGCCAACGCCGCCCAGGCGATCGAGCGGCCGTCCAAGGTCGAAGACCCCGCGCTGGCGACCCAGCCGTTTCGCATCGGCGAGGACGCCAAGGAGCTGATCCTCGACTTTCTGCAGCGCCGGGTCGATGGCTCGCGCAGCCAGGCCGCGGCACAGATCGAGCCGTTTCAGCTGCAGCTGATCTGCCAGTACCTGGAGGATTCGCAGCAACGGCGCACCGACACATCCGCCTCGCAGGTGCTGTCGGCTGCCGACATCGGCGGTGAGGCCAGCCTGCGCCGGATCACCATGAGCTTCTACCGGCGGCAGTTGCTGACCGTGCCGTTCTGGCAGCGCCGGCGCGTGCGCGCCCTGTGCAGTGAGTCGCTGATCAGCCCGGGCGGGCGCCGGCTGCGGCTGGAAGAGTCGGAAATCACCCGCCTGACCGGCGTCAAGGCGGCGACCCTGGCCCTGTTGGTCGAGCGCCGCCTGCTGCGCGTCGAACCCAGCGACACCGGGGCCTACTACGAGCTGAGCCACGACTCGCTGGTGGCGCCGGTGCTGGAGTCGCGCCGGGTCTGGTTTCTGCTGCGCACGCTGGGCTTGCTGCTGCTGGCCGCCGCCAGCACCGTGGTGCTGTTTTTCGTCACGGCTGGTGCGGCAACGTCGCTGTTCGACATGGACAAACCGCTCGAACTGGTCATCGCGGTGCCGATCATCGTCGGGCTGGGCTGGTGGGCTGCCGCGTGGCTGCGCAACCGGTGGCGCGACGTCACCGAGATGTGGCGCCGCATCCGGCTTTGAGCCTGGCGCAGCGCGGCGCGGCGCTCAAAGCGTCTCGGCCGTGCCCAGGATCGCGGTGGCCTGGCTCGACAGCGTGCCACCGTTGCCATGCGCCAGCGCAATTTTGGCGCCCGCCACCTGGCGCTCGCCGCCCTCGCCGCGCAACTGCCGCACCGCCTCGATCAGCGCAAATATGCCGTACATGCCGGGGTGGGTGCAGCTCAGGCCCCCGCCGTTGGTATTGACCGCCAGCCGGCCGCCCGGCGCGATGGCGCCGCCTTCAACAAACGCGCCGCCCTCGCCTTTGGCGCAAAAACCCAGGTCTTCGAGGAACAGCAAGGTGTTGATCGTGAAGGCGTCGTACAGCGCCGCCACGTCCACATCGGCGGCGGCAAGGCCCGCCATCGCATAGGCCGCGCGGCCACTCTGGCTGGCGGCTGTCAACGTGAGGTCGGGCATGGCCGAGATCTGCCGGTGCCAGCAGGCAGTGGCGGTGCCCAGCACATGGATGGGCGGGCGCGGCAGGTGGCGCGCCCGGTCGCTGCGCACCAGCACAAACGCGCCGGCGCCGTCAGTGACCAGGCAGCAGTCGCGCACCGTCAATGGGTCGGCCACCATGCGTGCCTTGAGCACGTCGTCGATCGACAGCGGACCGCGCTCAAACGCCTCGGGGTTGAGTTGCGCCCAGGCGCGGGCGGCCACCGCCACTTCGGCCAACTGGCGCCGGGTGGTGCCGTAGCGGGCCATGTGGGCCGAGGTGGCCAGCGCATAGGCCGCCACCGGCATCACCGGGTCGTAGGGCATCTCGTAGGGCTCGGGTCCATCTGGCGGCGCGCGTCGGCCACCGCCTTGCGGTTCATCGTGCCGCTGCGCTGGGTGCTGCCGTAACACACCAGCACGGCGTTGCACTGGCCAGCGGCCAGCGCCAGCATTGCCGGCATCAGATGGGCGATGAAACTGGAGCCGCCCAGCATCGTACCGTCGATGAAGGTGGGGTTGAGTCCCAGGTACTCGATCACCGGCATCGGCCACATTGTCGACAGCACGCTGGCAGTGCAGACGCCGTCGATATCGGCCATGGTCAGGCCGGCATCGGCCACCGCCGCATGCGCGGCCAGGGCCAGCAGTTCCATCTCGGTGAATCCGGGGGACTCACCGCAGCCAAACGTGGCCACGCCGGCAATGGCTGCGCTGCCACGCAGAGATTTGAGATCGAAGCTCATGCCGACACCTGCGCATCGAACACCACCAGGCCGTGACCATTGGCCTGCGCCACCCGCGCCTGCACCCGCAGGCCGACGGTTACCGCTGCGGGCGCCAGGCCTTCGACCCGGCTCATCAGGCGCACGCCTTCGTCCAGCTCGACCATGCAAACGGCGTAGTCGCCGCCCAGCTCGGCCTTGCGCCGGATCGTGGTGACAGCCGCGACCGTGCCGCCACCGGCGGGTGCCACCAGGGCGGGGCCCAGTGCGCCGCAGTGCGGGCACAGCTCGCGCGGAAAGTAGACATGGCGGCCACACGCGCCGCAGTGCTGGATCAGGAAGCGGCCCTGGTCCAGCGCCTGTTGGTGCTGGGCCTGGATGCCGGTGGCGGGCAAGGTCATGGTGGTGTGGGGTTGAGCATCGGGTTCGACGCGTGCCGCACAGTCTGCCCAATGCCGCCGCAGCACGCCATTCGTGATTGCCAAAGGGCCACCCGGCCGGCGCCCCAACCCCCTGCGCAAGCCGCGCGTGCAAACCCCGGCTTCGGCAATCCCGAATTGCAAGGCACGGCCGATGACGCCAAGCTGGTGGACGACTTTCTTCTGCCGGGATGCCCCCATGACCTGTCTCCGCCCTTGCCGCCGCCAGCTGCTGCTGACGGCGGCCGCTGTTGCCTTCACCACCCTGTTGCCCTTGACCGCCCTGGCCCAGCCCGCCGGCGTTCCGGTACGCCTGCTGGTGGGCTATGCCGCTGGCGGACCGGTCGATGCGATGGCGCGCATTTTTGCGCCGGCGCTGGCGCAAGAACTCGGTGCCAACGTGATCGTCGAGAACAAGCCCGGGGCCAGCGGCGCCCTGGCCGGCGAGCTGGCGGTGGGCGCAACGGCCGACGGCAGCACCTTGTTTTTTGCCGCCAGCCCCACCATCACCATCGTGCCGCACATCCAGAAGAAGATGCGCTACGACCCGGCACGCGACCTCACGCCGCTCGCGCCGCTGTTGAGCTACGCCAATGTGCTGGTGGTGCCCCAAGCCAGCCCGCTGCGCAGCCTGGCCGACCTGCTGGCTGCGGCGCGCGCCAACCCAGGCAAGCTGTTCTACGGCTCGGCCGGTGTGGGCGCGTCCAACCACTTGAGCGGCGAGTTGCTGGCAGCACAGGCCAAGGTTCAACTGGTGCACGTGCCCTACAAAGGCAACGCGCCGGCGATGAACGATGTGATCGGCGGCCAGCTGCAGATGATGTTCGACATCGTCGGCGGCGCGCAAAAGTTCATCACCGGCGGCCAGGTGCGGGCGCTGGCAGTGACCTCGGCCACCCGCAACCCGATGCTGCCCGACGTGCCGACCATGCGCGAGGCCGGCCTGCCCGGTTATGAGGTCGGCGGCTGGTACGCCCTGTACGGCCCGCCCAAGATGGCGCCAGCGCTGGTGGACCGCCTGGCTGACGCCACCCGCCGGGTGCTGGCCAAGCCCGACTTTCAGGCCCGGCTGGCCGCGCTGGGCTACAGCCCGTGGTCAGGCACCGGCGAGCAACTCGCCGCCCAGGCCGCGAGAGACCTGGCGCTGTGGGGCACCGTGACCAAGGGCATCGAAATCGAGTGAGCCGGCCCGGTAGGCTAGAGTTTGCGGTTGACATTCGCGGCTGACATTCGCGGCTGACATTCGTGGCTGACCGTTGTGACTGACCCGTCCGGCCTCACCCCGCGCCCGACCGCCCCACCCAGGAGAACCGCATGGACATGAAAACCTCACCGCTTGCCACCCTCACTGACCCCAGCCTGCTCAAGACCGACGCGCTGATCGGCGGTGAATGGGTCGCCGCCGGCGCGGCCGGCGCCAGCCGCTTCGACATCACCGACCCCGCCACCGGTTTCAAACTGGCGGATGTGGCCAATCTCGGGCCGGTCGATTGCCACAACGCCATCGTCGCCGCCGACAAGGCACTCGGCCCCTGGCGCGCCAAGACCGCCAAGGAGCGCGGCGCCATCATGATGAAGTGGTTTGCGCTGCTCATGGCCCATGCCGACGACCTGGCCCGCATCATGACCGCCGAGCAGGGCAAGCCGCTGGCTGAAGCGCGCGGCGAGGTGGTCTACGGCGCCAGCTTCATCGAGTGGTTTGCCGAAGAAGCCAAGCGCATCTACGGCGAGACCATCCCCACCACCGACAACAACAAGCGCTACATCGTCATCAAGCAGCCGATCGGCGTCTGCGCGGCGATCACCCCCTGGAACTTTCCGATCGCGATGATCACCCGCAAGGTCGCCCCGGCGCTGGCGGCCGGCTGCACCGTGGTGATCAAGCCGGCCGAAGCCACGCCGCTCTCAGCGCTGGCGGTGGCCGAGCTGGCGCAGCGCGCCGGCATGCCGGCCGGTGTGCTCAACATCATCACCGCCGACGCTGACCAATCGATCGAAATCGGCAAGGTGCTGTGCAGCAGCGATGTGGTGCGCCACCTGTCGTTCACCGGGTCGACCGAGGTTGGCCGCATCCTGGCCCGGCAATGCGCGCCCACCGTCAAAAAGATCAGCCTGGAGCTGGGCGGCAATGCACCGTTCATCGTGTTCGACGATGCCGACATCGACTCGGCGGTCGAGGGTGCGATGGTCAGCAAATACCGCAATGCCGGCCAGACCTGCGTCTGCGCCAACCGTTTCTACGTTCAGTCTGGCGTCTACGACCAGTTTGTCGAAAAACTCGCCGCCAAGGCCGGCGCGATCAAGGTCGGCAACGGCTTTGAGCCCGGCATCAACCAGGGCCCGATGATCGACGACCAGGCCATCGTCAAGGTTGAGGCCCACGTCGCCGACGCGCTGGCCAAGGGCGCCCGGCTGCTGGTGGGCGGCAGCAAGGTCGGCGAGCGGTTCTACACCCCCACCGTGCTGGCCGACGTCACGTCCGACATGCTCTGCGCCAAGGAAGAAACCTTTGGCCCGGTGGCGCCGGTGTTCAAGTTTGACACCGAGGCCGAGGTGGTCGCCCTGGCCAACGACACCGAGTTCGGCCTGGCCAGCTACTTCTACAGCCGCGACATTGGCCGGGTGTTTCGGGTCGGCGAGGCGCTGGAATACGGCATGGTGGGCATCAACACCGGGCTGATTTCGGTGGCCGAGGTGCCTTTTGGCGGCGTCAAGCAGTCCGGTCTGGGCCGCGAAGGCGCGCACCAGGGCATGGACGACTACGTTGAGATCAAGTACCTCTGCCTGGGCGACATCTTGAAGTGAGGCGGGCTGGCGGCTGATGCCGGCCGGCGGTGCACCAAGCGCCTGGCCGGCCGTGGCTGCAACCGGTCAATCGTCGTTGGCGGCGGCACCGCCGCCGCGTTGGCTCAGGCCGGCGCGGCCCAGCGCCCGGCTTTCACCGGCCTGGGCCAAGGCCCGGCGCAGCAGGGCTTCGGCCTCCTTGCCATGCTGCGGATACTGCGCCACCCCGACACAGACGGCCACCGCCACATCCTGCCCGGCCACGGTGAACGGCCGCTGCAGCGACTGCGCCAGCTTGGCCACCACCCGGTCGGCATTGGCGGCATCGTCGATCCAGGCCAGCAGCACCACAAAGCTGTCTGCACCGACCGACGCCACCACGTCGCTGGCCCGCAGGCCCGAGCGCAAGCGCACCGCCACCTTGCGCCGCAGCACGTTGGCGGCTTCGATGCCCAGCCGTGCCTCGGTAGCAGACAGGCCCTCAATGCGCAGCGCCAGCAGCGCCATCGCCGCCGGCTCACGCTCGCGCAGCGCCAGCAAATGGCTCATGTGCTCCATCAGCTGGGCATGGTTGGGCAGGCCGGTGGCCAGGTCGGTGGCGTAGGCCTTGCGCGCAGCGCGCTCCAGGCGTTTGCGCTCAACGGCCAGCCGCACCGCACGCGCCAGCGTCTCGGCGTTGACTTCACGCAACGGCAGCACATCCTGCACGCCCAACTGCAGCAGCCGCACGGCATCTGTCGTGGTGGGCTCGGGCGCAATCACCAGCACGGCAGCGTCCAGCACCGCACGCGACATGCCGGGCCACACCAGCCATTGGGCCAACGCGTCGGGCCGGGTCTCGGCCAGCACGATGGCGTCGTAATGCTGCTGACCCAGCGCGGTGGCCAGGTCATCGGCGGACAGGGTCGGGTGCAGCACGAACGGGCCGTAGGCCGAAGTGGACAGGTCCGGCTCGGCCAAGCCGAGGTAGAGCATTTGGATAGGATCGTTCATGGCGGTTCTTTCAGCCATCATGCCGCAGGGCCAGGTACCGCGCCACGCTGGGAACTACCGGGGTCACGCCAGCGCCATAGCGGCTGGGCTGGCACGTTAGAATCTTCCCCTTCGCGGGTGTAGTTCAATGGTAGAACGGCAGCTTCCCAAGCTTCATACAGGGGTTCGATTCCCCTCACCCGCTCCAAATACCTTACCGCCTTGGGCCCCGACACGGGGCCTTTTTCATGTTGGTGCCGCCCAGGCCGCCGCCTTGCCCATGACACGCCCGCCCGACGCCCTGCCACCGCCCACCGCTCCGGCGGATCTTGATGGGGTCAATCCGCACCCGCCCGGCACATCGCCACGGCCGATCCGCAGCTTTGTGCTGCGGGCGGGCCGCATGGGCAGCGGCCAGGTGCGGGCGCTGGCCGATCTGGGACCGCAGTTTGTGCTGCCGTACCGCGACCAACCGCTGGACTGGACCACCGCCTTTGGCCGCCGCGCGCCCCATGTGCTGGAGATCGGCTTTGGCATGGGCCTGGCCACGGCCGAGATCGCGGCGGCCCGGCCCGACACCAACTTTCTCGGGATCGAGGTGCACGAGCCCGGCGTGGGCGCGCTGCTGCGCGAGATCGGCGAGCGGGGCCTGGGCAACCTGCGCCTGGTGCAGCATGACGCGGTCGAAGTGCTCGACCACATGATTGCGCCGGCCAGCCTGGACGGTGTGCACATTTACTTTCCCGACCCCTGGCACAAGAAGCGCCACAACAAGCGCCGGTTGATCCAGCCGGATTTCGTGGCGCGCTTGCTCACCCGCCTGGTGCCGGGCGGCTACCTGCACTGCGCCACCGACTGGCAACCCTACGCAGAGCAGATGCTGTCGGTGCTGGGCGCTGAGCCAGGGTTGGCCAATACCGCGCCGGGCTATGCGCCCAAGCCGGACTGGCGGCCGCTGACCAAGTTCGAGAACCGCGGCCTGAAACTGGGCCACGGCGTCTGGGACCTGCTGTTCACGCGGCGCTGACCAAGGCACTGGCCGCGACACGGCCGCGGTCACCTGGCGCTCAAGTGTCGGTCCAGTTCACCAGGCCGAAGTAGGCAGTGGCCAGGATCAGCAGGCCAAAGCCGATGCGGTACCAGGCAAACGCGTTGAAGTTGTGCGTGGCCACATAGCGCAGCAGCCAACGCACACAGGCCCAGGCCGCCAGGAACGAAAACAACAAGCCAACACCAAACAGCGGCAGATCCGCCGCCACCAGGCTGTGCCTGACCTTGAGCAGGCTGTACGCGCCAGCGCCGATCAGCGTGGGGATGGCCAGGAAGAAGGTGAACTCTGTGGCCGCCTTGCGCGACAGGCCAAACAACAGCCCGCCGATGATGGTGGCGCCCGACCGGCTGGTGCCCGGCACAAACGCCAGGCACTGCACCAGGCCGATCTTGAGCGCGTCCAGTGGCGTCATGTCCTCGACCTCGGCCACCCGCACCACCACATGCTTGCGGCCCTCGGCCCACAGGATGATCAGCCCGCCCAGGATGAAGGTGCTGGCCACCACCATTGGCGTGAACAGCGCGGCTTGCACCGCCTTGCCAAAACTCAGGCCCACCACCACCGCCGGCAGGAAGCCGATCAGCACGTTCAGCACGAACCGGCGCGCGTTGCGGTCATGGCCGAAGTTTTTCACCACCTGGGTCAGCCGCTGCCAGTACACCAGCACGATGGCCAGGATGGCGCCGGTCTGGATCGAGATTTCGAAGGCCTTGACCTTCTCGGGCGTCAAGCTGCCCCCCTTGAAGTCCAGCAACGAGCCCGCCAGGATCAGGTGACCGGTGGACGAGACCGGCAGGAACTCGGTCAGGCCCTCGACGATGCCCATGACGGCGGCCTTGCCCAGCAAGATCAGGTCCACACGCGCTCTCCGGTCAAAGCCGCGGATCATAGCCGTGGGCCTTGACGCGCAGGTATTGCGCCGCCGCCGTCAGCCCGTCAGGCAGCGCCTTGCTGCGGATGGCCGACGTCAGCCGCTGGCCCGCGCCAGCGTGATCTCCAGCCCGCGTGCGGTGATCGTCACCGCGCCCGGCTGCAGGCCGAGCTGGCGCAGGCTGGCCAGTCGTTCGGCCGGCAAGCGGTAGATCGACAAGTCCTCCAGCGCCCGTTCGGCCAATGCCGTGCCGATGCGGGCGCCAGCGCCGCTCAAGGCGGCCGACGGGTTGGCCGGCGTCGCGGCTGCGGCACCGGGCATGTAGCCCGGCGCAACGGCCGCAACCACGCCCTCCAGCAACGCGCTGCCCGTGTCCAGGTTGAGCTGCTGCACCCGCACCTGCGTCAGGCGCACGCTGGCGTCGCGGGGCTCGAAGCGCAGCGCGCTGTCAAACACCAGCTGGCCGCGGCCAGACTTGCCAAACAGCCGCTCCTGCGACGCCACCGTCAGGTCCACCGCCAGCCGGTTCTGCGCCGGCAACAGCCGCAATCGCGGGGCCAGCATCTGCACGTCGATCACCTCCAGCACCCGGCGTGTGATGGGGAAAGACCGTGCAATCAGCGTGGCCAGCTCGGCCTCGGTCAGCGTGATGACGGTGGGGCCGGTCAGGCCCGCGCACGCCACCAGCAGGCCCAGGGGGGCCGCGGCGGCTGTCAGGGCGGTCAAGGCAAGTCGGCGGTTCATGGCCTGATTTTGCGCGCTGCGCGAACTTGACCCCGGCGCCCGGCCACCGCTATATTACTGACCAGTCAGTCACTAATTAACATGGTCAGCGCCGAACCCAGCCACCGCCGCCGCAAGGATGCCCGCCCGCAGGAACTGCTGGCCGCGGCACTGGCCTTGTTTGTAGAAAAAGGCTTTGCCGCCACCCGCGCCGAAGAAGTAGCGCTGCGTGCCGGTGTGTCCAAAGGCACGCTCTACCTGTACTACCCCAGCAAGGAAGAGCTGCTCAAGGCCGTCATCAGCCACAACCTGTCGGCCCGCATTGCCGAGGGCAGCCTGCGTGCCGCCGGCCATGCGGGCAGCGCCGGCGCGCTGTTGCGCGGCATCCTGGCCGATTGGTGGAGCGACCTGTACGACAGCCCGGCGGCCGGCGTGTTCAAGCTGGTGATCACCGAGGTGCGCAACTTTCCGGACATCGCCGGCTACTACGCCCGCGAGGTCATCGAGCCGGCGCACCAGCTGGTGGGCGGCATCGTGCGCCGCGGCATCGCCCAGGGTGAGTTCCGCGAGGTCAACGTCGACAATGCGGTGCACTCGCTGGTGCTGCCGCTGGTGATGATCTGCCTGCACCGGCATTCGCTCGGCGCATGCCCGATGGACTGGCACCTGGACGGCCGGTCGTTCATCCAGCAGCACATCAACCTGGTGCTGGACGGCCTGTGTGTGACGGCCCCGCCGGGCCCGTCCCCCGCGCCGATCAGCCCGGTTGCGCCGGTTTGATGGACGGCCGCCAGCGCCGACCCTGCCATCCCCGCCCTGCCCGAAACGCCCTCCCGCCCCTTAGCCTGAACCCCAAGCCCATGAAAACCTGGCTCCGCTGGTTGTTGCCCGCCGTGGCACTGTTGATCGCCCTCGGTCTTGGCGCCAAGTGGCTGAAAGGCCGCAAAGCCGCGGACGGCGCGCCGGCAGCCGCCGCCGCAGCCAGCGCTGCTGCCCCGACACTGGAACTGGCGGCGCAGGACGTGCTCACCGTGCAGCCACAGCGTCTGACCCGCGGCCTGGAGGTGTCTGGCAGCCTGAAGGCGGTCAACAGCGCTTTTGTCAAGGCGCGGGTCGGGTCAGAGATCAAGCGCCTGAGCGTGCGCGAGGGCGACAGCGTGCGGCCCGGCCAGGTGCTCGGTGAACTCGACGCCACCGAGTTCGAGTTGCGGCTGCGCCAGGCCGAACAACAGGCCGCCGCAGCCCGCGCGCAGCTCGACATCGCCCAGCGCCAGCTCGCCAACAACAAGGCGCTGGTGGCGCAAGGCTTCATCTCGCCCACCGCGCTGGAGACCTCGATCTCCAGCGAGGCCGGCGCCCAGGCCACCTTGATGGCGGCGCAGGCCGGCGTGGACCTGGCCCGCAAGGTGCGCGGCGACGCGGTGCTGATCGCGCCGATCGGCGGCCTGGTGGCCCAACGGCTGGCCCAGCCCGGTGAGCGAGTGTCGGTGGATGCCCGCATCCTGGAGATCGTCGACCTGAGCCGGCTGGAGCTCGAGGCCGCTGTTGCGCCGCAAGACCTGGCGTCGCTCAAGATCGGCGCCCAGGCCCGGTTGACGCTGGACGGCAGCAGCGACGCGGTGCCTGCCACCGTGGTGCGCATCAACCCCAGCGCGCAAGCCGGTTCACGCACGGTCACGGCCTACTTGTCGGTGGCGGGCCAACCCAGCCTGCGCAACGGCCTGTTTGCGCGCGGCTGGATCGACCTGGACCAGCGCACCGTGCTGACGCTGCCGCTGTCGGCCGTGCGCACCGACCAGGCCCAGCCCTACGCCATCCGCATCAGCGACGGCCGGTCCGAGCTGCGCCCGCTGACCCTGGGCGCACGCGGCCAGGCCGGTGGCGTGCTGGTGGTGGAGATCCTGCAAGGCCTGGCCGAGGGCGACCGCGTGCTGGCCGCCAGTGCCGGCCTGGTACCGGCAGGTGTCCGGATCAAGTTGCCGGCAGCCGTGGCCGCGCAGCCTGCATCACCCGCGGCGTCGAGCCGCACAACCGGGGATACCGCCTCCGGCGCAGCCGCAGGCGCGCTGCCGTCGGCCGCACCCACTGCCGCCGGCATCGCCAGCGCCGCGGGCTGATCCGCCATGTGGTTCACCCGAATGTCTATCGGCAACCCGGTCATGGCCGTGATGGTCATGCTGGCGTTTGTCGTGCTGGGGCTGTTTTCCTACCAGCGCCTGCGCATCGACCAATTTCCTGAAATCGACTTTCCCACCGTGGTGGTGCAGACCGACTACCCCGGCGCAGCGCCCGAGGTGGTGGAGAGCGAGGTCACCAAGAAGATCGAGGAATCGGTCAACACGATTGCCGGCATCAGCCAGCTGTTTTCACGCAGCTACGAGGGCACCTCGGTCGTGATCGTGCAGTTCAACCTCAATGTCAACGGCCGCCGGGCGGCCGACGATGTGCGCGAGAAGCTGGCGATCATCAAAGCCGCGTTCCGCGTCGAGGTCAAGGAGCCGCGGGTCTCGCGCTTCGATCCGGCCAGCACGCCGATCTTCTCGCTGGCCCTGACCTCGCCCGACGGCAGCCGCAGCGTGCAGGAGCTGACCACCTACGCCGACCAGACCGTGCGCAAGCGCCTGGAAAACGTGCGCGGCGTGGGCTCGATCGCGCTGGTGGGCGGCATCAAGCGCGAGATCAATGTCTACCTCAAGCCGCAGGCGATGGAGGCTTTTGGCGTGGGCGTGGACGCCGTGATCGGCGCGGTGCGCAGCGAAAACCAGGACCTGCCGGCCGGCAGCCTGCGCTCGCGCGAGGCCGAGCGCACGGTGCAGATCGAGGGCCGGATCAAGCGCCCCGAGGACCTGAACGGCCTGATCGTCACCCGGCGCGGTGCAACCGGTACCGGCACCGCGGCGGCCACCAACGGCCAGGCCGTGCGCTTGTCGCAGGTGGCCACAGTGGTGGACGGGCCGGAGGAGCTGGAATCGCTGGCGCTCTACAACGGCCGCCGCATGCTGGCGCTGGAAGTCAAGAAGAGCCAGGGCGAAAACACCATCGACGTGGTGGACGGCCTGCTGGTCACGATCGCGCAGCTCAAGCCGCAGCTGCCCACCGGCATGGCACTGGAGGTGGTGCGGGACGGCTCACGCTCGATCCGGGTGTCGGTGGCCAATGTCAAGCGCACGCTGTTCGAGGGCGCGCTGCTGACGATTGCCATCGTCTTTTTGTTCCTGAACTCCTGGCGCTCGACCGTGATCACCGGGCTGACGCTGCCGATTGCGCTGATCGGCACGTTCTTGTTCATGGACATGTTCGGCTTCACGATCAACATGATCACGCTGATGGCGATGAGCTTGTGCGTGGGCCTGCTGATCGACGATGCGATCGTCGTGCGCGAGAACATCGTGCGCCATGTGCAGATGGGCAAGAGCGCCCACGACGCCGCACTGGCCGGCACCAACGAGATCGGCCTGGCGGTGCTGGCCACCACGCTGTCGATCGTGGCGGTGTTTCTGCCGATCGGCTTCATGAGCGGCATCATCGGCAAGTTTTTCCATGAGTTCGGCCTGACCATCGTCGCGGCGGTGCTGATCTCGATGTTTGTCAGCTTCACGCTCGACCCGATGCTCAGCGCGATCTGGCACGACCCGGCGATCGACCGTGAACTCGAGCGAAACGCGGGGCAGCCGTTTCGGCCCAAGGGCTGGTACGACCACACGCTGGGCCGCTTGACACATGGGGTGGACCGGGCCTCGCACCGGCTGGGTGACCTCTACGTCGCCACGCTGGGCTGGTCGCTGAAGCACAAGGGCGCAACCGTCGCGATTGCGCTGTCCACCCTGGTCGGCGCGTTGCTGCTGGTGCCCCGGCTGGGCACCGAGTTTGTGCCCAAGGCTGATTTCTCGGAGACCAACGTCAGCTTCTACACCCCGGTGGGCTCGTCGCTGGCCAGTACCGAGGCCCGCGCCCGCCAGGTCGACGCCATCCTGCGCGAGATGCCCGAGGTCAACTACGTCTTCTCCACCATCAACACCGGCCAGGCCGCCGGGCGCAACTACGTATCGGTGTTTGTGCGGCTGGTCGACCGCAAGCAGCGCACACGCAGCGTCGATCAGATGTCGCCCCCGCTGCGCGAGCGCCTGGCGCAGGTGGCGGGCATCACCGTCACCCATGTCGGATTGCTGGATTCGGTGGGCGGCGGCAAGCCGATCCAGTTCTCGATCCAGGGCAGCGACCTGGTCGAACTGCAGCGACTGACCACGTCCACGCTGGCCAAGCTGGCAACGGTGCCCGGTCTGGTGGACCTGGACACCAGCATGAAGCCGCCCAAGCCGACGGTGATCATCGATGTGCGGCGCGATGCCGCCAACGACCTGGGCCTGTCGGTGGGCGCCATCACCACCACCTTGCGGGCGCTGGTGGCCGGCCAGACTGTGGGCGACTGGCGCGCCGGCAACGACCAGACCTATGACGTCAAGGTGCGCTTGGCGCCCGAATCGCGCAGCAACCCGGCCGACCTGGGCCAAGTCGGCCTGGTGCTGGGCAGCAATGCCGATGGCTCGACCCGCAGCGTGCGGCTGTCCCAGGTGGCCGACGTGCGGTCCGGTTTTGGCTCCACCCAGGTCAACCGGCGCGACCAGAACCGCGAAAGCGAGATCACTGCCAACACCGCCGGTCGGGCCCAGGGCGAGGTGGCAGCCGATGTGCGCAAGGTGCTGGAAACCGTGGTGCTGCCGCCCGGCTACACCTACCGTTTTGGCGGCTCGACCAAGGACATGCAGGAGAGCTTTGGCTACGCCCTCTCGGCGCTGGCGCTGGGGGTGGTGTTCATCTACATGATCCTGGCCTCGCAGTTCCGCAGCTTCTTGCAGCCGCTGGCGCTGATGAGCTCGCTGCCGCTCACGCTGATCGGTGTGGTCGGTGCGCTGCTGCTGTGGCGCAGCACGCTGAACATGTTTTCGGTCATTGGCGTGATCATGCTGATGGGCCTGGTGACCAAAAACGCCATCCTGCTGGTCGATTTTGCGATCCGGTCGCGCGCGCCGTCGCTCGACGCCCAC
>JBKJKU010000355.1:0-11824 GCA_046597355.1 Aquabacterium sp.
GCCTGGTGGCCGAGATCCGCAGCAGCGCGGCGCTGGTCAACCTGGCGGGCACGCAAGTGGCCGACGGCAGCCAGAAGCTGTCCGAGCGCACCGACCAGCAAGCCGGCAGCCTGCGCAACTCG
The DNA here is from genome assembly GCA_046597355.1 of Aquabacterium sp. Taxonomy (GTDB): domain Bacteria; phylum Pseudomonadota; class Gammaproteobacteria; order Burkholderiales; family Burkholderiaceae_C; genus Pseudaquabacterium. The sequence continues at coordinate 123 of JBKJKU010000355.1, forward strand.
GTCGACGCGATCAGCCAGCTCAGCGTGGCGGTGGCACAGAACGCGCTGGCCGCACGCGAACTGGACGAGCTGACCGAGGGGCTGTTCCAACAGGCCGAGCAGGGCCACGGCGCGATGGCCGAGACGGTCGATGCCATGACCCAGATGCAGGCCGCCTCGCGGCGCGTGGCCGAGATCGTCGCGGTGATCGATGACGTGGCCTTCCAGACCAGCATGCTGTCGCTCAACGCGGCGGTCGAGGCGGCACGCGCCGGCGAGGCCGGCAAGGGCTTTGCCGTGGTCGCCGCCGAGGTGCGGCAACTGGCCCAGCGATGCGCCGAGTCAGCCGACGAGATCCGCAGCCTGATCGGCAACGCGTCGGTGCAGGTCGACAGCTCGGCGGTCAAGCTGCGCCGGGTCAGCGAGTCGCTGGACACCATCGTTGGCGGTGTGCGCGAGGTGTCGGGCCGGTTGCGCTCGATCTCCACGGCCAGCACCCAGCAAAGCGCCGGCCTGGGCGAAGTGACCGAGAGCGTGGGCAACCTGGACAAGATCACCCGCGAAAACGCCGCCCTGGTGGAGCTGTCGGCCAATGCGTCCAGCACCCTGGTCGAGCGCGCCAACACGCTGCGCAACGCGGTGGTGTCGATGCGGCTGCGCCAGGCCTCGGCCGACGAAGCCCACGCGCTGGTGACCAAGGCCATGGCCCACTTGGGCCAGGCGGGCCGCGAGCGCGCGTTTGACGACTTCCACAGCGCCGGTGGCGCTTTTCTGGACCGCGACCTTTACATCTTCGTGTTCGACCGCAACGGCAGGATCTCTGCGTTCGGTTCGCGGCCTGAACTGGTGGGCGAGCCCGCCGGCGCGATCCCCGGGCTGGAGCCGGTGTCCTTTCTGGAGCGTGCCTGGGGCGCGGCCGACGGCGGCGGTGGCTGGATCCAGTACGACGTGATCAGCCCCGGCACCAAGGCCGTCACGCCCAAGGAGTCGTACATCCTGCCGCTGGGCCAGAACGAGTTCATCGGCTGTGGCGCCTACCGGCGCGAGGGCAGCAGCGCCGTGCGGGCGGGCCAGCCGGTCTTGGCCGCCGGAAAACACGGCACGCGGGCCCGGCAACGGGGTTGAGATGGCCGGCTTCGGCCTGCGGGCCTGGCCTGCGGCGCCAGCATGCACACCTGGCCGGCGTGGCAGCACACCTGGAGCGGCTGTCGGTGGTGGCCCGGCACACCCAGAACATGGTGCTCATCACCGATTGGCAGCGCCGCACCGTCTGGGCCAATGATCCTTTCACCCGCATCAGCGGCTACACCCTGGCCGAGGCCGTGGGCCGCAAACCGGCCGAGCTGCTGCCGACGCCCAGCACCGGCCCGGCCGCGGTGCTTCGCATGCGCGCCGCGATGGACGCCGGCCACGGTGTGCGGATCGAGCTGGTCAACCGCAGCAAGACCGGCTGCAAATACTGGCTGGACATCGACATCCGGCCGCTGTTTGATACCAGCGGCGCGCTGGCCGGCTTCATCTCGGCGCAGACCGACATCACCGAGCAGGTCTACCAGCGCCAGCGCCTGCGCGCGCTGCTGGACGCGCTGCCCACCGGCGTGGTCGAGCACGACGCCAGCGGCGCGATCATCGACGCCAACCGCGCTGCCGAACAGGTGCTGGGCCTGAGCCACGGCCAGCGGCGCGGCCGCAGCCGGGTAGACGGGCGCTGGCACCCACCGCTGCGACCCCCTCCATCCCGACGACCTGCCGCAGGCCGATACCCTGCTGCGCCAGCACCTGGCCGATCCGCGCGTGCCCTACGGCTGCGACCTGCGGCTGCGCCACCGGGACGGCCACTGGGTCTGGCTGCAGGCCTTTGGCGCGGTGGTTGAACGTGATGGGGACGGGCAGGCGCTGCGCATGGTGGGCGTGCACACCGACATCGGCGAGCGCAAGCGCTTTGAGCAGCAACTGCAGGCCAGCGCGCTGAGCGATGCGCTGACCGGCCTGCCCAACCGTGCCGCGCTGCTGCAGCGGCTGGCCGCGCTGGTGGCGCGCCACCGGGCGGCGCCGGACGGTCACTTTGGCCTGCTGTTCCTGGATTTCGACCGCTTCAAGCAGGTCAACGATTCGCTGGGCCACGGCGTGGGCGACGAGCTGCTGCGCCAGATCGGCCAGCGCCTGGTGGGCACGCTGCGGCCAGGTGATGCGGTGGACACGGTCAAGGTCGACCGGTCGTTCGTGATCGAGGCCGAGCGCAGCGGCCACCACCGCGCGCTGATCGAGGCCACAGTGCGGGTGGCCCGCACGCTGTGCATGGCCACCGCGGCCGAGGGCATCGAGACCACCGCGCAGGCCGCACTGGTCACCGCGCTGGGTTGCGACCGGGGCCAGGGCTGCCTGTACTGCCGGCCGCTGGAGCCCGCGGCGCTGACACACTGTCTGGCGGCACGGCCCACACCGGCGCCAGTTGCCGGTGTGCACGGGCCAGACCTGGCGCTGCTACCGGCCTGAAGCCGGGCTGAGTGCGGCCAATGCCGCGTCGGCAGCCTCATAGTCAAAACGGTTCAGGCAGGCCTGCACCCGGTCGATGCCCGGCCCGAACTGCATCCGCAGTGCCGCACTGTGGCCACGGAAGGCCGCAATCGCTGCGTAATCCGAAGCCCGCAGCAGCGCCCTGAATCCGGCCAGCGCCTCGGCCGACAGCGCGGCAGGCTCGGCCGCTGTCGGCGCGGGTTCGGCCGGGCCGGCCGCAGGCGGCGCCACAGCGCCACCGACCAGCGCGGCATGGATATCGCCCACCAGCCCGACCAGGGCCTGTTGCAGCGCTGCGGCGGCCAGGTGCAGCGCGGCGCCTGGCTGCCCGTCGCTGGCCGCTGTCTCCACCAACTGGGCCAATGGCGGCACCGTCAGCGAGCCGATCGACGCCGACGCGCCGCGCACCGAATGGGCAAAGTCGCGCAGCGCTGCCCGGTCGTCACGCGCCAGCAGCCCGTCCAGCGTGGCCGCGCTGTCACCGTAATGGTCGGCAAAACGCCGCAGCAGCCGGTGCAGCAGCTCCGTGCGGCCGCCCAGGTAGCGCATGGCCAGCCCAGTGTCCAGGCCGGCCACCCGCAGGCCGGTCTCGTCCGGCATGGCGGATGCGGCCTGCACTGCCGGCGCCTCGGTCAGCGGCGTTTCGGGCAACCAACGCAGCAGCGTGGCATACAGCTGGGCCGGCATCACCGGCTTGGCGACGTGGCCGTCCATGCCCGCGGCCAGACAGGCGGCACGGTCCTCGCCAAAGGCATTGGCGGTCATGGCCAGGATGGGGGTTCGCGCCGCGGCATCGGGCAGCGCGCGGATGCGGCGCGTGGCCTCCAGCCCGTCCATCACAGGCATCTGGATGTCCATCAGGATCAGGTCATACGGCTGGCGCTGCACGCAGGCCAGCGCATCAACGCCGTTGTCCGCCAGGTCCACCTGCAGGCCAACGCGCCGCAACACCTCGGACGCCACTTCCTGGTTCACCGGGTTGTCTTCGACCAGCAGCAGCCGAGCACCGAAGCAACGCTGGCGCAGCACGGCCTCGGCGTCGCCCTCGGGCACGGTCTTGGGCGCCACCGCATCGGCCACACCGGCGTCGAACCAGGCCGAAAACCAGAAGTCGCTGCCCTGGCCGGGCTGGCTGGACACACCCACCTCACCGCCCATCATGGCCGCCAGCCGACGGGTGATCGACAGCCCCAGACCGGTGCCGCCGAATCGGCGGGTGGTGGAGCTGTCGGCCTGGCTGAAGACCGAAAACAGCGTGTCCAGTTGCCCCGGCGCCAGGCCGATACCGGTGTCTTGCACCCGGAACCGCAACCCGATGCGCCCCGCCGGCAGTCCCGGTGGCAGCGCCGCAGCGTCCGGTGGGTGGGCGCCGTCGCCCTGCGGCGCCAGGCGCTCGACGCGCACCCCGATGCTGCCCCGGTCGGTGAACTTCACCGCATTGCTCAACAGGTTGAGCAGGGCCTGCAGCAGGCGCGTCGGGTCGCCCCGCAGCGCGTCGGGCAGATCATCAGCCTGCAAGGTCAGGCTCAGGCCCTTGGCCTGGGCCCGGTCGGCCACCAGCGCGCAACCGTGTTGCAGCACCGCGTGCAGCGAGAAGTCGGTCAGCTCCAGCTCAAGCTTGCCGGCATCGATCTTGGACAGGTCCAGGATGTCATTGAGCACCTGCAGCAGGTGATCGGCGGCCGCACCCACCTTGCCCAGGCGGTCCAGCTGCACAGTGTCCTGGGCGTCGCGCCGCATCAAGTGGGTCAGGCCGATGATCGCGTTCATCGGGGTGCGGATCTCGTGGCTCATGTTGGCAACAAAAGCGCTCTTGGCCCTAGTTGCCGACTCGGCGCTGTCGCGTGCCAGTACCAGCTCGGTATTGACCTGCAGCAACTGCTGGGTGCGCTGGTCCACCAGCTGCTGCAAATGCTGGCGGTGGTGGTCGAGCTCGCTGCCAATGCGCTTGACCTCGGTGATGTCCTCGGCGATCCAGAGGTGGTGGGTGATGCGCCCGTCGGGCTGGCGGATCGGCGCGGCCCGCAGCAACTCGTCGTAGGGCTCGCCGCCCTTGCGCTGGTTGACCACCTCACCGACCCAGGTTTCGCCCTGCGCCAAAGCGTGTCGCAGGCTGGCAGCCAATGCGGCCGGCAGGTGCTCGGGCTGCAACGCCGTGCGGGCCTGGCCCAGCGCCTCGTCGCGGCCAAAACCGGTGATGCGGGTAAAGGCCTGGTTGACGTACTCGATCTCGCCGGCGGTATTGCTGATGACGGTAGCGATCGGGCTTTGCTCGACCGCCCGCGACAGCTGGCGCAGCAGCGCCTCGTTCTGGTGGCGCTCGGTGATGTCGGACAGCGACATCACCACCGCGCTCATCGCGCCGGTCTGCGCGTCGCGCACCGGCTCGGCATTGACCATCAGCCAGTGCCGCGCACCGGTCGGTGACACCGCGCCCAGCAGCATTTCGCGCCAGGGCTGGCCACCACGCAGGGCACGCATCAACGGCAGCTCAGCGTCGGGCATCGGCGATCCATCACCGCGCAGCCACTGCCAATCCTTGAAGGCGTTGCGTTGCTGCAGGCCGGCCAGGGCCTGACCAAAAAACTGCTCGGCCCGGGTATTGCAGGCGGTGACACGGGCGTTCAGGCCGTAGATCAGGATGCACTCGTCCAATGCCGACAGCATCGACCGGTACTGCTCGGCCAAGCTGCGCAGTGCCACGTCGGCCAGGTGGCGTTGGGTGACGTTGGCATGCAGCACCACGGCGCCGCCGCTCGGAATGCGCAACGGTGTGACGTTCATCTGGAACCAGCGCTGCTCGTGCGGCGCGTGGCAGGCGTACTCGTGCGAGAAGATCGGCAGGCTGCCGGTCAACACCGCGGCAATGCCGTCGGCAACGGCACTGACGCCGCCGTCGGTGGCGGCCGCACGGCGCAGCACGGTCAGGTAGTTGGTGCCAACGCTGGTGTGCGGGGGCGGTGCAGCGCTGATGGCGGCGTTGGCCGTGGCAAAACCCGTCCAGGCCTCGTTGACGGCGATGATCATGCCGCGGGCGTCGAGCACGGCCAGATGGTCCAGCACCGAGTCTTCAACCGCCTGCACCAGGTTGGCCGCATCGCGCACGGCTTGCTCGGCGCGGTAGCGCTCGGTGATGTTGCGCGAGATGCCAAACAGGCCGATCACCGCGCCGCTGGCATCGCGCAACGGCCCCTTGGTGACCAGAAATACCTTCAGCCCGTCCAGCGTGGACCGGGTTTCTTCACGGCTGATGACCCGACCTTCGCTCATCACCGCCGCATCGTGGGCCTGGATGTCGGCCACCTGGTCAGCGGGAAACACCGCGTCCGCGCCGCGACCGATCACCTCGTCGGCCCGGTGCCCTGTCAGCCGGCAGGCCTCGGGGTTGAACAGCAGGTAGCGGCCCGCGAGGTCTTTGGCGTAGATCGCGTCGGTGGCGCTGTCGGCAATCGACTGCACCAGCGCCAGCGACCGCAGTTGTTCGCGCTGTTCGGCCTGCTGCTCGCGCAGCAGGTGCAGCGTGCGGCGGTCGCGCCGCTGCACCGCCGTCACGCCTGCGACCAGCAGCGCCAGCGTGGTGGCCGCAGCGATCCAGGCGGCGTCGGGCAACCAGGCCGTGATGATCTGGCGGCGGTCGACCTTGGCCAACATCAGCCAGTCGGTGCCGGGCACGGGCTGCACCACGCCCAGCACCGGCTTGCCGCGAAAGTCCAGCCCGGTGCCCATTTGCCCCGCTGGCAATTCACCCCGCAAGGCTTTGGCACCCAGCAGGTCCGGGCTGGACAGCGGTTGCGGCGGGTAGTCCGGAATGCCAACGACCCGGTCGCCGTCCGGCTGCACCAGCAGCGTCACGGCGCTCGGGCTGGCACCGGGCCAAGATTGCAGCAACGGCGCCAGGTAGGCCTGCGCGTCGGTCCGCAGCACCAGCGCGCCGCGCGCCACGCCAATGCCCCCGGCCAGCGGCGCCACGGTGTCGAACCAGATCGCGTCGTCTTTGCCCGCACCAGCCACCACGCGGTAGGCACCGGTGTGCTGCACCTGGCCGCTGCTGATGGCCCGCTGCACCGCCGCGCGCAAGACGGGCGAGACCACCGGGTCACCCGCGCTGGTGTCGGCCTCGCCCGGGTCCAGGGCGAGCGTCCGGCCTTGCGTATCCAGCACCAGCGCGCTGTGGCTGCCAAAGGCCTTGCGCAGGTTGTCCGACCGGTTGAGCAACTGCGCCAGAGCGCTGCGGTCACCGCTATCGACCCAGCGCAGGTACAACTCGGCCAGCAGCGCGTTGCCGCGCACGAACTCGGCGTGCAGCAGGCGGTCTTGCAGCCAGCGGTGGACCTCCGTCGCCCGCAGCTTGGCCATGGTCTGCAATTGCGCCGACTGCTGCGCCCACCGGGACCGGTAGCTCAACTGCAGCGCCAGGGCACCCAGCGCGACGATCAGTACGGTCAGCACCCACAGGCTGCGCACCGGCAGACGGGCACGCGGCGCCGCTGCGGGCAGTGGCGCCGCGGTCAAGGCTGCATGGGGCGTCTTGGCCGGGTCACGATCAGCGGGCCGGCCAGGTTGCGGCAAAAGGCAGTCTCCGTTTGTCCGGTCAAAAGACACTGACCGAAGCGTCCGTTATACCCCAAGCGCTTCCCGTGAAATGCTGAAACAACCCGACCGAACACCCCGCAATCGTCGCGCTTTCAGTCGCGGTCGGCCGCGGCCAGCGGCGGCAGGCTGCCAGGTGCACCCGGCGGCGAGCAATCGGCCAGATCGGTCGGGTCTTGCGCCAGCCTGACCGCAGGCACCGACGCCGGCGCGGCCGCACTGCGCCGGTCCCGCACCAGGTAGCTGTAGATCACCGGCACCACCACCAGCGTCAGCAGGGTGCTGGTGATCACACCGCCGATGATCGCGCGGCCCATCGACGCCTGCATCTCGCCGCCTTCGTCCAGCGCCAGGGCCAGCGGCAACATGCCAAAGACCATCGCGGCGGTGGTCATCATGATCGGCCGCATGCGGGTCAGGCCGGCCTGCAGCAGGGCCTCGGCCACGGTGGCGCCCGCCTTGCGGGCCTGGTTGGCAAAGTCCACCAGCAGAATCGCGTTTTTGGTCACCAGGCCCATCAGCATCACCAGGCCGATCATCGAAAACACATTGAGCGTGCTGCGCGACACGAGCAGCGCAATCATCACGCCGATCAGCGCCAGCGGCAGGCTGGCCATGATGGCAATGGGCTGCAGGTAGCTGCCAAACTGGCTGGCCAGCACGATGTAGATGAAGATCACCGCCAGCCCCATCGCACCCAGCATCGCGCCAAAGGCCTCTTGCTGGTCGCGGGTCTGGCCGCCGACATCAAAGCTGTAGCCGGGTGGCAGCACGGTGGCCTTGACGAGTTTTTGCACGTCCTCGCCCACATCACCGGCGGACCGGCCATTGACGCCGGCAAACACCGCCTCGCGGCGCTGCAGGTTCTGGCGCCGGATGATCTCGGGGTTGAACACCGCATCGATCGTGGCCACGGCGTCCAGCGTGATCGGTGTGCCGTCCTTGGAGAACGCCACCGGCAGGTTGCGCAACTGGTCGATGCGCTCCCGCTGGGTCTGGTTCAGGCGCAGCACCACGTCCACCTGGTCGCCGTCGGGCGTGGTCCAGTAGGTGGCCGTCTCACCATTGACATAGGCCCGCAAGCTGGACGCCAACTGCGGTGCGGTCAGCCCCAGCTCGCGCACCGCGCCCGGCTTGAGCCGCACCGCATAGGCCGGCATGCCCGGCCGCACCGAGGATTCGACATCCACCGTGCCCGGGATTTTCTTGACCTGCTCGGCAAACGCGGTGGCCACCCGGGCCAGGCCTTCAGCCTCGGGGCCGAGGATAGCGACATAGATCGGCCGGTTGAATCCCAGCGCCGCGTCGGTGCCGGGGATCACCGCCACGCCCTTGCGGATGGCCTCCTCGATCTGCTTCTGGCTACGCTGGCGGTCGCCGCGGTCCTTGAGCGAGATATTGAGCCAAGCCTGGTTGCGCTGGCCGGCACCGCCGACAAAGGTCGAGACACTGGCCACCTCGGGCATCGCCAGCACGATGGTCTCGACCTGGCGCACCTTGGCATCACTGCGGTCCAGTGCCGAGCCTTCGGGCATGCGCAGCGTCAGCTGGGTGAAGCCCTGGTCCACCTCGGGGATGAACTCACTGCCCACCAGCGGCGCCAGTGCCATGGCACCGACAAAACTCAACACGCCCACGCCCAGCACCACACCGCGTGGCGTGATCGTGGCGCGGCGCAGGTGGCGCCGGCTGGCCGGGTCACGCCGGCCATCCGCGCCAAAAGCGTGGCCCCAGGCCGGCAGCGGCACCGACCAGCGGCGGCCGGAAAAGGCCCAGCGGATCAGCCGCTCGTAGACCGTTTGCAACCCGTCCAGCCCGCGGTCGGTGGCGCGGATCATCGCGCCGATCACCGGCAATTTCTTGAGGTGGGCAGACGGCGGGTCTTTCCAGACCGAGGACAGCATCGGGTCGAGCGTGAAGCTGACAAACAGGCTGACCAGCACCGCCACCGCCACCGTGATGCCGAACGGGTAGAAAAACTTGCCGATGATGCCGCCCATGAAGGCCACCGGCACAAACACCGCGCACAGCGCAAAGGTGGTGGCCATCACCGCCAGGCCGATCTCCTGCGTGCCCTCAAGGGCAGCGCGGTGGTGGTCTTTGCCCATGCCGATATGGCGCACGATGTTTTCGCGCACCACGATGGCGTCGTCGATCAGCAGGCCGATGCACAGGCTGAGCGCCATCATCGTCATGAAGTTCAGCGTGAAGCCCAGCGCATAGACCGCGATAAAGCTGGAGATCACCGCGATCGGCAAGGTGAGTGCGGTGATGACGGTGGAGCGCCAGCTGTGCAGGAACAAGAACACGATCAGCACCGTCAGCAGCGCGCCCTCGACCAGCGTGCGTTTCAGACCGTTCAGCGACTGCTTGACCCAGTCGCTGTTGGCATAGATCAGGCGCAGCTCCATGTCGGGCGGCAGGCCTTTGCGCAGCTCGGCCATCGCCTCTTTGACGGCGTCGCCAGTGGTCACGATGTTGGCGTCCTGCTGCTTGAAGACATTGAAGCTGACCGCCCGCTGGCCGTTGATGCGGGCCGTGGAATCGGCCTCTTTTTCGCGCTCGACCAGCGTGCCCAGGTCGCCCAGCGTCAGCGCCAGTCCGCCGCGGCGGGCGACCACGGTGCTGGCAAAGTCGCGCGGGTCGCGCACCCGGCCCTCGACCCGCAGGATCGCGTCCTGGGTGCGGTCGCTCAAAAGCCCCACCGGCTGGTCGGCATTGGCCGCGCGCAGCGCAGCGGCCACCTCGGCCGGCGTGATGCCGTAGTTGCGCAGGCGCGCCGGGTCCAGGTCGATACGCACCTCGCGGGTGGCCAGGCCCGACACCTCCACCCGGGCCACGCCCTCGACCCGCTGCAGCCGCTTGTCCACCTGCTGGTCGGCCACCAGCGACAGCTCGCGTGCGCTGCGGTTGGGGCTGAGCAGGGCCAGCACCACGATCGGCTGGGCGTTGTCGTTGTTGAAACGCGCCACGGTGGGCGGCTTGGCGTCGCGGGGCAGGCTGCTCTGCACGGCCGAGAGCCGGTCGCGCACCTCCTGCATCGCACGGCCCATGTCGGCGTTGAGCGAAAACTCGACGTTGGTCTGGCTCTTGCCCTCCAGGCTGCGCGACGTGATGCGGCGCACCCCTGCCACGCTGTTGACCGAGGATTCGATCAGCTTGCTGACCTCACGCTCCACCGCCTCGGGGGCTGCGCCGGGGTAAGCCACCTCGATGTAGGCGCCGGGCGGCGACACATCGGGCATTTGCTCCACGCCCAGGCGGGCATAGGCAAACATGCCCAGCACGCACAGCGCCACCATCACCATCACCGCAAACACGGGGTTGGCGATCGACACTCGGGTGATCCACATGGTTTGACCTTTGGTTTTTTGGGGGGTCGAGTCGTCGACGGACGCTCTAGCGCAGCCCGGCGGCGGACGCCGCAGCTGCACTGGCTGACCCGGCTGCGGCCAGCGGCGCGGCGGCCAGCGGCGCGGCGGCCAGCACCCGCGCCGGTGCACCCTCCCGCAGGTTGTCGAAACGGGCGGCCAGCACCTGGGCGTTGGTGGCCAGGCCGGTCAGCACCTCGACCCGGCTGCCGGCCTCGTCGCGCCGGCCCAACGTGACCGCGCGTCGCGCCAGCACGCCGTTGTCGATCAGCCAGACATGGTTTTGCCCGCCGGTGGCACCGACAGCGGCCAGCGGCACCAGCAGGCGCTGCTGTCCGTCCGGCAGGTCCACCCGGGCCAGTGCGTACTGACCGGCGCGCAGCCGCTCGTCACGGTTGGCAACGGTCACCGTGACACCGATCGACCGGGTGCCGGCCTCGGCGGCCGGCGCGATGCGCGCCACCTGGCCTGCAATCGGCTGGGCCACGCCTTCGACCCGCACCTCAACCGCCATGCCGGGCGAAAGGCGGGCCACTTCGTGGGTGCCGACGCTGCCGGCCAGCTCCAGCTGGGCCAGGTCGACCAGGGTCAGCACCTGCTGTTCGACGGCCACCTTCTCGCCTGGCAGCACATGGCGCTTGGCGACGATGCCGGCAATCGGCGCGACCAGGCTGGCGTCTCGCTGGGCCACGCGGGTGGTGGCCAGCGAGGCTTGGGCGGCCGACAGCGCAGCGCGGGCGGTGTCCAGCGTGGCGCGCGAGTTGTCCAGCGCCGTACCTGAGATAAAGTTTTGCGCGGCCAGCCGGTCATTGCTGGCATGGCTGCGCTCGGCCTGCAGCACGGTGGCGCGGGCGGATTCGAGGTTGGCGTCGCGCTCGGCAATGCGGCTGCCCAGCTCGGCCATGTCGATGCGGCCCAGCAGCTGACCGGCGCGTACCCGTGCGCCCTCGGTCACGTCCAGCGCCAGCAGCGTGCCGGAGGCCTTGGCACGCAGCACGGCGGTGTTGGGTGCCACCAGCGGGCCCGAAAATTCGAGGGTCTGCGACAGGCGGGCCCACTGCGGGCTGACCACCTCGTTGGCCCGAAAGTCCAACGGGGCCGAGGCGGACGCCCCCGGCGCCTTGGCGGCTTGCGCTGTGCCCAGCGGCAGCGGACCGCGCTGCACCATCCAGACCGCGGCGCCCACGGCCGCCACCACCACCACCGCCACCACCACCCCTGCCCCGATCAGCCTGCTTTTGCGCA
>JBKJKU010000111.1:0-13955 GCA_046597355.1 Aquabacterium sp.
CCGCATGATCCAGATCGTCGACATCACCGCGCGGCTGGTGAGCAATGCCCTGAGCCACAAGCAGTAGCGCTCATACAATCCGCATTGGCGGGACGTTAGCTCAGCTGGTTAGAGCAGAGGACTCATAATCCTTTGGTCGTAGGTTCAAGTCCTACACGGCCTACCACCGCATCCCGAATCAATGGCTGCCCCTGGGGTGGCCATTTTTTTGGGGGCTTCCTGGCAACGGCGGCGCGCCGACGTCAGCGCCATCGGCCAGCAAACAGACGCACTGAACACGCCGCATCTCAAGGCGTGATCGCCACCTTCAACACACCGTCACGCTGGTGGCCGAACAAGTCGTAGGCGGCCTCGATATCGGCCAGCTTGAAGCGGTGGGTCACCATGGCGCCCAGATCGACGCGGCCGCTGGCGATCACCGACATCAACCGGCGCATGCGCTCTTTGCCGCCGGGGCACAGCGTGGTGATGATCTTGTGGTCGCCCAAGCCAGCGGCAAAGGCGCCGAGCGGGATAGTCAGGTCGGTGGAATACACACCCAGACTGGACAACGTGCCGCCCGGACGCAGCACCCGCAACGCGGCCTCGAAGGTGGCCTGCGTGCCCAGCGCCTCGATGGCCACGTCCACGCCACGCCCGCCAGTCAGCCGCAGGATTTCTTCGACCGGATCGACCCGACTGGCGTCGATCACGTGGTCGGCGCCGAGCTGGCTGGACATGCCCAACCGGTCGGCCAGCCGGTCCACGCCGATCACCACGCTGGCGCCGCTGAGCTTGGCGCCCGCGGTGGCGCACAGGCCGATCGGGCCTTGCGCAAACACGGCCACCACGTCACCGATGCGGATGTCGGCACGCTCGGCGCCACTGAAGCCGGTAGACATGATGTCGGGGCACATCAGCACCTGCTCGTCAGTCAGGCCGTCGGGCACCGGCGCCAGGTTGACCATCGCATCGGGCACCAGCACGTACTCGGCCTGGCAGCCGTCGATGGTGTTGCCGAAGCGCCAGCCGCCCATGGCCTTGAAGCCGTGCAACGTGCCAGCACCGTCCTGCGAGCCCTGACCACACAAACAGGCGTTGCTCCAACCGCTGGGGGTGATGGCGCCGGCGATCACGCGCTGGCCCTCGTGGTAGCCGGAGACGGCCGAGCCCAGTTTCTCGATCACGCCCACCGGCTCGTGGCCGATGGTCAGGCCCTTGGCGACGGGGTACTCACCCTTCAGGATGTGCACGTCAGTGCCGCAGATCGTGGTGGTGGTCACGCGCATCAGCGCGTCCAGGGGCCCGACGTCGGGGATGGGCTTGTCGTCCAGCACGATGCGTCCGGGTTCGACAAAGATGGCGGCTCTCATTCGGGGCACGGGCGGCTCCAGTTGATGCAAGTGCCGCCATGTTGATCGCCTGGCCCAGCCGGATGTTGCGGCGGATCAAGGATGGCCCACCGGCTGCGCCGCAATCACAGCGCTGGCCCCGATTGGCCCCGATTGACCCCGATTGGCCCCGGCGCGACCCCGCTGGCGCAGGCTCAGTCCGCCTTGAGCCGCATCTGCGCCGCCCGGGCGTGCGCTTGCAGGCCCTCGCCGTAGGCCAGCTCGGCCGCTATCGGGCCCAGCACCTGGGCGCCGGCTTCGCTGACCTCGATCAGGCTGCTGCGTTTCTGGAAGTCATAGACCCCCAGCGGCGACGAAAAACGCGCCGTGCCGGACGTGGGCAGCACATGGTTGGGGCCGGCGCAGTAGTCGCCCAGGCTCTCGCTGGTGTAGGCGCCCAGAAAGATCGCGCCGGCGTGGCGCAAATGAGGCTCCCAGCGCTGCGGATCGAGGGCACTGACCTCCAGGTGCTCAGGCGCGATGCGGTTGCTGATCTCGCAGGACTCCTGCATCGAACGGGTCAGGATCAGCGCACCGCGGCCTTCCAGCGACGCGCGGATCACCGCCTGGCGGGGCATCTCGGGCAGCAGGCGGTCGATCGACGCCTTGATTTGGGCAAGGTAGCCGGCGTCCGGGCACAGCAGGATGCTCTGCGCCAGCTCGTCATGCTCGGCCTGGCTGAACAAATCCATCGCCACCCAGTCGGCTGGCGTGCTGCCGTCGGCAAGCACCAAGATCTCGCTGGGGCCGGCAATCATGTCGATGCCGACCTGGCCAAACACCCGGCGCTTGGCCGCCGCCACGTAGGCGTTGCCCGGACCGGTGATCTTGTCAACCCTGGGGACAGTGGCCGTGCCGTAGGCCAGCGCAGCCACCGCCTGCGCGCCACCCACGGTGAAGACGCGGCTGACACCGGCGACAAAGGCCGCCGCCAGCACCAGCGGGTTTTTCTCGCCACGCGGGGTGGGCACCACCATGATGATCTCGGCCACGCCGGCGACATGGGCAGGGATGGCGTTCATCAGCACCGACGATGGGTAGGCGGCCTTGCCGCCTGGCACGTAGATGCCGACCCGGTCCAGTGGCGTGACCTTCTGGCCCAGCAGGGTGCCGTCTTCGTCGCGGTACTGCCAGCTCAGCCCGCAGGCCTGCAACTGGCGCTGGTGGTAGCTGCGCACCCGCGCGGCAGCGGCTTGCAAGGCCTCGCGCTGGGCCGGAGTGATGGTCTCGAAGGCGTGCTGCAGCTCGTCGCGGCTCAATTCCAGCGCGGCCATGTGGCTGGCGGTCAGACCATCAAAGCGCGCGGTGTAGTCCAGCACGGCGGCGTCGCCACGCAAGCGCACGTCGGCCAGGATGTCGGCCACACGCTGCTCGATGGCGTCATCGGTCGCGGCCGACCAGTGCAGCACGCGGGCAAACTCGGTCTCAAAGTCAGCGGCGGCGGTGCTGAGCTGGCGGATGTTGACGGCGGTCATGGGGGGTCAGGACGGTTCAGGAGGGGTCAGTACAGGCCGGCGTGGGTCACGCAAAACGCGGTCAGGGTCAGCCAGCCGCTCGGGCAAAGGCGTCAATCAGCCGGCGCATCGGCTCGCGCTTGAGCTTGAGCGCGGCCGGGTTGACGACCAGCCGCGAGCTGATGTCCATGATGCGCTCGACCTCGACCAGGTGATTGGCCTTGAGGGTGTTGCCGGTGGAGACCAGGTCAACGATGGCATCGGCCAGGCCGGTCAGCGGCGCCAGCTCCATCGAGCCGTACAGCTTGATCAGGTCCACGTGCACGCCCTTGTCGGCAAAGTGCTGTCGGGCGATGTGGGTGTACTTGCTGGCCACGCGGATGCGCGAACCCTGCCTGACGGCCGCCGCGTAGTCAAAATCGATCCGGGTCGCCACGCTGATGCGGCAGCGGGCAATCTTCAGGTCCACCGGCAGGTACAGCCCACCCGTGCCGCCGCCCAGCTCGGCGGCATGCTCGATCAGTGTGTCCAGCCCAGCCACACCCAGGTCGGCGCCGCCCTGCTCGACGTAGGTGGGCACGTCGCTGGCGCGCACCAGCAGCACCCGCACACCGGGGTGGGTGGTGGCCAGGATCAGCTTGCGGCTTTTGTCGGGGTCGTCGGTCACCTCGATACCCGCAGCGGCCAGCAGCGGCAGCGCATCGTCAAAAATGCGGCCCTTGGACAACGCCAGGGTGATGGTGGGGCCGGGGCCCGCGGTGAGCCCAGACATCACGCTTGCCTTTCAATGTCGGCGCCGATGGCGCGCAGCTTGGCGTCCATGCGGTCGTAGCCACGGTCCAGGTGGTAGATGCGGTCGATCTGCGTCTCGCCCTGTGCCACCAGGCCGGCGATCACCAGGCTGGCCGAGGCGCGCAGGTCGGTGGCCATCACGGTGGCGCCTGACAGCGTCGGCACGCCGGTGACCATGGCCGTGTGGCCGTCCACCTCGATGCGGGCGCCCAGGCGCACCAGCTCGTTGACGTGCATGAAGCGGTTCTCGAAGATCGTCTCGCTGATGCGCGCCGTGCCATCGGCCACGCTGTTGACGGCCATGAACTGGGCCTGCATGTCGGTTGGAAACGCCGGGTACTCGCTGGTGCGAAACCCCACGGCGCGCGGTCGGCCGTCCGAGCGCACCCGAATCCAGCTCACGCCGTGCTGCACGCCGTCGGTGATGTTGGCACCCGCTTCACGCAGCTTGTCGATCACGGCGTCCAGGTGGCGGGCGTCGGCGCCTCGCAGCATCACATCGCCGCCGGTGGCCGTCACAGCGCAAAGGTAAGTGCCGGCCTCGATGCGATCGGGCACGATGCGGTGAGGGGCGGCCGGCGCGTGCAGCTGCGCCACACCCTGGATGCGGATGCGGCTGCTGCCGTGGCCCTCGATGCGGGCGCCCATCGCGATCAGCAACTCGGCCAGGTCGGGAATCTCGGGTTCTTGCGCGGCGTTTTCCAGCACCGTCTCGCCGTCGGCCAGGGTGGCGGCCATCAGCAGGTTCTCGGTGCCGGTGACGGTGACCATGTCGGTGGTGATGCGCGCGCCCTTGAGCCGCGCTGCCTTGGCGAGGATGTAACCGTGCTCCATCGTGATCTCGGCGCCCATCGCCTGCAGGCCCTTGATGTGCTGGTCCACCGGGCGCGACCCGATGGCGCAGCCGCCGGGCAGCGACACCCTGGCCTGGCCAAAGCGCGCCAGCAACGGGCCCAGCGCCAGAATGGACGCCCGCATGGTCTTGACCAGTTCGTAGGGCGCCTCGGGCGCGCCAATGTGGCGAGCGTCCAGCGTCACCGCATCGGGCTGGCTGGCGGATCGCTCGGCCACCACGCCCATGCTGCGCAGCAGCTTGAGCATGGTGGCCACGTCCTGCAGCTGCGGCACGTTGTGCAGCGTGGTCACGCCATCAACCAGCAGCGCGGCGCACAGCTCGGGCAGCGCAGCGTTTTTGGCGCCGGCTATCGCCACCGTGCCTTGCAGGCGACGGCCGCCGCGGATGATGAGTTTGTCCATGAGCTGTGGCCTGTGTCAGGGGCCGCTCGCCGGATCAGGTGGCTGGGCGCGCTGGATGGCGCCATCAGGCCACCCGCAGCGTGCAGCCGCGGGTTGTCAGTGGTGAGGGGGCTGCGCCAGGGCAGGCGATGCCGCCCATTCGGCGGGGGTCAGGGTCTTCATCGACAGCGCATGGATCTGCGCCCGCATCCGGTCGCCGAGCGCGCTGTAGACACGCTGGTGGCGGGCAACCCGGCTCTTGCCGGCGAACTCGGGCGAGACGATGGTGGCAAAAAAGTGCTGACCATCGCCTTCGACTTCAAGGTGGTCACAGGGCAGGCCGGCAGCGATGAAGCTGCGCACATCGTCAGCAGTGGGGTTCGACATGCGCCGGATTATCTCAGAGCGTCATGCGTTGCCGTTGGGCGCCGGCCGATGGCCGGGGTGGTGGCCCGCGCCCGTCAAGGCCGCAACTTGTAGCCGGTCTTGAGCAGGTGCAGCGCCACGGCCGAGACGAACACAAAACTGCCGCCCACCACGCCCAGGCTGATCCAGGGTGAGACATCACTGGTGCCAAAAAACCCGCGCCGAAAGCCGTCAATCATGTAGAAAAACGGATTCAGGTGGCTGACCTGCAGCCAGAAGGTCGGCAGCGAGTGCACCGAGTAGAAAACGCCGGACAAAAACGTCATCGGCATGATGATGAAGTTCTGAAAACCGGCCATCTGGTCGAACTTGTCGGCCCACAGCCCGGCGATCAGGCCCAGCGCGCCCAGCATGCCCGAGCCCAGCACCATGAAGACGACGATCCACAGCGGCTGGGCAAAGGCCGGCGGCGCAAACCAGACCGTGACCATGAACACGCCAAACCCGACCACCAGGCCGCGCACCATGCTGGCGCCGACATAGGCCACAAACCAGGCCCAGTGCGACAACGGCGACAGCAGCAAAAACACCAGGTTGCCAGTGATCTTGCTCTGCACCAGGCTCGACGAGCTGTTGGCAAAGCTGTTTTGCAGCACGCTCATCATCACCAGCCCGGGGATCAGGAAGCTGGTGTAGCCCACGCCCGGAAACACCTCGACCCGGCCCTGCATCACATGGCCGAAGATCAGCAAATACATCATGGCCGTGAGCACAGGGGCGGCCACGGTCTGGAAGCCCACCTTCCAAAAGCGCAGCACCTCTTTGTAAAACAGCGTGCGCGCGCCCGCCAGGCGGATCATGCGGCCACCCCGGCGTTCATGATCTCCAGGAACACATCCTCCAGGTCGGCGCGGCCGATCTCCAGGTCTTCGATGCGCACCTGCGCCTCGCGCAACGCGGCCAGCAGGCGCTCGACATCGGCGGCATCCCGCGCCTTGAGCTGCACGATGCGGCCGGTGACACGGGCCTGCCCGGCCAGCGCTGCCGGCAGGGTCTGGTCGGTCTTGAAGCGCAGCATGGTGCTGGCGGTGGCGGCCAGCAGGTTGGCGGTGCGGTCCAGCGCCACCAGCTTGCCCTGCTTGAGCATGCCGATGCGGTGGCACAGGGCCTCGGCTTCTTCCAGGTAATGGGTGGTCAGCAGCACGGTGTGGCCCTCGCGGTTCAGGCGGGCGATGAAGGCCCACAGCGTTTGGCGCAACTCCACATCCACACCGGCGGTCGGCTCGTCCAGCACGATCACCGGCGGCCGGTGCACCAGCGCCTGGGCCACCAGCACCCGGCGCTTCATGCCGCCGGACAACTGGCGCATGTTGGCGTCGGCCTTGTCCGTCAGGCCCAGGTGCTCCAGCAACTCGGTGATCCAGGCCTCGTTGTTGCGCACACCAAAGTAGCCGCTCTGGATGCGCAAGGCCTCGCGCACCGTGAAGAACGGGTCGAACACCAGTTCTTGCGGCACCACGCCCAGCGCCTTGCGGGCCGCTGCCGCGTCGCGCTGCACGTCGAACCCCATCACCGTGACCCGGCCGCCCGTGGGCCGGGTCAGCCCGGCCAGCACGCTGATCAAGGTGGTCTTGCCCGCGCCGTTGGGGCCGAGCAAGCCGAAGAACTCGCCTTGCGGGATGTCGAACGAGACGGCGTCGAGCGCGCGAAACGTGCCGCGCACCCCGGTGTAGGTCTTCTCGACCTGTTGAAAGCTGACTGCGGGCATGGGGCGCGATTGTAGGGAGCGCACCGCCCGGGCGCGGGTCGCGGAGCCGGCGGGTCGGGATGCAGCCAACAGCGCTGGCTAAGGGACACCGATCAGGCCGCTTGGCCCTGCTTGATGCTAGATTCCCGCCACGCCATGCACGACCCTCACCCCATCAAGCCACAACCGCCTTCCAGCCCGACGGCCAAGTCGGCAGCCAAGAAACCGCGCCGCACCGCCGAGCGCATTCTTGAGGTCACGCTGGACCTGTTCAACCGCTTTGGTGAGCCCAATGTCAGCACCACGCTGATCTCGGCCGAGATGGGCATCAGCCCGGGCAACCTGTACTACCACTACCCGGCCAAGGACGAGCTGATCAACTCGTTGTTCGCTGCTTTCGAGCGCTCGCTCAATGACCTGCTGCAGGCCGCCGACGGTGTGCGCAATGTCGAAGACGCCTGGTTGTTTTTCCACATGCTGTTCGAGCTGATATGGCAGTACCGGTTTTTGTACCGCGACCTGAACGACCTGCTCAGCAAGAACCGCCGGCTAGAGACCCACTTCCAGTTTGTTTTGAAGAACAAGTCACGCGCGGTGGCCCAGGTGCTGGACGGTCTGGCGCGCGGCAACACCATGCGCATCGACCGCCGCGAGGCCGAGCCGGTGGCCAGCAGCATGGTGGTGGTGCTGACCTACTGGTTGAGCTACGAGTACGTGCGCGACCCGCGCCGGGCGTTGGAGCCCGAGAGCGCTGCCGCCGCCCTGTCGCGCGGTGCCTACCATGTGCTGGCACTGCTGATGCCGTACCTGGAGCCCGCGTCCCGCGAGCATTTGTTCCAGATCGCCGGGGCGTATCAAAAGGGCAGCTGAGGCGCCAGTGTCAGGTGAGCACCAGGTTGTCGCGGTGTATCAACTCGGGCTCGTTGGAAAACCCCAGCAGCCCGGCAATCTGCGACGACGGCTTGCGGGCGATCAGCCGGGCCTCGCCCGAGGCGTAGTTGGCCAGCCCACGGGCGATCTCGATCCCGGTCTGCGACCGCACCGCGATCACGTCACCGCGGTGGAAATCGCCTTCCACCTCGGTCACGCCGATGGGCAGCAGGCTCTTGCCCTCGTCGCGCAGCTTGAGCACCGCACCGGCATCCACTGTCACAGCGCCGCGCAGTTGCAGGTGGTCGGCCATCCACTGCTTGCGCGCTGCCAGCTTGGGCGTGCCGGCCAGCAGCGCGGTGCCAATGGCCTCACCCGCCGCCAGCCGCAACAGCACATCGGGCTCGCGGCCCCAGGCAATCACCGTGCTGGCGCCGCTGCCCGCGGCGCGCTTGGCAGCCAGGATCTTGGTCAACATGCCGCCCCGGCCGATCGACGAGCCGGCGCCGCCGGCCATCAATTCGAGTGCCGGATCACCCGCCGTGGCGCTGTCGATGAAGCGGGCATCGGGCACCTGGCGCGGGTCGGCCGAATACAGCCCGCGCTGGTCAGTCAGGATCACCAGCGCATCGGCCTCGACCAGGTTGGCCACCAGCGCGCCCAGGGTGTCGTTGTCGCCAAACTTGATCTCGTCGTTGACCACCGTGTCGTTCTCGTTGATCACCGGGATCACCTGCAGCCGCAGCAGCGTGAGCAGGGTTGATCGGGCGTTGAGGTAGCGCTCGCGGTCGGCCAGATCGGCATGGGTCAGCAGCACCTGCGCGCTGCCCAGGCCGTGCAGCGAGAGCTGGGTCTCGTACATCTGGGCCAGGCCCATCTGACCGACGGCAGCGGCGGCCTGCAGCTCATGCAGCTCGGTCGGCCGGGTACGCCAGCCCAGGCGCTTCATGCCCTCGGCAATCGCCCCCGAGCTGACCATCACCACCTCACGGCCCTGGCCCGCCAGCAGCGCCAGTTGCCGGCACCAGTTGCCCACCGCGTCGGCGTCGATGCCCCGGCCCTCGTTGGTGACCAGGCTGGAGCCGACCTTGACGACGATGCGGCGGGCGCTGGCCAGGACGCGGGCCGGCACGCCGGTCGGCACACTGTTGGGCAGACCTGACGCCGGCCCGGTCGCCAACTCAGTCATCGTCGAAGCCCACCGGCGCTTGCACCACCGGCTTGGCATCAAAGCGCGGGTCCACCTCGGCTGGGGCCTGCACTTTTTGCGCGGCCACATGCTCATAGATGGCTTGCACCATTGGGTCGAGCCCCTCGCGCGCCAGTGCCGAAATCTGGAACACCGGGCCCTTCCAGCGCAAACGCTTGATGAAGTCCTTGACCAGCGCAGCACGCTCCTCGGCCGGCACCATGTCGAGCTTGTTCAGCACGATCCAGCGGGGCTTTTGGTACAGCGACTCGTCGTACTTGCGCAGCTCCTGGATGATCGCCTTGGCCTGCGCCACGGGGTCGCCGCCATCAAAGGCGGCCATGTCGACCACATGCAGCAGCAAGCGGGTGCGCTGCAGATGGCGCAAGAACAAATGCCCGAGGCCGGCACCCTCGGCCGCACCCTCGATCAAGCCGGGCAGGTCGGCCACCACAAAGCTGCGCTCCGGGCCGGCCCGCACCACACCCAGATTGGGGTGCAGGGTGGTGAAGGGGTAGTCGGCGATCTTGGGGCGGGCGTTGGAGATCGACGCAATCAACGTGGACTTGCCGGCATTGGGCAAGCCCAGCAGCCCGACGTCGGCCAGCACGCGCAATTCGAGCTTGATCTTCTTCGCCTCGCCGGGCCAGCCAGGCGTCTTCTGGCGTGGCGCCCGGTTGGTGCTGCTCTTGAAGTGCATGTTGCCAAAACCACCGTCACCGCCCTTGGCCAGCAGGGTCAAGACACCCGGGTCGAGCAACTCGGCCAGCACCTCGTCGGTCTCGAAATCGCGCACGATGGTGCCCACCGGCATGCGCAGGATGATGTCCTCGGCCGCCGCGCCAAACTGGTCCGAGCCACGACCGGCCTCGCCATTGCGGGCCTCGTGGCGGCGGGCATAGCGGTAGTCGATCAGCGTGTTGATGTTGCGGTCGGCCACGGCAAAAACGTTGCCGCCCCGGCCGCCGTCGCCGCCGTTGGGGCCGCCAAAAGGGATGAACTTTTCGCGCCGAAAGCTCATGCAGCCCGCGCCGCCGTCACCCGCGGCGATGTCGATGGTCGCTTCGTCGACAAATTTCATGCTGCAACCCCTCGGGCACCCGGCCCAGAAAAACACAAAAGCCCCGGCAGGCCGGGGCTCGGTGACCAAAACCAAGGGAAACCCCTGGCCTCAGTCAAGACCCCGACGCCATGCCGGGGCAACCTGCAGGTGCTCGCCTCAGACCGGCGTGACGAACACCATGTGGCGGTTCAGCGCACCCTTGATGGCGTACGACACGGTGCCATTGACCAGTGCAAACAGCGTGTGGTCCTTGCCCATGCCGACGTTGTCGCCAGCATGGAACCGGGTGCCGCGCTGACGCACGATGATCGAGCCGGCCGGAATGACCTGGCCGCCGTAGACCTTGACGCCCAACATCTTGGGTTGTGAGTCGCGGCCATTTCGCGTAGAGCCGCCGCCTTTTTTCTGTGCCATGGTGCTAGATACCTCGGATGGACTGGGGCCGGATCAGACGCCGATGGCGCCGATTTCGAGCTCGGTGTAGGTCTGGCGGTGACCGCCATGCCGCTGATAGTGCTTGCGGCGACGCATCTTGAAGATGCGCACCTTGTCGTGCTTGCCGTGCGATACCACGGTGGCGGTCACCGTGGCACCGGCCACCAAGGGAGTCCCGATCGTCAATTCTGCGCCGCTGCCGACTGCCAGAACCTGGTCGATCACGATCTCTTGGCCCACGTCCGCTGCTATCTGTTCTACCTTGATCTTTTCGCCGGAAGCAACCTTGAACTGCTTGCCACCGGTTTTTATGAGCGCGTACATATGTGCCTTTACTTGCCTGAAAACTGTTGCGATTGCTGCTTTCCTACGGCCTGTTGGGCCGAAAGAACCTTTGAGTATAGCAGCCTCAGGTGCGGCGCACGCAGCCTGCCTACCCGTCGCCAGCGCGGTGGCGCCGGCTGCCGGCCTATTCTCGGCGCCTCCCTATAATTTCACCTTCTCTTTGCACCCGTACCCATTGACCGAACCTGCCGCCCCCGCATCGACAGCCGCTGACCCGATGGCCGCCGACATGCAACAGGTCGATCAGGTGATCCACCAGCGGCTGGCGTCCGACGTTGCGCTGATCAACCAGATCGGCCATTACATCGTCAGTGCGGGTGGCAAGCGCATCCGGCCCCGCCTGGTGCTGCTGTTCGCCGAGGCGCTGGGGTTTGCCGGGCCTGAGCGCCACGAGCTGGCGGCCATTGTCGAATTCATCCACACCGCCACCCTGCTGCATGACGATGTGGTGGACGAGTCCGCGCTGCGGCGGGGCCGACAGACCGCCAACGCCCTGTTTGGCAACGCCGCCAGCGTGCTGGTCGGCGACTTTCTGTACTCACGCGCCTTCCAGATGATGGTCGGCATCAACCGCATGCGGGTGTTGGAGGTGTTGGCCGACGCCACCAATGTGATTGCCGAGGGCGAGGTGCTGCAGTTGATCAACATGCACGACCCCGACCTGGCGGTGGACGACTACCTGCGCGTGATCCGCTTCAAGACCGCCAAGCTGTTCGAAGCCAGCGCCCGACTTGGCGCCGTGTTGGCCGATGCCGGATCCGAAATCGAAGAAGCCTGTGCCGACTACGGCCGCTCGCTCGGTACCGCGTTTCAACTGGTCGACGACTTGCTGGACTATGAGGGCGACACCCAGGCGCTGGGCAAAAACGTGGGGGACGACCTGCGTGAGGGCAAGCCCACGCTGCCCTTGCTGGTGGCGATGGCACGTTGCACCGACGATGAGCGGCTGCTGATGCGCCGCGCGATCGAGCATGGCGAGAGCGAGCGGCTGGACGAGATCCTGGCGATCGTGCGCCGCACCGGCGCGCTGGAGGCCACCCGAGATGCCGCCCGCGCCGAAGCCGCCAAGGCCCGGCATGCACTCTCGGCATTGCCGGATTCGAGCGCGTTGCAGGCTCTGCTAGAATTATGTGCTCGGTCGGTAGAGCGATCTTCCTGACCGATCTGCAAGCCGGCTCCCGTTGATCAGGTCTACATTGACAACGCGCGCAGCCAGATATTCGGGGTGTAGCTTAGCCTGGTAGAGCGCTACGTTCGGGACGTAGAGGCCGGAGGTTCGAATCCTCTCACCCCGACCATAATTTCCAAAGTTGCCGTTTGCCGCGCATCCGTTGGCGCCGTACCTGCCGTCGCGCAAGCGTTGCTTCGCAACGGCCAAGAACGCGGGTTTGGTGCAGTTGACTGCATCGGCTTACCGAATTCCCGAGGTAGCACCCGGGAACAAGGCTCAAATCAAAGCAGTCCTTCGGGTTACAGTCCGGCGATGCGGCCGCGATGATGCCGTGACTGCCCTGCTGCGAGATCGCTGAATCTGCTTTGGAAACCCTGGTCGAAATACCGCTGTCTTCTCTCTCCGGTGTGGCGAGGGTTCTGGTGCACGCCGGCAAGCTCAGCAGCAAGGCCGCCGAAGACCTGGCCAAGTCTGCCCGAGAACGCAAGATCAGCTTCATCGGCGCGGTGATTGCGTCGGGGGCGGTGTCCGCGTTTGACTTGGCACACACCCTGTCCACCGCGCTGGCACTGCCGCTGGTCGATCTGGCGGCGGTTGATCTGGAGCGTCTGCCCAAGGGTCTGGTCGATGGCAAGTTGGCCACGCAATACCAGATCGTGATGCTGGCGCGCCGCGGCAACCGCCTGTTCATTGGCGGCGCCGACCCCACTGACCAGGAAGCAGTCGAGCGCATCAAGTTTGCCACCCAGTTGTCGCCCGAATGGGTGGTCGTCGAGTACGACAAGCTCGCGCGCCAGCTGGAGGCGCAGGGCAACACCGCAGCGGAAACGCTGGAGGCACTGACCGCCGACGACTTCGAGTTCGACGTCACCGATGACGCCAGCGCACCCGAATCGAACGAGGTGGTGGCCGAGGTCGAGGACGCGCCGGTGGTGCGCTTTCTTCAAAAGATGCTGATCGACGCGATCAACCTGCGCGCGTCCGACCTGCACTTCGAGCCCTACGAATACAACTACCGGGTGCGCTTCCGGGTGGACGGTGAGTTGCGTGAGATCACGCAGCCGCCGATTGCCATCAAGGACAAACTGGCCTCGCGCATCAAGATCATCAGCCGGCTCGACATCTCCGAAAAACGCGTGCCGCAGGACGGCCGCATGAAGATGAAGTTCGGCAACAAGGCGATCGACTTCCGGGTCAGCACCTTGCCGACGCTGTTTGGCGAGAAGATCGTGATCCGGATCCTCGACCCGTCGTCGGCCAAGGTCGGCATCGAGGCGCTGGGCTACGAGAAGATCGAGAAAGAGCGGCTGCTGACCGCGATCGTGCGGCCCTACGGCATGATCTTGGTCACCGGCCCGACCGGCTCGGGCAAGACGGTGTCGCTCTACACCTGCTTGAACATCCTGAACCAGCCGGGCGTCAATATCTCCACCGTTGAAGACCCGGCTGAAATCAACCTACCCGGCGTCAACCAGGTCAACGTCAATGAGCGCGCCGGCATGACGTTTTCGGTCGCGCTCAAGTCGTTCCTGCGGCAGGACCCGGACATCATCATGGTGGGCGAGATCCGTGACCTGGAGACCGCCGACGTCGCGATCAAGGCCGCCCAGACCGGCCACATGGTGATGAGCACGCTGCACACCAACGATGCGCCCACCACGCTCACACGCCTGCTCAACATGGGCGTGGCGCCGTTCAACATCGCGTCCAGCGTGCTGCTGATCACGGCGCAGCGGCTGGCGCGCAAGCTGTGTGAAAACTGCAAGAAGCCGGCTGACTATCCGCGTGAATCGATGCTGAAGGCCGGCTTCAAACCCGAAGACCTGGACGGCAACTGGAAGCCCTACCGTGCCGTTGGTTGCTCTTCTTGCAACAACGGCTACAAAGGCCGTGTCGGCATCTACCAGGTGATGCCGA
>JBKJKU010000123.1:0-2617 GCA_046597355.1 Aquabacterium sp.
GCCTGGGCGCGTCGGATCGAGTCGACCAGCGGCTCTGCCGGGTAGACAAACGCTGCACGCTGGGCCCAGGCGGCGTCCAGCAACTCGTCGGTCCAGCGTTGCGCCAGCGCCGCATCGCCGTCGGTCACCACCACCGCGGACAGGCCGGCAAACTCGATGTCGGCGTTGGGAAAGCCGACAAAGACACTGGCGCACAACGCGCCCTCGGCCTCCATCTCGCGGCAGCGGGCCTGCAACTCGCGGTTGGGCGAGTCGTCCGAGCCCTGGCGCATGACATGCGGCAACATCGGCCGGCGGCCCCAGGCCATCGTCGGGGCCACGCGTCCGGCCAGCAGCGCCAGCACGGCGCTGCCGGCGCGTTGGCCAGTTTCGTAAACGTCCACATGGGGGTAGGTCTGGTAGCCGGCAATCACCGTGCTGCGCGCGCCCATGCCGTCGTACAGGTTGGTGTGCATGTCCAGCGCCACGCCTATCGGCACATCGGGCGCCACGGCCCGGATGCGGCGCAGCAGCTCGCCCTCGCCGTCCTCAAAGCTTTGCGTGACCATCGCGCCGTGCAGGTCCAGCAGCACCGCGTCGCAACCGGCGGCCACCGCGGCGACGATGCGGCCGGCGATGTGCTCAAACGCTGCGTTGTGCACCGGACCGCTGGGCGAGGCGGCCGCGGCAATGGCCACGGTGTAGTCGGCACCCGCCGCCTCGGCCAGGTCGATGAAGGCGGCGATGGCCGACCCGGTGCCGCGGTAAGCCGCCACCGCCGCCTCGCCTTCCGGCGGCACGTCTGCACCAGTGGCAAACCGGGACAGCGGCGTAGGCACCGGCGAGAAGGTGTTGGTCTCATGCTTCATCTGGGCGATGACGAGTTTCATGGTGTGCGGTCCCTCGGCTGTGGTGGCACGATCATGCCGCAACTGGCCGGTCCGCCAGCCCGCTGCAGTCAATCTGCGGGCAATCCCGGGCCTCGGCGACGCCGGCGGTGGGCAAGACTGCAGCAGGTGCCGGCATGCTGCCGGCCAGGAGGCATCAGCATGGGATTTCGGCATGGATGAACTGGTTTTTTTACCTGCACACGAGCTGGCACGCCGCATCCGGCGCCAGGAGGTGTCGTCATTGGCGTTGCTGGACGCCTACCTCGCCCGCATCACCCGGCTGGGCGGACCGGTCAACGCCGTGGTGGTGCTGGACGCCGATCGCGCCCGCGACCGCGCCAAGGCCGCAGACGCTGCGTTGGCGCGGGGCCAAAGCTGGGGGCCGCTGCACGGCGTGCCGATGACGGTGAAGGAGTCGTTCAACGTGGCGGGCCTGCCCACGACCAACGGCCACGAGGCGTTTCGCAACAACATCGCCAGCACCGATGCGGTGGCGGTGCAGCGTCTGCTGGGCGCTGGCGCGGTGATCTTTGGCAAGACCAACGTGCCGGTGTCGCTGGCCGACTGGCAAAGCTTCAACCCGGTCTATGGCACCACGTCCAATCCGTGGGACGTGACCCGCACGCCGGGCGGGTCGTCGGGCGGGTCGGCCGCGGCATTGGCAGCAGGATTTACCGCGCTGGAGCTGGGCAGCGATATCGGCGCCTCGATCCGCAACCCGGCGCACTACTGTGGCGTCTGGGGCCACAAGCCGACCTGGGGTGTGGTGCCGCAGGCGGGGCACTCTCTGTACGCGACCGATGACGCCGACAGCTACGACATCAGCGCCTGTGGCCCGCTGGCCCGCAGCGCCTACGACCTGGCGCTGGCGATGGACATCCTGACGTCGCCGCTGGAGGCCATGACACCGCTGGGCCGGGTGCCGATGGCCTGGCGCGACCGCGGCACACCACCCCGGCGCTGCCGCGTGGCGGTGGTCTACAGCGACGGCGAGGCCGAGGTTGACGCCAGCGTGCAGGCCGCGCTGCAGGACCTGGTGGCGTTTCTGCGGCGCGAGGGGGTGGTGGTGAGCGAGAACGCCCGGCCGGTCGACAGCGCCCAGAGCCATGAGGTCTATGTCCATCTGCTGCGCGCAGCCACCGGCGGGCACTATGACGACGCGGCCTACGCCCGGGCACTGGAGCGCAACCGGCACTACGCGGCTGACGACCGCAGCTATCCCGCCCGGCACTTTCGCGGCAATGCGTCGTCGCACCGCGACTGGGTCCGCATCGACACCCTGCGAAGCGCGATGCGCCAGCAATGGGCAAGCTTCTTCGACCAGCATGACCTGTTGATCTGCCCGGTCGCCACCACCCCGGCCTTCAAGCAAAACCAGCAGGGCGAGCGCTGGGAGCGCATGATCCCGGTCAACGGCCATACCCAACCCAGCACCGATGCGCTGTTCTGGGCCGGCTACCCGGCCATCGTCGGTCTGCCCGCAACGGCGGTGCCGCTGGCGCTGAGCCCGGACGGCCTGCCGATAGGCGCACAGATCGTCGGCCCGGTGTTCGGTGATCCCGAATGCCTGCGTTTTGCCCAGTGGCTGGAGCGCGAATACCGATCATTCGTTGCGCCCTCGCTGGTTGGAGCCTGAGGCTTTTTGATGCCTTTGCGGCAGCTTCGGGGTTGAGGGGAAGTTTCCGGGGTGCAGGCAAGTTCAGTTTTCGGCTCTGAGCTGACTTTCGTTTTTTGGCCTGAAAGCTGCC
>JBKJKU010000127.1:0-2672 GCA_046597355.1 Aquabacterium sp.
GTGGCCACGGTCTGGTCGAACTCGCGCCAGGCCAGCACTTTGCGTGTGCGGCTGTCCACCAGGTGGGCGCGCAGCGTGAAGCGCAATTGGCTGGGCGATGTGCCAAACACCTGCTGCAAACGCAGCACCTCGGTGTCCAGCCGCAGGGTCGCATCGACGCTGCCCGGTGCACTGACCACCGCGCCGAACGCGCCGGTCTGCTCCAGCGCGGCCACGATCAACGGGGTCAGCATGTGGGACGGCGTGTCCACCCATTCGTTGCTGGCAAAGTACTCGAGCCGGTGTGCTTCGCGAACGTACAGCATGCGGCGGCTGTCCAGGCCGGCTGCGGCGCGGGGTGCGGTCACGACCAGCGTGGCGCCCGCTGCCGCACTGGCACGGGTCAACGGGCCAGGCCCTTTGGGCTGGGCATCCAGCGTGTGAAAGTTGGGCAGCGCCGTTGGTTTGGGCAGCAAGTCGGCACAGCCGCTGGTCAGCACCAGCGCCAACACCTGCAGCAGCGTGACGGCTGCGGTGACGCCCGCAGCGGCGGTCCGGCGGCGGGCCTGAAACCCGGTGGTGTGGTTCATCGCTGGGGGTCTCCGGAGGTGGACTCGCCCGGCCCGGCGGGCACGGGGCTGCGGCCAAACAACAGGCTGGCCGGGCTGCGTTCGGTCTGTTCGGCCAGGCGCCGCAGCGAGCCGGACAGCACGGCCAATTCGCCCATCAGGCGCTGCAGGTCGGGCAGGGTTTCGGCCGTCAGGCGTTGCAGGTCGCCAGCCACCGTGACCACGGCCTTGCCCGCGTCGTCGCTGGCCTTTGTGGCGGCCGTGCCCAGACGCTCAACCGACTCGGCGCCGCGGCCGATGCGCTCCAGCACCGGCCCGATCTGCGCACTGGCCTGAGCGCCGCGGTCGGCCGCCAGGGCGGTGCTGGCGACGGTGCGGTCTATTGCGCCCCGGTTCTTGGCCAGCAGTTCGGCCAGCGCCTGGGTGGCCTGGGCGGTGTTGGCCAAGGTCTGGCTGAACGCGACCTTGTTGGCGTCGCTGAGGATCGCGTTGAGGTTGTTCGAGGTGCTGTCGAGCTGGCCCAGCACGTGGGTGAGCACGTTTTCCAGCCGTGCGCTGAGCGACGGCTTGGTGCGGATCTGCGGCAACTCACCGTCCACGGTGGCCAGCAGCGGTGCGGCGTCGCGGGCACCGCCGGCCAGCTCGACGTAGGCGATGCCGGTCAGGCCCTGGGTCTTGAGCACTGCCACGGTGTCCACCTTGATGGGCGTGCCGCGCTTGATGGCAAACACCAGCCGCACCCGGTCCGGGTTAGCAGCGTCGAGTGCGATGCTGCGCACCTTGCCCACGTCCACGCCGTTGTACTTGACCGGCGCGTTCAGGTTCAGGCCGGCGACCGACTCGTCCTCGATCGCCAGGTACAGGTCTTCCGCGCTGCGCGTGGCACCGCCCGCGGCCAGCCACAACACGCCGGCAATCAACAGCGTGCCCAAGGTCAGCACAAATGCGCCGACCACCGTGAAGTTCACCTTGGTGTCGATGATGACTCCCTGAGTTGGTTGGCGGTCGTCGCGTCAGCCTGCGCTGCCCTGCCGCGCGGGCCGTCAAAAAATTGCCGGATGGCGGGCTCGTCGCGCTGGGCCAGCTCGGCCATGGTGCCCACACCCAGCACCTTGCCGTCGGCCAGCACGGCCACCCGGTCGGCCACTTGCCACAGGGTGTCGAGGTCGTGGGTGATCATCACGATCGTCAGGCCGAACAGGTCGCGCATCTGCCGCAC
This sequence comes from Aquabacterium sp., assembly GCA_046597355.1. Taxonomy (GTDB): domain Bacteria; phylum Pseudomonadota; class Gammaproteobacteria; order Burkholderiales; family Burkholderiaceae_C; genus Pseudaquabacterium. Next base: position 1,768 of record JBKJKU010000127.1, read on the forward strand.
CAGCGCGTCCACGCCAGCGGCGCTGACCGGGTCCAGCCCGGCGGTGGGCTCGTCGAGGAACAGCAACTCGGGGTCGAGCGCCAAAGCCCGGGCCAGTGCGGCGCGTTTGATCATGCCGCCGCTGAGCTCGGCCGGGTAGAGCGCGCCGACCTCGGGCGCCAGGCCGGTCAGCCCGAGCTTCCAGGCGGCGATCTGGTCGATCAGGTGGTCGTCCAGCCCGGTGTGCTCGCGCAGCGGCAGGCCGACGTTTTCCAGCACGGTGAGCGAGCCGAACAGGCCGCCATGCTGGAACATCACGCCCCAGCGCTGGCACAAGGCCACGGCCTGCGCGGCGTCCAGCGTCAACAAGTCCTGGCCCAGCACGCGGACCTGGCCGGCGTCGGGCCGGTGCAGCAGGATCATCTCGCGCAGCAGCGTGGATTTGCCCGAGCCGCTGCCGCCGATCAGGGCAAAGATCTCGGCCCGGCGCACGGTCAGGTCCAGCCCGTCGTGCACCCTGTGCTTGCCAAAGCGGGTCGCCACGCCCTGCAACTCGATCACCGTGTCGGTGTCGGTGGCGGTATGGGCTGCGGGATCAGTGGCGATATCGGTGGCGGTGGCTGTGGTGGCGGCACCGGCGGCGGTGGCGGTCATGTCACAGGTCCAGCACGCTGAAGGCCACCGAGAACAGCGCGTCCGCCACGATCACGCCAAAGATGGACTGCACCACGCTGCGGGTGGTTTGCAGGCCCACGCTGTCGGCGCCACCCCGGGTGCGCATGCCCTGGTAGCAGCCGATGGTGGCGATGATGGCGGCAAATACCGGCGCCTTGCCGATGCCGGTGAGGTAGGAGGTGACGCTGACGGCCTTGACGAAGCGGTCGAGAAAGTCCGCAAAGCCCACATCGAGTTGGGCGCGTGCCATG
>JBKJKU010000235.1:0-16213 GCA_046597355.1 Aquabacterium sp.
CTTACGCGGGACACGCCAGCCCGACGCGGCGCTACTCCACCCGCACGGCATGCCGGCCTTTCAAGCCAACGCCCGCGGCAACGCTTCGGGTGGCCAAGGGCGTTGGGTGACCGGATCCCGTAAGTAAAGGAGGAGATGTCGGCCCGCTGGCCGGCATCGGAGGACATGGAGGGAGCCGGTTGCCCGACGCCCTTGGTTGCCTTGGCGCCGCACGCCGCACGCAGCAAACCGCACGTCGAACGACTGCATCCCCACCAGGGGAAAGACAGCAAAGAGCCGGCTGCCGTCCGTCACTATCGCCTTGCTCGCCTATCCCAGCCGCTGCGTACAGGCCACTGCCCGACCTGGCGGCAGCGGTTCAGCGTGGCCGCAGCAGTTCCCGGACGAAACGTACCGGGATGGCATAGGTGATGCCTGAGGGGTTGGTCAGCAGGGACTCCTTGCTGGCCTTGACCAACACCATGTTGATCACGCCCACCACCCGGCCGGTTTCTGCGTCAAACAGCGGGCCGCCGCTGTTGCCGGGGTAGGCGGTGCCGTCGAGCTGGTAGATGTTGAACGGCCCCTGGCGCAGGCGCGCCACCGACGCTGCATCGAGCTGGCGCGCATTGGGCGGCGGCAGGGCAATGGGTGTGATCGACGAGATGGTGGCGCGGTGCGTGACGGGCGAAAACCCCAGCAGCCCGCCGATCGGAAAGCCGATGAAGGCCACGGCCTGGCCCTCGCGGGCGCTGTCGTTGGCCTCCAGCGTCATCACGGGCAGGGCGTCGCCGGCGATCTGCAGCACGGCCAGGTCGTGCACCCGGTCCAGGTCCAGCAGCGTGAGCTTTCGCGTCTCGATGGCGGCATCCTGGTTGGCGGCGCGGTTGCCGGCAATTTGCAACATCAGCTGCCGCTGCTCGACGACTTCGTCGGGCACGACGTGGGCGTTGGTGATCAGGGTGCGGCCATCACCCACCACAAAGCCGGTGCCACGAAACGCAAAGCGTGGGCTGGCCAGCGGGTTGAAGGTACCCACCGCTACCACGGCGGGCTTGGCTGCGGCTACCACCTCGGGCAGGCCAGCGTGGGCGGCAAAGCCCATCCAGCACAGCAGCAACGCAATCAGACGGGAGGGCAGGGTGGGCAAGGGCGTGGCCGGTGGGTGAAAACCTGACTCTAGCGCGTTGCGCCATCAGCCCGGATCGGGCTCTGGCAATGCGTCGGGCAGGTGCACCGGAACGAAGAACCGGAAGCAACTGCCCAGCCCCGGGCTGCTTTGCACGTCGATCTGCCCGCCCATCAGGTGCACCAGGCGCCGCGCGATGCTCAGGCCCAGGCCGGTGCCACCATAGCGGCGGGTGATGCTGGCATCGGCCTGGATGAACGGTTCGAAGATCACCTTCAACTCGTCGTGCGACATGCCGATGCCGGTGTCGAGCACGCTGCAGTCCAGCATCAGGCTTTGCTCGCCGTTGTGCCGGCACGCCAGATGCACGGCAATCCCGCCGTTGGCGGTGAACTTCAGCGCGTTGCCCACCAGATTGACCAGCACCTGGCACCAGCGGTGGGCATCGGTCACGACACGCTCGGGCAGATCGGCGGCGATGTCGAAGTCGAGCGCCAGTCCCCGCTGCTGGGCCTGCACCTGCAGTGGTGCCAGTGCCCGCGCCAGCACCTCGCGCAGCGACACCGGATCCAGCACCAGCGTGAGCCGGTCGGCCTCGATCTTGGACGCGTCGAGGATGTCATTGATGATCTGCATCAGCGATTGGGCCGACTGGTGGGCCAACTGCAGGAAGTTGCGCTGCCGGTCGTCCAGCGTGCCGGCCAGCACCAGTTCGGTCAGGCCCAGCACGCCGTTCATCGGGGTGCGCAGTTCGTGGCTCATGTTGGCCAGAAAGCTGGACTTGGCGCGGTTGGCCGTTTCAGCCGTGTCGCGGGCGGCCTCCAGCGCCACCAGCGCGGCCTTGAGGTCGGTGATGTCTTGCGCATTGACCAGCAGCATCGGCGTGCCGCTGACCGGGTCGCGCACGGTCCGGGCATCAACAGCATGCCAGCGCGGCCCCTGCAGGGTCTGCAGCCGGGCCTCACCGGCGTGGCCCTGGCCGTTCGCCACAGCCGCATGGACGGCGCTGGCCAGGCTGGGGTCGGCATAGAGCCGATCGATCGGGGCATGGTTGCTGTTTTCCGCCAGCCCGAAGGCCGCCACGGCGGCCGGATTGCGCATCACCGCCGCGCCGCCGTCCAACGGGTACAGCAGTACCCGGACGGGGGTGTGCTGCAGGGCTTCGATGCCGCGCAACATGTCGGCGTCATAGCTGGCGGCCAGCGGTTCGGAGCAGAACAGGATGGCCTGGCGGCTGTCGGCCAGCCGGATGCCCCGCGACACCAGCGCCGAGGTCAAGGGCTGACCCATCGGGTAGAGCGTCCAGGATTCGCGCAGGCGCCGCCCGTCGGCATGCAGCTGCATGCTGGTGCGCAAGCGCAGCAGCGTGGCGGGCGATGCGTCGCTGAAGTCCCGTGCGGCCAGGGTGGCCAGTTGGTCGGCACGCCAGAAATCCAGCCCCGCGGTGTTGGCCCAGCACACCCGCATCCGCTCGACGTCGAACACCCACATCGGCACCTGCAGCCAGGCGTAGTGGTGCAGGTCGTCGAAGGCCAGCAGGGGCAGCGCTGGGGCGTCGGCTGCGGGTTGAGGCGAATCAATCACCCACGGCCGCCCGGTAGGCATGCCAGGACGCATGGCCCAGCACCGGCCCCGCCACCAGCAGGCCGGCAAACCACGGCAGCATGGCCAGCACCACGGTGCCGGTGATCAGCGCGCCCCACAGCAGCATCACCAGCGGCTGGCTCAGCACCAGGCGCAGGCTGGTCAGGCCGGCGGTGATGGCGTCGGTGGGCCGGTCCAGGATCATCGGGATCGACACCACGCTGACAGCGAAGATCAGCCCTGCAAACAGCCCGCCCACCAGCAGGTAGGCGATGATGAATTGCAGGTTCTCCGGGTTGACCAGGGCCAGCAGCGAGCCCTTGAAGTCGGGCATGCCGTCGAAGCTGACCGCAAACACGATCAGCGACGCCCGGCCCCACAGCATCTCCAGCACCAGCAACACAAAACCGAAGATCGCCAGCGTGCCGGTGCGCTGGTCCCAGGCCATCAGCGAATCGCCCAGATCGGGTATTTCGCCACGCTCCAGCCGGCGACTGGCCTGGTACAGGCCCAGGCACAAAAATGGCCCGGTCAGCAAAAAACCGGCCGACAGCGCCAGCACATAGGCCGGTGCGTGCTGGAACACGGTCATCAGCAGCCAGCCCATCGCCATGAAACAGGCGCCGTAAAACAAACCGATGCCCGGGCAGCGCAAAAAATCGCGCCAGCCGGCGGCCAGCCAGTGCAGCGGCGCTGACGCGGCGAGCGGGCGCAGCGGCAGGGAAAACGGTTGGGTCTCGGCGCTGGGCTCGGGCGACATGACGACAGCCTAACCCGCAGGCGGCTGATCCGCCATGCGCGTCAATACGGGTGTGGTCACTGCGTGTACGGTCAGCGCGCGACAGGCCCGGTGAGTGCCGTCCGGTGTGCTTGTCAGCGGCCGCTGCGCACCCGCAACAACTCGTCGGCGATCAGGCCGATCGCGCCCAGCGTGATCGCGCTGTCGGCAATGTTGAAACTGGGGAAATACCCGCCCGGAAACATCGGCGCCAGGAACGACCAGTGGAATTGCAAAAAATCGACGACGTAGCCGTGCAGCAGCCGGTCGATCACATTGCCCAGCGCACCCCCCAGGATCAGGCTGATGGCCGCGCAAAACAGGCGCTGGCCGGAATGTCTGCGCAGCATCCAGACGATGACCACCGACGCCACCGCGCCCAGTCCGACAAAAAACCAGCGCTGCCAGCCCGATGCGTCTGCCAGGAACGAAAACGCCGCGCCGGCGTTGTGCGCCCGCACCAGGTTGAAGAAGCTGTAGACGGTCACGCTGTCGCCCAGCGCAAACTGGCCCATCACCATTGTTTTGGTGATCTGGTCGGCCAAGATCACCAGCAACGCCAGGCCCAGCCACAGCGCCATCGGTGGGGTTCCGGCGGCGCCGGCGCGGCGGCCGGACGGCGGGTTGTTCGGGCGGGTGGCGGTCTTGACAGAGGGCATGGGGTGCGCGACCGGGCGGGCCGCGGGTCTGGGGGATCGGGCGCTACTGTAGCCTTGCCCGCCCGCCGGCGGGCTGGACGGTGGCATCATGTTCGGCCTTGTCCTGGCCGTTTCCGCGTTTGCAGCGGGTGTCGGGCCGGGCAGCTTTCTGCCAGAACTCTCCAAAACTTCCACCCAGCCCACCATGGACGCCGCCCTCAACCCTTTGCTGATCGACGACGACACGCCGCTGGCGTTGCCGGACTTTTCCCGCATCCGCAGCACTGACTTTGCGCCCGCGCTCAAGCAGGCCATGGCGCAGCACCGCGCCGAAATCGCCGGCCTGGTGGCGCAAACCGCAGCGCCGGACTTCGACAACAGCGTGGCCGCCTTCGACCGGGCCGGTGTGCCACTGCGGCGGGTCGAGGCGGTGTTCCACAACCTGGCCAGCTCGGCCACCAGCCCGGCCCTGCAGGCGGTACAGCGCGAGATGGCGGCGCCGCTGTCGGCGCACTGGAGCGCGGTGATGCAGGACGCCGGCCTGTTTGCCCGTATCGCCGCCGTGCAGGCAGCACTGCCGGCCGTTGGCGATGCCACCGCGCTGACCGCCGAACAGCGCCGCCTGGTGGAACGCACCCACAGTGATTTCGCCCGCGCCGGCGCCTTGCTGCCGCCCGCCGAGCGGGCCGAGTTTGCTGCCCTGGCCGGCGAGCTGGCCGAGCTGAACACCCGCTTTGGCCAGAACGTGCTGCACGACGAGGCCGCCTTCACGCTGCCGCTGCCCGACGAGGCCGCGCTGGCGGGCTTGCCCGACTTTGTGCGCGCTGCCGCCAGCCAGGCCGCCGCCGAGCGCGGGCTGGCCACGCCGGTGATCACGCTCAGCCGCTCGCTGATCGTGCCGTTCCTGAGCTTTTCCACCCGGCGCGACCTGCGCGAGACCGCCTGGCGGGCCTGGATCGGCCGCGGCGAGCAGGCCGGCGAGTTTGACAACCGGCCGATCGCCGCCCGAATCCTGGCCTTGCGCCAGCGCCAGGCGGCGTTGATGGGCTGCGCCAGCTATGCCGACTTCAAGCTGGCCGACACCATGGCGCTGAGCCCCGACCGGGTCTGGACCCTGCTGGACGATGTCTGGGCCCGCGCCCTGCCGGCGCTGGACCGTGAGCGTGGCCTGCTGCGCGCCGCGATGGACCAGGCCGGCGCCACGCACCCGCTTGAAGCCTGGGACTGGCGCTTCTGGGCCGAGCAGGTGCGGCAGGCCCACTACGCGCTGGACGAGGCGGCGCTCAAGCCCTACTTTGTGCTGTCCAACATGGTGGCCGCGGCATTTGAATGCGCCGGCCGGCTGTTTGGCCTGCAGTTCCAGCGCCGCGATGACCTGGTCGCCTACCACCCAGATGTCGATGTCTACCAGGTCAACGGTGCGGCGGGTGCAGCCATTGGCTTGTTCCTGCACGACAACTTCTCGCGCCCGGCCAAGCGCAGCGGCGCCTGGATGAGCACGCTGGCGGTGCAGCACCGCAATGGCGCTGTGCCGTCGCTGCCGGTGGTGCTGAACAACAACAACTTTGCCAAGGCTGCACCGGGCCAGCCCACGCTGCTGTCGCCGGACGACGTGCGCACGCTGTTCCATGAGTTCGGCCACGGTCTGCACGGCCTGCTCAGCGACGTGACGTACAGCCGGCTGTCGGGCACCCATGTGCTGCGCGACTTCGTCGAGCTGCCGTCGCAGTTGTTTGAGCACTGGGGTACTGACCGCGAGGTGCTGCGCCGCCATGCCCGCCATGCCGTGACCGGCGAGCCGATCCCCGATGCGCTGCTCGACCGCCTGGATGCCGCCCGCCGTTTTGGCCAGGGTTTCGAGACCGTGCGCTACACCGCCAGCGCCATCGTCGATCTGGCGGCGCACCAGAGCGCTGCGCCGATCGACGATGTGGTGGCCTTCGAGCGCGCCGTGATGGCCGGGCGTGGCCTGCCCGACGACACCGGCCTGAACCACCGGTTGCCGCACTTCCAGCACCTGTTCTCGGGCGACGGCTACGCCGCTGGCTACTACGTCTACCTGTGGGCCGAGGTGCTCGAGGCCGATGCCTGGGATGCTTTTGGCGAAGCCGGCAGTGCGTTCGATGCGGCAGTGGCCCAGCGCCTCAAAGCCTGCATCTACAGCCGGGGCGACAGTGTCGAGCCGGGTGCGGCTTTCCGGGCTTTCCGGGGCCGCGATGCGGTGATCACGCCGATGTTGCGCGAGCGCGGGCTGATCGACTGAGCGGTGCCGCGCCCCGCCCGGGCGCTCAGGTCGGCGCGGGTCCGAACAGCCGGTCCATGGCCCGCATGAAGGCACGCAGGTCGAGCGGCTTGGTCCAGTAGTCGTCGAACCCGGCCTCGCGGGCGCGGCGGATGTCGTCCGGTATGGCGTTGGCGCTCAACGCGATGCAGCGGATGTCTGCGGTCAGCGGGTCGGCGCGCAGCCGGCGCAGCACCTCGTGGCCGTCCATGTCGGGCAACTGCATGTCCAGCAGGATCAGCGCGGGCAGGTGGGCCTTGGCGCAGGCCACGCCGCTGCCGCCATCGACCGCCGACAGGAATTCGAGGTCGCTGCGGCCGCGCACCAGCTCACTGACGATCAACAGGTTGACCTCGTTGTCCTCGACATAGAGCAAGCGCTTGCCGGCCAGCACGGGGGCGGCATGTTGCGGGACGGGCAGCGGCCCGGCTTGGCCGGTGGCGGTGTCGGGGTCGGCGGCTGCGGCGGCTGCGGCTGCGGCGGCCGCGGCGGCTGGCGCCCGCACCTGTTGCAGGCTCAGCTCGAAACAGCTGCCCTGGCCCGGCACGCTGCGCACCCGAACCGTGCCGCCCATGTGCTGCACCGACGCCTGCACGATGGCCAGCCCGATGCCGGTGCCGGCAATGCCCTCGCGCTCCACGCCCAGCCGGTTGAAGGGCTCGAACAGGTGGCTGATCTGCTCGGCGTCCAGCCCGCGCCCGGTGTCCTCGACCCGCAGCAGCAGCCAGCCCGCATCGGGGGTGGCGCTGACGGTGACGCTGCCGCCGGGCCGGTTGTACTTGATCGCGTTGCTCAGCAGGTTGAGCAGCACCTGGCGCAGCCGCACCGGGTCGGCCAGCACCCAGCCGTCCAGCGGGCCCAGGTGCAGGCCGATACCGTGGTCACGCGCCAGCAGCTCGACCAGCGGCAGGCTGGTCTCGGCCAGCGGCGCCAGTGCCACCGGTTGCAAGGACAGCGGCAGCTCGCCCGATTGCAGGCTGGACAGGTCCAGCACATCGTCGATCAGCGCCAGCAGGTGCTCGCCCGAGGCCTGGATGTGCGCCACCCGCCGGGGCCAGGTGGCGGGGTCGGCGCCTTCGGCCATCAGCAGCTGCGAAAAGCCCAGCACGGCATTGAGCGGGGTGCGCAGCTCATGGCTGATGCGTGCCAGGAATCGAGATTTGGCCTGGCTCTCGCGCTGTGCCAGCTGGCGCTCCTCGCGCACCGCGGCGGCGTTGCGCACGTCGGTGATGTCCCAGTTGATGCCGATGCGGCGCACCGTGCGGCCCTGCTCGTCACGCACCGGCGTCGATCGCGAGGCCAGCCAGCGCAGGCTGCCATCGGGCAGCACGACGCGGAACTCGCTGTTGGTCGGTGCATCGCCTTGCAGCGCCGATTGCAGATTGATGCTGTAGGTGTCGCGGTCGGCCGGATGCAGCCAGGCCAGCATCTGGTCGGCAGACACCGGGCCGGCAATTGGCGCGCGCCCGCGCAGCCGAAACATCTGTGCGTCCCACCAGCCCACCGACGCCACGGCATCGGACTCCCAGGTGCCGATGCCGGCACCGCGGGCCGCCAGTGCGGCGCGTTCATTGGCCTGTCGCAGTTGGTCTTCGGTGCTGTGGCGGTCGGTCACATCCAGCATCACGCCGTGCAAGTGGCGCTGGCCGGCCACGCCGCTGACGGTGGACCGGCTGGCCAGCCGGCGCACCCGGCCGTCGGGGCGCAGGATGCGCAGGTCCAGGTCCAGCAAGCCCTCACGGCGCTGCAGCAGCGTGGCCATGCTTTCGGCCACGCTGGCGCGGTCGGCCTCCACCACCCACCGGGCGATGTAGGCCGGCAGGTCGGGTGCCGGCGTGTCGGCGTCCAGCCCGTGCAGTGCGCGCATCTGCTCGTCCCAGTGCACCGGGTCGGGTTCGCCCGTCGGGCTGCCCAGCTCGACGCTCCAGATGCCCACGCCGGCCGCGGCAGTGGCCATCTCCAGCCGCTGTGCCAGTGCCAGCGCCAGTTGCTGCTGGTCGAAGCGGTCGCTCAGGTCCAGCACCACCCCGACATGGCCCAGCAATTGCCCGTCGTCGTCCCGGCGCGACACCCGGCGTGTCAGCAGGTAGCGCCAGCGGCCGTCGCTGTGTCGGCAGCGGGCGCCCAGTTCGATCGGGTCATCGCGATCGCAGGCGGGCGCCCCGCCGGTCGGCGTGCGGGTGTCCGACCCGTCGGCTGGCGACAGGCCCGCCAGCTGGGCCATGACGGCGACCAGGTCCTCGGGGTGCAGCCGGCTGGCCAGCTTACCCAGCGCCAGGCCGTCAGGCTGGGCCGGCAGTCCCAGCAACGACCAGCCCAGCCGGTTGCAGTGCAGCAGGCCGGTGGCGGCGTCGTGTTGCCAGATGCCGACGCCAGCCAGCGTGCTGGCCATGTCAAAACGCGCCTGGGCGGTGTCGAGTGGGTAGGGCGTGTCGAGCGCACCCGGCGGCACCGCGCTGTCTTGCACCGCCGGTCCGGTCAACGCGCCGCGTAGGCCGTCGCGCAGCGCACGCAGATCCCAGAAGCGCGACGGCTGCGGCGGCGTTGCCGGCGAGGGTGCAGGCTGCAGTGTGACGATGCAAAAACCCGCCTGGCAGCGTTGGCCCAGCAGGCCGGCCAGCGGCCGGCCGTGGGCGTCGCGGCCGGCAAAGGGCAGCGGCGCAAAATCAAGGCTGCCGGCCAGGCCGTGGGCCAGCGCCGGATCGCTGCCGCTGGCGTCCAGGCCCAGCAGGTCAGTCAGGTGCCGGGCCTGCAGCGCGTCGGCGCTGTGCCCGGTGGCGGCCTCGAAAGCGCGGTTGGCACCCAGCAGCCGGCCCTGCAGATCGGTCCAGGCCACGGGCAGGTCGATCCAGTGGAAGGCCGAGGTGTCGGGCCGCAGGTCGGCCGGCGCTGCCGGTGCGGGCAGCGTGGTTGGCGGGGCGGCGGGAGCGGAGGGCAGGTTCATGCGTGGTGTCTGCGGTGCCAGAGGCGTTGGCGGCCGCAGGGCCCCCACGGGCGCGAGTTTAAGGGGGCAACGGCTGCGCCGGCCGACCTGTCAAGCGGTGGGGTGGTGTCACCTCACGCACAATTGCTGACCCCTGATCCGACCTGCCTGCGGCCCGCCGCAGTGCGCCGTTGTCCGCCAAGTGCCATGCCTGCTTACTCACTGCCTCCGCCCCTCACCCGGTTAGCCGATCTCGATGCCCAACTCGGTGGCCAGGGCTTTGCTGTGCTCGATGCCGCCAGCCTGGCCAGCCTGGCGGGATTGGATTTGGCGGTGTTTGCCCGTTGGGCCCCGCTGTGGGACGACCTGCCGCCCGATGCCTTCTTGAAGGACGGCGGCCGCTACCGGCGCCGGCGCCATGGCTGTTTTGTGGTGCAGGCTGCACCGCCGGGTCCGCAAGCCGGCGTCGATCCCGGCGGCGCAATGGTTTGCACCGTCACGCCGGTGCCGCACCGCGCGCACTGGCAGCCGGTGGAGTACAACGCGCTGCACGGTGGCACCTTGCGCTGGTTCGAGCCGCTCGCGCCATCGCTGGCGCAGTCAGCCGACTGGGCACGCCTGTTGGTGGCGCTGGCAGCGCACAGCGCCCGGCTGCGCGGCGAGCTGCCCGGCGCGGTGCCCTGCTATGTCGAGGCCCATCCGTTCCGCATCGACACCACCGACGGCATCGGCCGCCCGACGCCCGAGGGCGCGCACCGCGACGGCGTCGATCTGGTGGTGGTGGTGCTGGTGGCGCGGGTCGGCATCAAGGGCGGCGAGACCCGGGTGTTCGATGCGCGGGGTCCGCAGGGCCAGCGCTTCACGCTCGACCAGCCCTGGAGCGCGCTGCTGCTCGACGACGAACGGGTGATCCACGAAAGCACGCCGATCCAGCCGCAAGACAGCACTGCTGGCGGCGGTCACCGCGACACGCTGGTGCTGACCTTCCGGCGCGCGGGCTTTCAGGGCCCGGCCTGAAGCCTGGCCGCGTCCAGGCCGAGTGACCTTGCCAGCCGCCCAGCGGCGTGGCGCAAGGTGACCGACGTCGAGCCGCCGGCCAGCGCCAGGCAGCCCCGCGCGTAAGGGGTCTCGGACTGCAACCGGCCCAGGTCGATGCGGTGGCCTTCGGCAGCCATCAGCCACTTGAAATCGATGAACTCGATCAGTTCGGGGGCCGGCGGTGGCGGGCTGCGGCCCAGGGTGGCGGGGTCGGCGGCCATGGGGATGGCGGTAGCGGTCGCGGTGGCGGTTGCGGTGGCGGGATACATGGCGGTGAGCACCTTCAATAAATCGACAACTGCTGGCGCAAGCGTAGGCTTGGCGCGGCGGTGACAGGCCCCGAGCAGCGGGCAGAAAACCGGCCAGATCGGGTGGCCGCGCGGGTCGGGTGTGCGGCGGTCTTTCAAGGGCCTTCGTTATGCTTGTCGGCATGACCGCCCTCGCCATAGAGTTTTCCGACGTCGCCGCTGCCGCCCAAAGGCTGCACGGTGTGGCACACCGCACACCCGTGCTGCAATCGCGCTTTGCCGACGACCGGTGCGGCGCGCGGGTGTTCTTCAAGGCTGAACATCTGCAGCGCATGGGGGCGTTCAAGTTTCGCGGTGCCTACAACGCGCTGGCCCAGTTCACGCCCGAGCAAAAGCGTGCCGGTGCACTGGCGTTCAGCTCAGGCAACCATGCCCAGGCGATCGCGCTGTCGGCCCGGCTGTTGGGCATGCCCAGCGTGATCGTGATGCCGCAAGACGCGCCCGCCGCCAAGCTGGCCGCCACCCGCGCCTACCAGGCCATGCCGTCCGGCGCAGCGCGCAGCGAGGTCATCTTGTTCGACCGCTACACCGAGGACCGGGCAGAGATTGGCGCCCGCATCGCCGCCGAGCGTGGCATGACGCTGATCCCGCCGTTTGACCATCCGCATGTGATGGCCGGCCAGGGCACGGCTGCGCTGGAGCTGATCAACGAGGTGGGCCATCTCGATGTGCTGCTGGTCTGCGTTGGCGGCGGCGGCTTGATTTCGGGCTGCGCCGTGGCGGCCAAGCACAAGCTGCCGGCCATCGAGGTGATCGGGGTCGAGCCCGAGGCCGGCAACGACACCCAGCAAAGCCTGGCACGTGGCGAGATCGTGACGATTGCGGTGCCGCAAACCCTGGCCGATGGCGCGCAGACGACCGCCAGCGGCCAGCTCACTTTTCCGATCATCCAGGCGCTGGTGCAGCGCATCGCAACCGTCAGCGATGCGCAACTGGTCAGCACGATGCAATTTTTTGCCGAGCGCATGAAGCAGGTGGTCGAGCCCACCGGCTGCCTGGGCGCGGCGGCGTTGCTCGAAGGGGTGCTGGACCTGCGCGGCGCCCGGGTCGGCGTGATCCTGTCCGGCGGCAATGTGGACCTGTCCGCCTACGCCCGCCTGCTGGCCCCGGCCTGAGCACCCTCCGACCCCGACCCGACCCGATCCGACCCGACCAGGAGCCCGACTTGAGCGACACCCCCCCCACCAGCCCGCCCCCGACCGACCCCGACGCCGCCAAGCGGCAGCGCGACAAGGTGGCGCAACTGCTGGCCCGGGCACCCACGCTGGCCCGCGGCAGTGTCACGCAAGACAACGGCCAGGCGCTGGGCTACGGCGTGCGTGCGGCCTTTGTGCCGGTGCTGGCCGGCGGCGTGGACGCCCAACGCGGCGAGCCGCAGGCCGCGGTGTTCACCGTGGCCTACCTGGCCGACTCGAGCGCGGCCGACAGCGGCCCGGCCGGCGCCGACGCCGCACGCAAACCCGCCCCGCTGCGGCCCGTCTGTTTTGCCTTCAATGGCGGCCCCGGCTCGTCGTCGATCTGGCTGCACCTGGGCGCGCTCGGCCCCAAGCGGGTGCCGGTCAATGACGACGGCACGCTGGCGGCTGCGCCCTACGCCGTGGTCGACAACCCGCTGACCTGGCTGGCGCATTTCGACCTGGTGTTCATCGACCCGCCGCACACCGGCTGGTCGGTCAGCGCCAGCGACGCGGCGCGCAAGACGCTGCTCTCGGTGGACGGCGATGTCGATGCGCTGGCCGAGGTGATGCGCGGCTGGCTGGCCGCCAACGGCCGCTTCGGCGCGCCGCTGTATTTGTGTGGCGAGAGCTACGGCACCACCCGCGGTGCCGCGCTGGCCGACAAGCTGCTGGACCACGGCCTGGCGCTGTCGGGGTTGATCCTGGTGTCTTGCGCGATGGACCTGCAGTCGATCGTCTTTGCCCCGCGCAACGACCTGCCTTATGCGCTGTTCCTGCCCGGTTTTGCCGCCACCGCGCAGTACCACGGCACGCTCACCGGCGAGGCCGGCCGGTCAGGGGAGGACGCCCGGGCAGCGGCGGAGGCCTTTGTGCAGGACGACTACCTGGGCGCGCTGCACCAGGGCGCCCGGCTTGACCACCGCGCCCGCAGCCGCGTTGAAAAGCGCCTGGCCGAGCTGACCGGCCTGGCGCTACCGGTGGTGCAGGAGAACAACCTGCGCATCAGCGACAGCACCTTTTTTGTCGAGGCCCTGCGCCCGCGCGGTCTGTTGGTGGGCCGGCTTGAATCCCGCGCCACGGCCAGCATGGCGGCGGCGCGTGAGCGCCAGATGAGCTTCGATCCCGGCATCGAGGGCATCGCCATCCCCTACACCACCGCCATGCTGGCCTACTACAGCAGCCTGGGCCTGCCCACGGCGGAGCGCTACGACACCTTGTCGTTCGACGTCAACAAGGCCTGGAACTGGCAGCGTGGCAGTGCCGACGGCATGCGCGAGGCCAACGGCTTCACCAGCACCAGCAACGACCTGGCGCGGGCCATGCGCCGCAACCCGCACATGAAAGTGCTGGTGGCCAGCGGCCGCTATGACCTGGGCACGCCGTACTCGGCCACCGACTGGTCGCTGGCGCAGCTGGACGCGCCGGCCGAGGTGCTGCAGCGCATCACCCACCGCTACTACGACGCCGGCCACATGATGTACACCCGGCGTGCCGACCTGGCGCAACTCAAGGCCGATCTGGCGGCCTGGCTGGGCTGAACGCCCCGCAAAAATGCGGTGAACTGCCGCAATGGCGGCGCCTGAACCGGAGCTCAGCATGCATGTCGGCATCCTCACCGGCGGGGGCGACTGCCCTGGCCTGAATGCGGTGATCCGCGCGGTCACGCTGGCGCTGGTGCAGGGCTGTGGTGCACGGGTCACCGGCATCCGGCGTGGTTTTCTGGGCCTGATCACCCAGCAGGTGGTGGCGCTGGACGTGCCGGCCGTGGCCGGCATCCTGGCGCAGGGCGGCACCATCCTGGGTACGCACAACAAGTGCGACCCGTTCAACTACTTTGGCGCCGGCGGGGCCGATGTCTCGGCGCAGGCGCTGGCCTACACCCGCGAACTGGGCCTGGACGCGCTGGTGGCGGTGGGTGGAGACGGCACGATGGCGATTGCTTACCGCCTGGCCCGCCTGGGCCTGCCGGTGGTAGGCGTGCCCAAGACCATCGACAACGACCTGTGCCACACCGACCGCAGCTTCGGCTTCGACAGCGCGGTGGCGGTGGTGGCCGAGGCGCTGGACCGGCTGGAGACCACTGCCCGCAGCCACGGCCGGGTGATGATTGCCGAGACGATGGGCCGCTATGCCGGCTGGATCGCGCTGGAGGGCGGCCTGGCCGGCGCTGCCGACGTGATCCTGTTGCCCGAACTGCCCTACCGGCTGGACGCGATCGTCGACCGCTGCCGCGCCCGAGCCGACCGCGAGGGTTACACCTTGATCTGCGTGGCCGAGGGCGCCCGCGCCGAGGGCGGCCAGCTCACCGTGGCGCAGACCCTGGCCGACAGCCCGGACCCACTGCGCCTGGGCGGCGTGGGGGCTGTGCTGGCGCACCAGTTGCAGCCGCTGCTGCCGTGCGAAGTGCGGGCCACCTTGCTGGGCCATGTGCAGCGGGGCGGGTCGCCCACGCCGTTCGACCGGGTGCTGGCCACGCGTTTTGGCTGGCACGCGGCCGAGCTGCTGCGCGCCGGCCAGTTTGGCCGCATGGTGGCGCTGCAGGGCGACCAGGTGACCAGCGTGGACATGGCCAGCGTTGCCGGCCGCAACCGGCCGGTGCCGCTGGACCATCCGCTGCTGGCGGCGGTGCGCGGGCTGGGGCTGTCGCTGGGCCGCTGAGGGACTGCGGCGGGCCTGCCGGCTGCCCGTCCGATCGGGGCAGATGGCCCGGACGCAAAGTTCCGCTGCGTTCTAGGGATTCGGATCAGCGCCCGGTCAGCGTAGCCTGGAGGCGTTGTGAGGCTTTGCTGCCTGCCACCGTGACGACACCGGCCAACGGCAGCAACACCCCGCAACGCTTGCAATGAGGCCTATTGCCCCCGGTGCTGACCGCCCCGGGGGCTTTTTTTGGGCCGCTGGGCCGTCGGTCCGGTGCGCGGTCAGGCGCTGCGGTTGCGCGCGCGCACCGCCTCGCGGCGCTGCTCGACGTCGGCCGAGTCGACGCGGGCATTGAACTCCCGAGCGCGGGACTTCTCCAGCAACAACCCGTCGCCGCAGGTCAGGGCGTAGCCGTCATTGATCACCGCCTTGTAGCGGACAAGCATCGCCGGCAGCGTGCCCAGCATGTCCATCGCCAGTGCGCGGGCGGCCGGCAACAGACCGTCCGGCGGCAGCACCTGGTTGACAAAGCCCCAGGCCGCGGCCTGCTCGGCGCTGACCCAGTTGCCGGTGAACGAGACCTCGCGCGCCCGGTACGGCCCGATGGCGCGGCTGAGCTTTTGCGACAGGCCCCAACCCGGCGCCACGCCGATGCGGGCGTGGGTGTCGGCAAAACGCGCCAGGGTCGAGGCCAGCAGCACGTCGCAGGCCAACGCCAGCTCGAAGCCACCCGTCACCGCCACGCCGTTGATGGCGCCGATCACCGGGCCGGGAAAGCGGCCGATCGCCGCCACCGGATCGCCGACCGAGCGGTCGCGCGTGCTGGCTGCAGTGTCGGTGGCGCCAGTGCCCCCCAGGCTGCCCTGTCCCGAGCCGATTTCCTTCAGGTCCAGACCGGCACAAAACGCCCGGCCGGCGCCGGTCAGCACCAGCACGCGCACCGCCGGGTTGGCGGCCAGCGCATCCACCTCGGCCGCCAGCGCGGCCATCAGCGCCTTGCTCAGCGCGTTCATGGCCTGCGGCCGGTTGAGCGTCAACACGGCGTAGCCGGCGGGGTGGATCTCGGTGATCAGCAGGTCGGTGGTCATGGCGGTGTCGGGATCGCGGGGACCGGGATCGTGCCACGCCCGCCGGCCCCGCGGCTGTCGCGGTTGCGGCAGCGCGGGCTCAGCCCATCAGTTCAACCCGGTTGCGACCGCCGCGCTTGGCCTGGTAGAGCGCGCCATCGGCGCTGTTGACCAGCGCAGCCGAGCCGGCACCGGCCAGCGGCACCATCGCGGCCACGCCGATGCTGACGCTCAGCGGGTAGCCGCCCTCGACCAGGCTGCGGGTGTCGGTGGCGTGCACTGCCCGGCGGATCACCTCGGCGATTTCCAGCGCGCCGGTCGACCCGGTGCCCGGCAGCACGACGGCAAACTCCTCGCCGCCGTAGCGCGCCGCCATGTCACCGGCGCGCCGCACGTTGTCGCGGATCACCCGGCCCACCCGGGCCAGGAAGGCATCGCCCACCGGGTGGCCGTAGCGGTCGTTGAGCGGCTTGAAGCGGTCCACGTCGATCATCAACAGGCCCAGCGGCGTGGCTTCGCGCAGTGCGCGGTACCACTCCTTGTGCAGCGTGGCGTCAAACTGGCGGCGGTTGGGCAGGCCGGTCAGCGCGTCGGTCGAGGCCAGCGTGGACAGCTCGGCGTTGACCTGGCCCAGCGCGTCCTCAGCCCGTTTGCGCCGGTCGGCGTCACGCAG
>JBKJKU010000239.1:0-13718 GCA_046597355.1 Aquabacterium sp.
AGGTTCTCGGGCGGCGGGGGTGGCGGCGGCTTGACCTCGTCGAGGATCTTGGTCTCGATCGGCGCCTTCATCACCTCGACGATCTTCTTGCCCAGTCCGTTGACCAGGGCGTAGCCCAGCACCACATGCAGCAGCAACACCACCCCGACCCCGACCGGGTGCTTGTTCAGGCTGCGCTGTTGGTCGGCGTAGTTCATGGGCGGGCTGCGGGTCGGCGGGTCACGGTGCGCCAGTATTGGCGTAATGCAATCGATTGCAAATCCGCGTTAACCCGCGCGGCGTCGGCCTGCGGCCGCTGTCACGCAGGGCTCCCTGGCGCCCGGCTTTGGCCTCACAGGCGGATCAGACCGCACGGCCGCCGCTCACCGTGATCGCGGCGCAGGTGATGAGTCTTTGCGGTTTTGGGGTGCGCCGGTTGGGCCCGCCCCGGGGCGTCAGTGCACGGCCGCAACAGCCGGGTCGCCGCGTTGCAACGCGCCGCGCTCGAGCACCAGCGTCTCGGTCGGGATGTTCTTGAGCAGGCTGCGGTTGGATTCGGTGATCACCACGCACAACTCGGGCCGCGCCTGGTGCAGCCGTTGCAGCGAGCTGGCGTACTGCAGCGCCAGCACGGGTGCCAGACCCTGGAAGGGTTCGTCCAGCAGCACCAGCCGCTCGCCCGCCATCACCGCCCGCCCCAGCGCGGCCATCTTGCCCTGGCCACCCGACAGCGCTGCACCCGACCGCGGCAGCATCACCTTGAGCTCAGGCACGATGTCCAGCGTCTCGGCCAGGCGCTCATCCACTGCGCGTTTGGCCATGCCCACCACCTCGCACGGAAAGCGCAGGTTCTCCTCGACGCTGAAGCTGGGGAACATCACCCGGTCCTCGGGCGCATAACCGATGCCCAGCCGGGCCCGGTTGCGCGCCGGCACCTCGGCCAGGTCCTGGCCGTCGAGCAGCACCCGGCCGGCATGCTGCGGCATGAAGCCCATGATCAGGCGCAGCAGCGTGGTCTTGCCTGCACCATTGCGGCCCACCACCGCAACGGTGCTGCCGCGTTGCAACTGCACGCTGATGCTGCGCAGCACCGAGATGCCGGCGAGTGTGGCGGAGATGTTTTCCAGGGTCAGCATGTCATTCGCCGATCACGTTCTTGATGACCACCGGGTCGCGCAGCACCTCGTCGGGTGCGCCATCGGCGGCGATCTTGCCGGCGATCCAGGCGGCCAGCCGGGTGGCATAGCGGCGCACGATGTCGATGTCGTGCTCGACAAAGATGCTGGTCACCTTGCGCTCGTCCAGCGCCCGCATCAGCACCGCCATCAGCGGGTGCTTTTCGTCGCTGGACACGCCGCTGGTCGGCTCGTCCATGATCATCAACTGCGGCCGCAGCACCAGCGCCATCGCCACATCCAGCAGCTTGCGCTGGCCCTCGGGCAGTGCGCCGGCCAAGTCGCCCGCACGGTCTTGCAGTTGCAGCAACTCCAGCGTGGCGTCCACCTCGTGCACATCCACCGCGCGGTCCAGCGGCAGCCAGACGCCGCGCCGCTGCTGCACCGCCGACGCTGCCAGCATCAGGCACTGCCGCACCGTGTGCTCGGTAAACACCTGCGGCATCTGGAACGAGCGGCCCACGCCACGCCGGGTGATCTGGCGCGGGCTCTGGCCGGTGACGTCAGTGCCGGCAAAAAATACCTGGCCACTGGCCGGTTTGAGATACCCCGTGCAGATGTTGATGAAGGTGGTCTTGCCGGCGCCGTTCTGGCCCACCACGGCCAGGCGCTCGCCCGCCATCAGGTCGAAGTCGATGCCGTCGGCCGCCACCACGCCGCCGAACGACAGCGACAGGCCGCGGGTGGACAGCAGGCCGGTTGGTGCGGCGGTGGTTCGGGTGCTTGTCATGCCTTGCTGCCCCCGGCACGCAGGTGTTTTTCAACCAAACCAAACAAGCCTGTCGGTGCCGCGAACACCATCACGATCAGCACCAGGCCCAGCACCAGCTGCCAGGCGCCGGTCAGCAGTGCGGCGGCATACAGCTTGACAAACTCGAACACAAATGCGCCCACAAATGCCCCGACCGCGTGGCCAGACCCCCCCAGGATCGCAATGAACACCACCTCGCCCGAGCGCACCCAGTAGCCCATTTCCGGCGTCACCAGGCCTTGGGTCAGTGCAAACAGGCTGCCGCCGATGCCGCACAGCGCGGCCGACAGCACATAGCCGCCCCAGAACACCCGCTTGGCCGAGATGCCCAGGTATTCCAGCCGGGTCTCGTTGCTCTTGATCGCGGCCAGCGCCTGGCCGTTGACGCTGCCAAAGTAGCGCTGCACCGCCAGCCCCGCCAGCACGGCCAGCAGCAGGGCCAGCCCCAGCAGCGCGGTCTCGAAGCCCTCGCGCTCCAGCACCTGGCCGGCAAACGTGGGCCGGTCGAAACGCAGGCCGTCGGTGCCGCCGGTGATAGCGCCAAACTTGCCCAGCACCGAGAACAGCACCATCGAGAACGCCAGGTTCAGCATGCCGAAGAAGATGCCGCGGTAGCGCACCATGAACAGCCCGATCAGCGCCCCCGCCAGTGCCGCGCCGGCGCCACCCAGCGCCACCAGCAGCAGCGCGTCCAGGTGGCCGGCGCGGCCGGCAAAGGCCACGCCGTAACCCGCCAGACAGGCGAACATCGCGTGGCCAAACGACACCTGACCGGCCCGGATCAGCACGATCACGCCCAGCACTGCCAGGCCGTTGGACAGCGCCAGCAGCACCGGCGTCTTGATCCAGGGCAACGCAATGCACAAGCCCAGCACGGCAGCCAGCAACAGCACGACCAGCAGGCGCAAACGGGGCGATCCCATGCTCAGATCCGCCTTGCCGCGACCGTGGAGAACAGCCCTTCGGGCCGCAGCAGCAGCACGCCGACCATGATCAGGTACGGCATCAGCACCTCCATCTCGGGCACCAGGTAGACCGCAAACGAGCGCGCCAGCCCGATCATCAGCGCGGCCAGCGCAGCGCCACCGATCTGGCCCAGGCCGGCAGTGGCCACCACCGCAAAGCTCAGCACCATCATGTCGGCGCCGATGCCGGGGGTAAACGACGTGGTGGGCGAGGCCAGCGCACCGCCCAGCGCGCCCAGCGCACCGCCGATGGCAATCGTCAGCCCCGTGACCCGGTGGGTGTTGACGCCCATCGCGGTGGCGATCTCGCGGTGGTGGGTGACGGCGGTGACCTGGCGGCCCAGCGCGGTGCGGTTCAAGAACCAGCGCAGGCCAAAAAAAGCCGCCACCGCCACGGCCGGCAGCACCAGCAACTGGTAGCGGGTGTAGGTGACACCCGCCACCTCCAGCGTACCGAGCTGGTTGACCACGTCAGACACAAACACCGGCTGCGTGCCCCAGATCAGGCGCTGCAGGTCCTCCAGCACCATGAACGCGGCAAAGGTGACCAGCAGCTGCAGGATCGGGTCCTTGTCCAGGATGCGGCGCAGCAGCGCCCACTCCAGCAACGTGCCCAGCAGCCCGCCGATGACCAGTGCGGCGACAAACAGCGCCGGCAGGCCCAGCCAGCCCGGCAGCGCAAATCGGGTGATGGCCAGGCCCAGCGTGGCTGCAAAGTAGCCGCCCCAGGCATACAGGCTGCCGTGCGCGATGTTGAGGATGCGCATGACGCCGAAGATCAGCGTCAGCCCCAGCGCAACGATGAACAGCAGTGCCGCATAGGACACGCCGTCCATCAGCGCCAACACGATCAGGGAGGCGTCCATCGGGTGTGGGTGACCGGGTAGAAGGTGCAGAAGCAGTGCCGGGATTCCGTCGCGAGCGGGTCGAGCTTGTGTCGAGCAGCGCAGCCGTACTGCTTTACGGCGAGCAGCGCAGGCGCAAGATCGGGTCGCGCAGCAGGGGGACCGGAACTACTTGAAGTCGTGGGTCTTGAACTGGTCGGTCGACAGCACCTTGGCCAGTGCTGGGTTGATGCCCTTGACCCAGGTCACCGATTGCTGGCCCACCGGCGTGGTCACCAGCTCGGCTGGCACCAGCACCATCTTGTCGAGCACCGCAAACGGGTACTTCGGGGTGCGCTTGGTCACGCCCAGCAATTGGGCTTCCAGGCCCTGGCCGTCCTCGCGCATCGTGACCTCGCGGCCGTAGGCGGTGAACTTCATCTTGCGCATCGCCTCGGCCACCTGGTCGGGCGCCGGCCACTTGCCGCCATTGGCCTTGATCGCCGCCTCGTAGCCGGTCTTCAGGCCCACCAGCGCTTGCGCCATGTGGTAGACCGGGTAGATCGGGTAGGCGCCGGTCCTGGCCTTGAACTTGGCGACAAAGGCCTTGTGCTTGGGGTCGCCCGCGGTCTCGGGGTGCAGCCAGTAGTGGTCGCCACGGGCGCCGGCGATGATGCCCTCGGGCACCGCGTCGCCCAGGCGCTCGAGCGAGCTTTCCAGCAGCGGCAGCACAAAGGTGGCGCCCTGCTTGAGCAGGCCGCGTTGGCCGGACTGGCGCACGAAGGTGTCCAAGTCGCCACCCCAGCTGGTCGACAGCACCACGTCGGGCTTGAGCGCCTGCAGCCGGCTGATTTCGGTAGAAAAGTCGGACGCGCCCAGCTTGGGGAACATCTCGGCCACCACCTTGATGTCGGGCTTGAAAACCCGCAGCGTGTTGATGAAGATCTCCCACGAGTCGCGGCCCCAGGCGTAATCCTGGTTGACCACCGCGATGGTCTTGAACTCGGGCTTCATCTTCAGCAGGTACAAAACGGTGGCCACCATTTCGGTGGTGGCGTTGGCCTGGGTGCGCACCACGTACTTGTAGCGCTTGTTCTCCAGCACCTTCTCGGTGCCGCAGTCCCACATCACGTTCAGGATCTTCAGGTCCTCGGCCACCGGCGCAATGATGTTGCAGTTGCCGCTGGAAATCGCCGACAGCATGGTCTTGACGCCTTGCTCTTGCACCAGGCGCCGGTATTCGGACAGCAACTTGTCGCCGCCAATGCCCTCGTCGATGAAGGTGGCTGCGATCTTGACGCCGCCGATGCCACCGGCGGCGTTCATCTCCTCGATCAGCATCTCGGCGGCAGCCTTGGCCGGCACGCCGAACACCGACGCGGCACCCGAGGTGAAGGTGGAGATGCCGATCTTCAACTCGGCCGGTTTGTCCTGGGCCAAGGCCAGGCCGCTGCTCAGGGCCAGCGTGGCCAGCAGCGTGCTGAGGGGCAGGCGTTTCATGGTGTCTCCTGGGGGCGTGACCGGGCGGTGGCGTGTCGCCCGGCTGTTGGGGGTGGGGTGGCTGTTGTCGGGTGGGTGGCAGGTCGGCGACCCTGGGCCAACCGCGCAGCCGCCCAGTTTGCCCGCCGATCCTGGGGCGCCGGGGCAGTTTGCACAAGGGCGTCCGCCCGCGGTCTCTGCGATTGCCGAAGGTCGCCTTCGCCATCGCGGAACTTTGGCGGGTACCCCGGCTATGCTGCGCGACACCTCCACACCCGAAAGGCCCGCATGTTCCCCACCGCTATCGCCGGCAGCCTGCCCAAACCCGCCTGGCTGGCCGAAACACAGAAGCTCTGGCCCCAGTGGAAATCCGAAGGTGCAGACCTGGCCCAGGCCAAATTGGACGCCACGCTGCTGTGGATCAAGGCGCAGGAGGACGCCGGGCTGGACGTGATCGGCGATGGCGAGATGTCGCGCCAGCACTTTGTGCACGGCTTTCTGGAGCAGGTCGAGGGCATCGACTTCGAGCACAAGGTCGAGATGGGCATCCGCAACGAGCGCTACAAGGCGATGGTGCCGCAGGTGGTGGCGCCGCTGCGGCTGAAACGTCGTGTGCATGCGGCCGAGGCGCAGTTCTTGCGCGCCCACACCACCCGCAAGATCAAGTTCACGCTGCCCGGCCCGATGACCATCGTCGACACCGTGGCCGACCGGTTCTACGGTGACAAGGTCAGATTAGCCTTTGCCTTTGCCGAGTTGCTGAACCAGGAGGCGCTGGCGCTGCAGGCCGACGGCGTGGACATCGTCCAGTTCGACGAGCCGGCCTTCAACGTCTACATGGCTGAGGCCGCAGACTGGGGCGTCAAGGCGCTGGAGCGTGCTGCCCAGGGGCTGCATGAGGCGGGCCAGGCATCGGGTCGGCCCTGCACCACGGCGGTCCACATCTGCTACGGCTACGGCATCCAGGCCAATATCGACTGGAAGCAATCGCTCGGCCAGGAGTGGCGCCAGTACGAGCAGGTGCTGCCGGCGCTGGCCGCCAGCTCGATCGACCAGGTCAGCCTGGAGAGCATCCACTCCCATGTGCCGGCCGAACTGATGGCGCTGCTGGCCGGCAAGGATGTGATGGTCGGCGTGATCGATGTGGCCAGCGACCAGATCGAGACCGCCGAGGAGGTGGCCGACACGATTGGCCGCGCGCTGCAGTTTGTGCCGCGCGACCGGCTGATTGCCTGCACCAACTGCGGCCTGGCGCCGATGTCGCGGGCGGTGGCCGAGGCCAAGCTGGCGGCGTTGGCAAAGGGCGCCGCGCTGGCGCGGCAGCGGTTTGGTTGAGGGCCGGTAAAGGCAGGCTCAGGGAACCGCGCCGGGCAGGGTGTCGATCACCACCGGCCCGATGGCCGGCGCTGCGTCGGCCACGGTGATCGCCGCCAATACCGCCTGCACCGCGGCGTCGGCCTGCGCCTGGTCGGCGGCATGCACCCGCAACAGCGCGTCGCCGGCGACCACCCGCGTGCCCAGCGGGCGAACCTGCGACAGGCCGACGCGGTGATCCACCGTGTCGCCGGCACGCCGCCGACCGCCGCCCATCGCCACCACCGCCATCCCCAATCCACGGGTGTCCATCGCCGCCACCCAGCCGTCGTGGGCCGCGAGCACGTCAACCATGACCGGCGCGGCCGCCAGGTGGGCCGCAGTCAACACATCGGCCGGACCGCCCAGCCCGGCCACCATCCGGGCAAAGTGGTCCGCTGCCCGGCCACTGGCCAAGGCGGCCTGGGCCAATGCCCGGCCAGCCGCCAGCGTGGCCGCCAGGCCGCCCATTTGCAGCAGGTGCGCCGCCAGCGCCAGCGTGACGTCCAACAGGCGGGGGTCTTGCGCCGCGCCGGTCAGGAAGTGGATGCTCTCGGCCACCTCCAGCGCATTGCCGGCGCTGTGACCCAGCACCTGGTTCATGTCGGTGATCAGTGCCCGGCAGGGCAGGCCAGCGCCGGTGGCGACCTCGACGAGGCTGCTGGCCAGGCGGTGGGCCTCGTCCGGCTGGGTCATGAACGCGCCGTTGCCCAGCTTGACATCCATCACCAGGCCTTGCAGACCGGCGGCGAGCTTCTTGCTCAGGATGCTGGCGGTGATCAGCGGCAGTGACTCGACCGTGGCGGTGACATCGCGCACGGCGTAAAGCCGCCGGTCGGCCGGCGCCAGGGTGGCGCTGGCCCCGACGATGGCGCAGCCGGCGTTGCGCAGCACCCGCAACAACAGGGCCGGTGGTGGCGCGGTGTTGTAGCCCGGCAAGGCCTGCAGTTTGTCGAGCGTGCCGCCGGTGTGGCCCAGGCCGCGGCCCGAAATCATCGGCACCACGCCGCCGCAGGCCGCGACGATCGGCGCCAGTACCAGGCTGACCTTGTCGCCCACGCCGCCGGTGGAGTGTTTGTCCAGCACCGGGCCGGGCAGGTTGGCGCCCTGCCAGTCCAGCACGGGGCCGGAGTGGGTCATCGCCCGGGTCAGCGCCACGCATTCGCTGCGGTCCATGCCGTTGAGCAGGATCGCCATCGCCAACGCGGCGACCTGGCCTTCGCTCCAGGATTCATCGACCAGGCCCTGCACAAACGACTGGATCTGCGGCCCGGTGAGCGCATGGTGGTCGCGCTTGGCGCGGATGATTTCAGTCGGCAGCATGCTCAGTAGCTGTCGGCGGGGGCGGTACTGCCGCCGCCGCTGCTGTCACGGGGGCTGTCACTGTGGCTGTCACTGCGGCCATCGCCGCCGCCCGCGAGCACCGTCTCGATGTCGCCCAGCAAGCCGCTGGCGCCAAAGCGCAAGCGCTGCGGTGTGAGCGCCGACCCGCCCAGGATCTCGCGCACCAGCGCGATGTAGACCTCGGCGTCGGCCACGCTGCGGATGCCGCCCGATGCCTTGAAGCCCACCTGGGCGCCGCGGGGGTGGGCGGCGATCGCCTGCAACATCACCCGCGCTGCGTCGGGCGTGGCGCCGGTAAGGGTCTTGCCGGTGCTGGTCTTGAGAAAATCGACACCGGCGTCGAGCCCGATCAGGCAGGCCTGGCGGACCAGCGCCGGCGTGGCTAGGTCGCCCGACTCCAGGATCAACTTGAGCGTGCGGCCCGGGCAGGCGGCCCGCACGGCGGCCACCAGCGCCGCTGCGCCTGCCGCGTCGCCCCTGCGCAGTGCGCGCCAGGGCAGCACCAGGTCAAGCTCGTCCGCCCCGGCGTCGACGATGGCGCGGGCGTCGGCCACCGCGGCCGCTGCGTCCAGCCCGCCGGCAGGAAAGTTGGCGACCGCCGCCACGCGGATGCCCGCAGGCAATGCCGCGCGGGCCTGCGCCACGAAGCGGGGCCAGACGCAGACGGCGGCTGGCGCGCCCGCCGCACCCAGGCTGGCGCGGGCACACAGCGCGCTGATGGCGGCGGCATCGTCGGCGTCGTTCAGGCTGGTCAGGTCGAGACAGGCCAAGGCCAATAGCGCCGTTTTGACGCGCTGCGCGGCTTGATCGGTTGGGGCGATTGGGGCGGTTTGGACGGTTGGGGCGATTGGGACGGCTTGGGCGGTCTGGGCGGACCCGGCGGACCCGGCGGCTTGGGCGGCTTGGGCGGTTTGGGCGGTGCCCGGCGGGGTGTCGCGCGACGTTGTGCTCATGGTGTTCACAATCATAGGCGCGGCCGCTGCCCGGCAAACGGGGTACGCTGACGCCTTCCGCCTGCCGACGCACCCCTCCGCCGCCAGCCTGTTTTGGACGCCCCATGACCCCTGCTGATTTGTCCCACTGCCGCGTTCGCCCTGCCGCCCGCCTGGCACTCTGTGCGGCGGCGCTGGCGCTGGTGTTGCCGGCTGCCGCCGAACGGGTGGGTGAGGTGGACACGGTGTTCAAGCTGATCGGCCCGGACCACAAGATCGTCATCGATGCCCATGACGACCCCGGTGTGCGCGGCGTCACCTGCTACGTGTCGCGGGCCAAGACCGGCGGCATCAAGGGCGGTCTCGGGCTGGCCGAGGACAAGGCCGAAGCCTCGATCGCCTGCCGCCAGACGGGCGCCATCAGTTTTCCGAAGCCGCTGCCCAAACAGGACGAGATGTTCAACGAACGCCTCTCGCTGGTCTTCAAGCGGCTGCGCGTGGTCCGCCTGGTGGATGCCCCGCGCAACACGCTGATCTACCTGACCTACTCGGACCGGGTCATCGAAGGCTCGCCGCAGAACAGCATCACCGCGGTGGCGGTGGACCGCGGCACGCCGATTCCGCTGGCGCGTTGACGGCACACCGCTGCGGCCGTGGCGTGCACGGCCCGGCCGCGTTTGCAGCCGCTGGCCGTTGGCCACGCGCATACTTCACACGATGCACCCACAGGCAGGAAACGCACGCATGAACACAGCGATCAATGTCCAGCAGCGCTGCGCCGCAGGCCCGCCAGGGCGCAGCGTCCGGATACAGCCGTCTTGAACCCGCCGCTGCCTGCAACGGGCGTTGCGCAGGGCCGGGCCGACAGGGACGGCAGCGCACCGACGCCTGTGACAACCACCGGGCCGCTGTTCATCGTCTTCAACCTTGGTTCGGGCTCGGGCGGGGAAGCGCGGGCGCGCGCGGCCATCCAGCAGGCCTGCGATGGCGCCGGGCGAGCGTTTGAGCTGATCGGCGTGGACGATCCCCGCCAGTTGCCCGCGCTGGCCCGCGAGGCCGTGCAGCGCGCGCAACAGGCGCACGGCGTGGTGGTCGCCGCGGGCGGTGACGGCACGCTGAACGCCGTGGCGCAGGCCGTGCTTGGCAGTGGCTGCGCCTTTGGCGTGCTGCCGCAAGGCACCTTCAACTACTTCAGCCGCACCCACGGCATTCCGTCCGACACCGCAGAGGCGATGCAGGTGCTGTTGCAGGCCAGCGCAAAGCCCGCCCAGGTGGGCCTGGTGAACGGGCGGGTGTTCCTGGTCAACGCCAGCCTGGGGCTGTATCCGAAGCTGCTGGAAGACCGAGAGGGCTGGAAGCATCAGTTCGGCCGCAGCCGGCTGGTGGCCTTCGGCGCCGGGCTGGCGACGCTGCTGCGCGGCTACCGCAGCCTGCGCCTGCGCATCGAGGTGCAGGGCGTGACGCGCAGCGTGCGTACGCCAACGCTGTTCGTCGGCAACAACGCGCTGCAGATGGAGCAGCTCGGATTTCCCTTGGCCCAGGCCATCGACGGCGGCGCGCTGGCGGCCATCATGCTGCGCCCGGTCTCGCGCCTGTCGATGCTGGCGCTGCTGCTGCGCGGTGCCTTTGGCAAGTTGGGTGACGCCGACCAGGTCGTGGGCGTGCAGTGCAAGCAACTGCATGTGCATGCGGCGCGGGCTTTTGGCCCCCGACGCGTCAAGGTGGCGACCGATGGCGAGATCGTCTGGCTGCCGATGCCGCTTGAGTTTGCGGTGTCTGGCGAGCCGTTGTGGCTGATCCGCCCGGACACACCGGCACCCGAGCGCGTTGCCGCATGACCTTGCTGCTGCACCTCTCGGACCCGCACTTCGGCACCGAGCGGGCGCCGGTGGTCGCCGCGCTGGAGGCCTTGGTGCGCGAGCAGCGGCCCGATGTGCTGCTGCTGTCGGGCGACATCACGCAACGGGCCACGCCCGCCCAGTTTGCCGCGGCGCGTCGCTTTGTCGACCGGCTGGCGCTGCCGGCGCTGGTGGCAATACCGGGCAACCACGACATTCCGTTGTTCAACTTGGCCGCGCGGCTGCTGTGGCCCTATGCCCGGTATGCACGCGCCTTCGGCCCGGATCTCGAACCCGAGTTCGAGAATCCTGAGGTGCTGGTTCTCGGGCTCAACACCACGCGGCGCTGGCGCCATGTCGATGGTCAGGTCAGCGCGGCGCAAATCGAGCGCGTGGCGCGGCGCTGTGAACAGGCGCCGGCGGCACAGTGGCGCATCGTCGTGGTGCACCAGCCGGTGGCGGTGTCGCGGCAACAGGATGTGCACAACCTGCTGCACGGCCGCGACGCAGCGGTGCGGCGCTGGTCGGCAGCGGGTGTGGACCTGGTGCTGGGCGGCCATATCCACTTGCCCTTCGTGCTGCCGCTGCATGAACAACAGGCCGGCCTGCCGCGGCGTTTGTGGGCGGTGCAGGCCGGCACCGCCGTCAGCGCGCGGGTGCGCGCCGAGGCCGGCAACTCCGTGAACCTCATCCGCATTGACGCCAGCGCCGGCGCGCCGGGGCCGGCAGGCGCTGCTGCAGCACGGCCACTGCAGATCGAGCGCTGGGACCATCTGCCTGCGGCACAGCGTTTTGACTGTGTGTCGGTGCACCGATTGCCGCAGCGGCATGACGCCTGACCAATGGCTGGCGCTGGCCGGTTGGGTGGGCGCCCATGCGCTGGCGGTATTCGTGGCGCTGCTGTGCGCGCTGCTGCTGCTGACGGCCTTCATCGCCTGGGTCTGGGACAGGCGGGTGTTGCGCCGTGCCCAAGCCGCGTTTTCGCCACCGGCGGTGCTGCTGTTGAAGGTCGCGGTCGGGTTTGCCACCGTGCTCGGCGCAGCCGTTGGCTTTGCCGAGATTGCCGAACAACTCGGCCCCGACGGTGTCATGTCGCGGGCCGACGCGGCCTTGGCAGCGTCGATTCGGGCGCAGGTGGGTGTCGGCACGCTGCAGGTGTTTGCCGGGCTCACGCACCTGGGTGACCCGCTGGTGCTGGCGCTGCTGGGCGTGGCGGTGGCACTGGGGCTGTTGTGGCACGGTCAGCGCAGCCTGGCGCTGGGCTGGGTGCTGGCGCTGGGCGGCAACGCGCTGCTGAACCCGCTGCTCAAACGTGTTTTCGAGCGGGTACGGCCAGTGCACGACCACGGCCTGGTCGCGGAACTGAGCTGGAGCTTCCCCAGCGGGCACACCTCGGGCGCGACCGTGGCCTACGGCATGCTGGCCTACGTGGTGCTGCGCACGCTGCCCACCGCCTGGCACCTGCCGGCGGTGCTGGGCGCCACCGCACTGGCCTTCACCGTCGGCAGCAGCCGTGTGTTCTTGCAGGTGCACTTTGCCAGCGACGTGCTGGCGGGCTTTGCATCCGGCACGGCCTGGCTGGCGGTGTGCGCCTTGAGTGTCGGGGCGGGCCAGCGCTGGCGCCGATTGCGCCCGCGCTGAGGCGCACACGCGCACCCCTCGGGCGGCGCCGCTCAGCCCATCGCACGGGGGAGCCATTGAACGCCTGCCGCAATCAGCGCGCCCTGCAGCATGGTGTAGCGCCAGAACAGCTCGATGTTGTCCAGCGTGGCCCGTCGGGTCGGTGTCAGCCGGCCGCTCCACGAGCGGGCCAGCAGGTAGGTGGCCATCACAGCGATGACGGCGCCGTGAAAGGTCTGCCATGACAGCAGCGCCGCGACCGTCGCGCTCCAGGCGTTGGCGCGCGGTGCGAGTCCGGCGTCGATGTGTCCGTACAGGCCGAACGCCCAGGCCAAGCCCGCCAGCAACAACGCCGTGGCGACGAGGCCCGTCATGCGGCTGCTCGCAGCGCCCAAGGTCGACCGTCGGGCCAGGCCCATCGCGACTGCCGCCCCTGCCCACAGCGCCACGCCAGCCCACATCGTGGTGTCGGAGGGCAGGCGTGCGCCCGGCGGCGGGCAGACCGTCGCGAGCATCGACACATGCAGGTGGGCGAAGGCCATCGATGCGAAGATCGTGGCGTCGACGACGACCAGAATCAGCGTCGCCCACCAGGAATGCGAGCGGTGGCTGGTGGCGCCGATCGGCAGCTCGACCGCGTCGCCCACCCGGGCCGTGATCGGCTGCCCGGCGGGCCGGTGGTCGCTGTCCCACAGCCACAGCAGCGTGGCGATGACGGCACCGATGCCCAGCAGCGTGGCGACGACGAAGACCTTGGCCGTCAGCAGCAAAAAAAACCCGGCCGTGCCGACGCCGGCCAGCAGTGGCAGCCAGCCATCGCCCGGCAACACGATGACATGCAGCAGCCGGGCCTTTCGCGGGCTAGTCACGATGGTCTCGCGCAGGCCGGTGGTGGTGCCGGGCAACCAGTGCCGCCCGGCATCGACCTCGGTTGCGAGTGCGGCGTGCTGCCACAGCGGGTCACGTGAATCGATTTGCGGGATGCTGCGCGTGCCGTAGTCGGCGCTTGGCAGCCACTCCAGCGTTGCCGCCTGCCAGGGGTTGGCGTGGCGCTGCGGCGGCCGCGCCAGTGTGCGCAGCAAGTCGACAAAGAACAGCACCAGCCCCGCGGCAAGCACGGCGGCGCCGATCGTCGACACCAGGTTCAGCGCATTCAGCCCGAGCCCATCGGCGTAGGTGTAGACGCGCCGTGGCATGCCGAGCAGGCCTGAGATGTGCATCGGAAAGAACGCGACGTTAAAGCCGCTGAACATCAAGCCGAAAATCCACCGAGCCCAACGCTCAGACAGCGTGTGCCCGTTGACCAGCGGCAACCAGTGGTAGAGCGCGGCCAGCACCGGGAACACCACGCCGCCGATCAGCACGTAGTGCAGGTGCGCGACGATGAAGTAGGTGCCGTTCAACTGGCAGGTGCACGACACCTACTTCATCGTCGCGCACCTGCACTACGTGCTGATC
>JBKJKU010000309.1:0-5808 GCA_046597355.1 Aquabacterium sp.
GTCGCGAATGTTGGCAAACGCGTACGCGTCGGCGTAGGCCACTTTGATGGAAATGACCTTCACCATGGCTTGGCGCTTTGCAGAGCCTGGCGCTGTGGCAAGCACACTTTCCCACAGCTGCACCAACAGGTTTGTGCTGCGAATGCGAAAGCAGTGCCCAGTTCGTGGGGCGTTGACCTCGTTGATCGACTTCAACCATGTCGGCGATGGCGGGACGCGACCGACCGTGGGAGCCGTGAACGCGAACTCGGGTGCGATGAACTACTTCGACAGCCGCGCGGAGCGGCTCGCAGTCCAGCGCGTGATGGCCTCGGGCGCCCTGCCGCCAGCCGCATTGCGGCGGCGCCACGTCGGCGCCACTGAACTCCAGCCTGGACGGTGAGAAGTCCTGAATGCCAGCTACCAAGCCGCCGAACCCTGCGTATATTCGTCAACAGTGGGTCAAACGGGTAACAGCGGGTCGGTCGATCCTTTCTCCTGTGTGAACAGGCCGATCTTGGCCTGCAGAGGCACCAGGTCCACCGGTTCCCCGGCTTGGGGCGCGCCGCCGCAGAAAGCGTCCGCGGCATCTTCGGGCAACTGCCGCTTTCAGTCAGTGATCTGGTTCGGGTGCAGGGCGAAATGCTTGGCCAGTTCGGCCTGGGTATGCTTTTTACGCAAAGCAGCCACGGCCACTTGCGCCTTGAATGCCGACATATGGGTGTGGCGTGTACGCCGCGATGATTTCTTGATCATCCGTAGCGCCCACGCCGATCACCTATTTGTACAGCAGGCCCGGCAGCCACATGCCGATTGCCGGGAACGCATACAGCAACGCCAGCGCCACTACCTGTATCCCCATGAACGGCAACATGCCGGCAAATATCTGATTCAGTGTCACATGCTTGGGAGAAACGCCCTTCAGGTAGAACGCGGCCATCGCCACCGGCGGTGACAGAAAGGCGGTCTGCAGGTTCAGCGCCACCAGCAGGCCGAAGAAAAGTGGATCGACCCCGAACTTGGGCAGCAGCGGGATGAAGATCGGCATGAAGATAACGATGATTTCGGTCCACTCCAGCGGCCAGCCAAGGATGAAGATGATGAACTGCGACAGCAGCATGAACTGCAGCGTCGTCAGCCCAAGTGACAACACCCAGTTCTCGATCAGGTCCTGGCCGCCCAGAAGCGCAAAGGCGGCTGAGAAGATCGACGAGCCGACAAACAGCCAGCACACCATGGCGCTGGTCTTGGCGGTGAGGAAGGATGATTCCTTGAGAATGCCGCCCAGGTCGACCAGCGTCTTGGCCACCGGGTTTGCGCTGTGGGTGGTGCGGGCCGAGACGTAGCGGTAGGCGGCGGCCAACACCAAGCCGCCGAAGGCCCCGACCGCAGCGGCCTCGGTCGGCGTGGCCAAACCGAAGACGATAGACCCGAGCACCGCGATGATCATCACTGCCAGCGGGAAAAACGAAGACAGCAGCATCTTGAAGATCTCCAGCCGCTGCCAGTTCATTAACCAGCTCACCAGCGCCAGCGCCGCCATGCCCAGGCCAAAAACGATCCAGTACCAAGTGGGAGCCGCTATGCGCGGCGCCGGGGCCGCTTCGGCTGGCGCCGTCTCGGCGCGCGTGACGGTGGCGGAGGCCGCGACTGGTGCAGCAACTGCGGCAGAAGCCGCCTGCCCGAGCTCGGTCGGGGGCTCCTTGAGGTCGCCGCCCTCATTGGGCGGCTCCTGCAGCCCATCCGGTTCCTTGGGCGGCTCCTGCAGGCCTGAAGAATCCGCCGGCTTGCTTTCGTCGACGCTGATCGCTCCGCCGGTTTGCACCAGGCCGGCGGAGTCGACCTCGACCTTCGGCGCCGTCGCGCCCAGGTACATCACTACCAGCAGCGCGGCAATGGACAGCGCCGGCAATGCCGATACGAAGAGCTGCGTCAGCACTTCGCGCTTGGGCAATTCTGCTACCCTCAGGCCGCCGATCAACCCCGCCACGGCGTTGCTACTTCGCGCGCTCAGCGTCTGCGACAACGGCGGTAGAGGCACGATGCGGTCTGCAGCCGACAGCGGTGGCGCCAGGTGCGGCTTCCACTTCGCGACGATGATGACGTAGCCGACGTACAGACTAGCCAACATGATGCCCGGGAAGAAGGCGCCCGCGTAAAGCTTGACCACCGAGACCCCGGCCGTCGCTCCGTAGACAATGAGCAGCACCGACGGCGGGATCAGGATCCCCAGGCAGCCGCCGGCGGTGATAGCGCCGGCCGCCAGCTTGATGTTGTAGCCGGCGCGCAGCATGGCTGGCAGGGCCAGCAGCCCCATCAGCGTGACCACCGCGCCGACGATGCCTGTGGCAGTGGCGAAGATTGCGCAGGTGACAATGGTGGCTACCGCCAAAGCGCCGGGCACGCGGGCCAGCGACAGGTGCAGGCTCTTGAACAACTTCTCGATCAGGTTGGCACGCTCGACCAGGTAACCCATGAAGACGAACAGCGGAATCGCGATCAACACGTCGTTGGACATCACCGAGTAGGCGCGCTGCACCATCAGGTCCAGCACCTGCCGGGTGGCCAGTTCCGGGTTGACGCTGCGGTATGCCAGCCATCCGAAGAACATGCCCATGCCCATCAGCGTGAAGGCGGTCGGAAAGCCCAGCATGATGGCCACCACGATCAGCGCCAGCATCAGCAGCCCCAGGTAGCCCATGTCCTGGCGTGTCAAGTGGCCGTCGAAGAAGGCGCTCCACGGCATGAAGATCACCACCACAGTGGCGATCACCGCCATCAATCCGAAGCCGAACCAGAGTTCCTTCTTGATTTTCATTTGAGATTCCCTGCGGGGGCCACGTACCGGTCGAGCTGGGCGATATCATCGTCCTTGACGTGAACCATCTCCTTGAGTTTGTCGACGTCGACCTCCTCCACGTCGTGCTCGCGCGAAGGCCACGCGCCCTGCCGAATGCAGATCAGGCAGCGGATGATCTCGACGATGCCCTGCACGAAGAGAAAGCCGCCGGCTAGCGGCAGCATGGTCTTGAAGGGATAGATCGGCGGGCCCTCGGCGGTGATGCTCGAGTGCTCGTTCATGGCCCAGGATTCGGCGGCAAAGAAGTAACCCGCGTAGGTCAGCGCAAACACCCCGGGCAGGAAGAAGAGGATATAGAGGATGAGGTCGACTGTGGCCTGGGTGCGGGGCTCAAAGAAGCCGTACAGCACGTCACCGCGCACGTGCCCGGACTTCGAAAGCGTGTAGGCACCGGCCATCATGAAAAGCGTGCCGTACATGATGATCATCACGTCAAAAGCCCAGGCGTGCGGACGATCCAGAACATAACGCGAGAACACCTCCCAGCTGATCAGGAGGGTGAGTGCAACGATGAGCCAGGAAAATGCCTGGCCAACGAGTGTACTGATCTTGTCGATCGTCAAGAGTAATTGCTGCATGGAGCGGACCAGTCAAAAACAAACAGCCACCCGGTGCCACCGGATGGCTGGTCGATGGATTCGAACAGGACCTTCAGCCCTTCTTGGCCTCGGGCGCCTTGGCGCCAAAGAAGTGGCTGACGGCCATGCGGCGGCTGACGTAGGTATCCTGGTCCCACTTGACAGCGCGCTCGGCAAATACCTTCTGGGACTCGACGATTTCCTTGAACAGCGGGTTCTCGGCCGATTTCTTTTCCAGGATCGCGCTCCACAGCTTGAGTTGCGTCTGCAGCACGGCGTCGGGTGTCTTGTAGAACTTGACCTTGTCCTTGGTCTGCAACTCGATGTAGTCCTTGGAGTAGCGATCGATCGCCTTCCAGGACATGTCGGCTGATGAGGCCTCGACAGCGTTCTCGATGATCGCCTTCATCTTGGGCGGCAGCGCGTCCAGCTTGGGCTTGTTGAACATGATCTCGAAGGTTTCGGCGCTCTGGTGGTAACTCTGCAGCATGCAGACCTTGGACACGTCGGGGAAGCCGAGCAGGCGGTCGGAGGTGGCGTTGTTGAACTCGGCCGCGTCGAGCAGGCCACGGTCCATGGCCGGCACGATCTCGCCGCCGGGCAGTGCGTTGACGGCCGCACCCATCGCGGTGAACAGGTCGATGGCCAGGCCGTTGGTGCGAAACTTCAGGCCCTTGAAGTCCTCGGGCTTGGTGATCGGCTTCTTGAACCAGCCCAGCGGCTGGGTGGCCATGGGGCCGTACAGGAAGGACTGTACCGTGGTGACGCCGATGGAGGCGTACAGCTTGGCCAGCAGTTCCTTGCCACCGCCGTATTTGTGCCAGGACAGCAGCATGTTGGCGTCCATGCCAAAGCCCGGGCCCGAGTTCCACAGCGCCAGCGCGTTCTGCTTGCCGTAGTGGTAGCCCAGCACGCCGTGGCCACCGTCGAGCGTGCCCTTGGAGACGGCGTCTAGCAGGCCGAAGGCTGGCACAACCGAGCCTGCGGGCAGTACCTCGATCTTCAAGTCGCCACCGGTCATGTCGTTGACCTTCTTCGAAAAATCGACGGCGTACTCGTGGAAGATGTCCTTGGCCGGCCAGGTGCTCTGGAAGCGCATCGAGATCGGGCCGGCCTGCGCGTTGGCGACCATCGGTGCCGACATCGCGCCAGCCGCAACAGCAAAGCCCTTGAGTAGGTTGCGACGGTTGGAAGTTTTGCGAGCTGTCATGGTATGTCTCATAAAGTGGAAAAAATCGACAGTGGATCATCGTCCATAAATGCGCTAGCGCAAAGAGGGTTTCCACCAAGCGGGCGAACACACTGCGGTTGTCGCGTCGCCAACTACGCACCTGGGACTGCAGGCCCGGGCACCCCGCCCCGGGTGCCGGTGCGCGGAGAGCTTCAGCAGGCGGCGTGATCGCGGCCCGGCCCCCTCGGGCGGCGGGCAGGGGCTGCGCCTGACGCGGGTCGAGCCCGGTGAGGGGTCACGAAGAGTGAGGGTTTACCCGATGTCGAGTCAGATTTCGGGTCAGGCGGTGGGGCTGCGGCTGCCAAGTGCGTGACCGGCCAGGCCAACACCCCCCTTCCCAAGAACTCCCCGGTGTGCCACCCAGAGCGGGCGAGCCCGTCCCGGTGGAAACGAAAACATGCCGTTTGATCTTCACGACTTTGGCGACCTGCGCAGCCAGACTGCGGGTAATGGCCCAGGCCGATGCCAGACGTGGAGCCGATCACAAGTGCAGTCTTGCTTGTGAAAATGAGAGACCATTTTTTCGTTGTGAGTGGAGGTGTGGTGCGGCGGAACGCTTTGCGCACCCAAGGATCTCTGGCCGTGTCGCTGGGCTTTGCGGGTGTATTCGCCACGGGCGGCATCTTCTCCGCCAACGCGGTGGGCTTTTCATGCTGGCCTGCGGTGTCTGGGTGTCTTGTGCGCTGCCTTTGTGGATTCGGCGCGAAATCTGGCCGGGTTGGCTGGCGCAGGCGACGCGTCGTGGATGACCGTGCAGGCGCCTTTCGACCCGATCGAAGGCGTGATCACGTGCCGCTGATCGCCTTGCCGGCAATGCTCGCATTGCTGAACCGGGCCGGGGCAGGGCGGCCATTCGCGCTGACGCCACGTTGACAGCGCTGCAAATTCTGGAGGATCATTTCCCCGTTCGATCATGCGTTGGCTGAGTCGCCGCCAACCGCCCCAGGGAGACACACCATGGCAACAGCCAAGGGGAAGAAAGCTGCAAGCACCCGCGCTGCCCGCGTGCCAGCGCCGGCCCGTAAATCCAGGGCCAAGCCTGCCGCCGCGAGAAAAGGGCCGCCGGCTTTCAGACGCGTGGCCAAGCCTGACGCGCTTGACTTTCGTGACCGGCCGTTCACGACCAACATCTACATCGCGCCCGCGCTGCGCATCTTTTA
>JBKJKU010000372.1:0-6787 GCA_046597355.1 Aquabacterium sp.
CCGGCAGGTGGTGGCCGCTGGGGGCCAGATACTGGCCGATGGTGAGCATGTCGATGCCGTGCGCCCGCATGTCACGCATCACCGACAGGATCTCGTCGTCAGTTTCGCCCAGCCCGACCATCAGTCCACTCTTGGTCGGCACGCCGGGGTGCAGGGCCTTGAACTTCTTCAGCAGATTCAGGCTGAAGGCGTAGTCGCTGCCGGGCCGGGCCTCTTTGTACAGGCGCGGCGCGGTCTCGAGGTTGTGGTTCATCACGTCGGGCGGCGCGGCCTTGAGGATCTCCAGCGCGCGGTCGTCGCGGCCCCGGAAGTCGGGTACCAGCACCTCGATGCGGGTGGCCGGCGACAGCGCCCTCACCTGCTGGATGCATTCAACAAAGTGGCCGGCGCCGCCGTCCCGCAGGTCATCGCGGTCGACGCTGGTGATCACCACGTATTTGAGCTTGAGCGCGGCGATGGTCTTGGCCAGGTTTGCCGGCTCGGCCGCGTCCAGCGGGTCGGGCCGGCCATGGCCGACATCGCAAAACGGGCAGCGCCGGGTGCACTTGTCGCCCATGATCATGAAGGTGGCCGTGCCCTGGCCAAAACATTCACCGATGTTGGGGCAGGACGCCTCTTCGCAAACAGTGTGCAGCTTGTGCTCGCGCAGGATCTGCTTGATCTCGTAAAAACGGGTGGTCGGGCTGCCGGCCTTGACGCGGATCCAGTCGGGCTTCTTGAGCGTTTCGGCCGCCACGATCTTGATCGGGATGCGCGAGGTCTTGGCCTGCGCTTTTTGCTTGGCGCTGGCGTCGTAGTCAGCAGCCGGAGGCGCCAGGTGCACGGTGTTTTCGGTGGCCATGAAGAGGTGCGCGCCCTGGGGCGTCAAAGATGGGGTGTCAGGGCGTGAACTGCACCGCCAGGCGCTCGCCCAGTTGACGCGCCACGGTGGACCAATCGGTAACAACCCCTAGTTTAGCGAGGTCCACCGTCTGCAGACCTGAATAGCCACAGGGGTTGATGCCGTCAAACGGTGCGAGGTCCATCGCCACATTCAGCGCCACGCCGTGGTACGTGCAGTGCCGGCTGACCTTGATGCCCAGCGCCGCTACCTTGCCCAGACCCCGGAACGGATCGGCGGCGTCTGCCGGGCCGGTCAGCGCCGCATGGCTGTACGGGTCGGCCAGCCGCACGTAGATGCCGGGCGCACCCGGCACGCGGTGGCCGGTGATGGCGTGGCTTTCCAGCACCTTCTGCACCGCGTGCTCCAACCGGTAGACGTACTCTTTGACATAGATGCCCAGACGCTTCAAGTCGATCAGCGGGTAGGCCACCACCTGCCCCGGGCCGTGGTAGGTGACCTGCCCACCCCGGTTGCTGGCGACAACAGGAATGGCGCCGGCGTCCAGCAGGTGTTCGGGCTTGCCGGCCAGGCCCTGGGTGTAGACCGGGTCGTGCTCGACCAGCCATATCTCGTCGGGCGTGGCGGGCCCGCGGCTGTCGGTAAACGCACGCATGGCCTGCGCGGTGGCGGCATACGGTTGGCGGCCCAGCGTGAGCAGCTTCATCACAGCGCCTGTGGCTACAACACCACCTTGACCATCGGGTGGGTGGACAGCGTGCGGTACAGCTCGTCGAGCTGTTCCCGGCTGGTGGCGGTGACCGTAACCGTGATGCCCAGGTAGCGGCCACCGCTGCTGCTGCGGGTTTCGACCGTTGCCGGGTCAAAGCCCGGGTCGAACTGCCGCGTCACCGCCAGCACCGCTTCCAGGAAACCGGGTACCTGCGCGCCCATGACCTTGATCGGGAAGGCGCTCGGGTAGGTGATCAGTGATGGCTCAGGCGGGACGTCTGGCGGGATGACTGGCGGGACGTCTGGCGGGATGACTGGCGGAATGTCGGGCACGGTGGTGGGTGGGGTCTGGGTGGGGTAAGGCGCTGCGGCAAGGCGGGCAGTGGCCGCGGCAGCTCAGATCGACTGCTCGACCTTGGCGCGCTGGTAGGCCTCGAACAGGCGGGCGTAGACCGGGCCGGGCTTGCCGCGCATCGCGCCGTGGCCCACGCCCTCGCCGTCGATCCGGGTCACCGGCAGGATCTCCTTGGTGGCCGAGCTGAGCATCACCTCATCGGCCGCCATCACGTCGGCCTCGGCGATGGGGCGCAGGTTGAAGGCGATGCCGGTCTCCTCGCACAGCTCGGCCAGCAGGTCATAGCGGATGCCTTCGAGCACATGCTCGCCCGATGGCGGGCCGAGCAGCGCACCCTCGTGCACCACCCAGGCGTTGCTGGCCGACGCCTCGGTCAACCAGCCGTCGCGGAACAGCAGGGTTTCGGTGGCGCCGTGGTCGGCCGAGATCTGGCGCGCCAGCACATTGCCCAGCAGCGAGATGCTTTTGATGTCGCCCCGCTCCCAGCGGAAGTCGCGCGCCGTGACGCAGGCCACGCCGTGGTGGCGCATCTCGGGCGACGGCGGCCTGAGCACGCTGGTCATGCCGAACACGGTGGGCGTGATGCCTTCGGGCATCACATGGTCACGCAGCGCCACGCCGCGGGTCACCTGCAGGTAGACCAGTTGGTCATCGGCCGGCTGGTCGGCCACCAGCGCACGCACCAGCGCCAGCCAGCCATCGCGGCTGTGCGGGTTGGCAATGCGCAGCTTGCCCAGGCTGCGTTGCAGCCGGGCCATGTGCTCGTCGAAGCGGAACAGCCGGCGGCCATACACCGGAATTACCTCGTAGATGCCGTCGCCGAAGATGAACCCGCGGTCCAGCACCGACACCTTGGCGTCGCACAGCGGCAGGGTCTGGCCGTTCAGGTGGCAGAGGGTCGCAGGCAGCTGGGTCATGGTTTTACCGGTATGAGGCCGCTCGAAGGCGGCGTGGACAGGCGCTTTTGAAGCTTAGCCGATGGTGGGCTGCCGCGCCTTGACCTGACCCGCGCCGCGCCGCTTCATTTGATCCAGAGGCGGATCGAGTCCCACGCCCGGCCCAGCAAGCCGGCTTGCGGTACCGCCTGCAGCACCACCAGCGGCAGGCTGGCGACCTTGACGCCAGCAGCAGTACTGACATCGAGTGTGCCCACGCGCTGGCCGGCTGTCAGCGGTGCCACCAGCGGGTCGGTGCGCGAGATCACGGTCTTGAGCTTGTCGCCCTCACCGCGGGGCACGGTCACCACCATGGCCTGGGCGGCACCCAGCGCGGCGGTGGGCTGCTGGCCCTTCCAGACCGGCACCTGCGCGACGGGCTTGCCCGCCTCGAACAAGCGCACGCCGTCCCAGGCGGTCCAGCCCCAGTTGAGCAGCTTCTGGCTCTCGCTGGCACGGCCCTCGCGGGACGTCGCGCCCATCACCACGCTGAGCAAACGGCGTTTGCCGTTGGGCATGTCGCGCTGCGCGCTGGCGATCAGGCAGTAGCCGGCGGCGTCGGTGTAGCCGGTCTTCATGCCGTCGATCGACGGGTCGCGGCCCAGCAACATGTTGCGGTTGTCCTGCTTGATGTTGTTGAAGGTGTAGTTGCGCAAGCCGTAGTAGCTGGCGTAGTAGTCGGGGAAGTCGCGCAGCACATGCGCCGCGATCACCCCCAGGTCGCGCGCCGAGCTGTAGTGGCCGGCTTCGCTCAACCCGCTGACGTTCTTGAACTGGGTGTTCTTCAGGCCCCAGGCCTGGGACTGGCGGTTCATCATCGCGACAAAGCTGTCGAGTGAGCCGGCCACGCCCTCGGCCAGCGCCACCGCAGCGTCGTTGCCCGAGACGGCAATCATGCCGCGCAGCAACTC
Source organism: Aquabacterium sp. (assembly GCA_046597355.1). GTDB lineage: Bacteria > Pseudomonadota > Gammaproteobacteria > Burkholderiales > Burkholderiaceae_C > Pseudaquabacterium. The sequence goes on from JBKJKU010000372.1 coordinate 3,754, forward strand.
GTCCACCTTGGGCGTCATCTTGGGGTCGATGAACATCAGCGAGCCGCCGCCCTTGCGCTCGGACCAGGCCCGCAGCGACACCGGCAGCGTCTGCTCCAGCGTCAGCTTCTTGGCCTTGAGCGCGTCAAACACCAGCCAAGCCGTCATCAGCTTGGTCAGCGAGGCGGGATCGGCCTGCACGTCAGGCGCACGCTCGGCCAGCACCTGGTCGCTGGTGACGTCGATCAGCAGGAAACTCTTGGCAGCCACCTCCGGCGCTTGAGGGGCCTGGGCCCAGGTGGTGGTGGTGGTGGTGGTGACGGTGGCCAGGGCCAGTACAAAGGCAAACAGGGGTTTCATCGGGGTCCGAACAAGGAAAAATCAAACGGTTGCAGGGGCCAGCAGAACGCAGGTTGCAGGCGCAGGCGCGGGACAGGCACCGGCCATAAGGCCGCAGCCTCAACCGTGCCAGGCCTGGATCACCTGGTTTTTGAGCAGCGTGAGCTGGCCGTGAAAGAAGTGGCCGACACCCGGCAGCACAACCACCGGCAGCACCTGGGGCCGAGCCCAGTCGAGCGTGGCCGAGAGCGGCACCACCTCGTCGGCCTCACCATGGATCACCAGCGTGTCGGGCGCCACGGTGGCCGGCATCTCGAAACGGCTGGTGGCCGGGCCGACCAGCACCAGGCGCTCCACCGGCGCACTGGCTGCCAGCCGGGCAGCCGCCTGCGCCGCCACATAAGCGCCAAACGAAAACCCTGCCAGCGCCAGCGGCAAGCCGGGCAACAACGCACGCTGGGCCTGGATCACGGCCAGCGCGTCGTCAATTTCGCCGCGGCCCTCGTCCCAGGCGCCGGCCGACCCGCCAACGCCGCGGAAGTTGAAGCGCACCGCCCGGTAGCCCAGTTGCACAAAGGCGCGCGCCAGCGTGATCACGACCTTGTTGTCCATCGTGCCGCCAAACTGCGGGTGCGGATGGCACAGCACGGCCACGCCGCGTGGGGCGGCGCCGTCAGCCAGAACCGGCCCGTCCACCGCACACTCGATGGCGCCCGCCGGGCCGGCCACGGTGTCACGGCGGGTGTCGGGTTTCATCACGGGCGGCGCGCCGGTGTCGGAACCACGCTCAACGGCCCACGTCCGGCGGCAGGCGCAGGCGCTCGACCACGCGGCCGTTTTTCAGGTGCGATTCGACGATCTCGTCCACATCGGCCGCATCGACAAAGGTGTACCAGACTTCCTCGGGATAGACCACGGCCACCGGCCCACCGGCGCAGCGGTCCAGGCAACCGGCCTTGTTGACGCGCACGCCGCCAGGGCCCGCCAGGCGCGCCGCCTTGACCTGCTGCTTGCAGCGGTCAAAGCCCGCCTGCGCCTCTTGTTCGGCGCAGCAACCCTCGCCGGGTTTGCGCTGGTTGAGGCAAAAGAAGATGTGGTGTTGGTAATAGCTCATGGGGAGCCAATTGTAGGGACTGAGGGCAAACCCGCAGGACCGACCCGGGCCACTGGCCTGCCGCCACGGTGCCGTCAGCGCTCGCCCAACCGCGCCAGCAGCCAGGCCAGCGCGGCATACGGCCAAAGCCAGCCCACCCACTGCGCCAGCCCGTGCAGCCGCACAAACTGGCCTTGCTCCCAGCCCTGCAGGCTTTGGGCGAAGTACGGGTCGGTCGGCGCGCCGTGCACCAGCACCACCAGGCCGGTCAGCGACACCAGCGCCAACGCCGCCGCCAGGCGCGGCCGCAGCCACAGGCCGGCCAATGACAGCAGCAGCGCTGCGGCCATTGCCGTCTCATTGGCGGGTGTGCGCCAGGCCAGCGCGTGGTCAGGGCCAAAGTTCAGCGCGGTCGACAAGGTGGTGCCCAGCACCGCCACCACCGCCACGGTCACCGCCAGGCCCAGCCGGCGCCATCCCGGCCGCGACGCGGCAAACGCCAGCAGGCACGGTGACAGCAGGCCCAGCGCTACGGCCAGGCCCTCGGCCAATGACGACAGTGGCTGGTCCGGCGCCGCGCCAGACTCCAGCCAGTCCGCCAGCGGCGCGGCCCAGGGCACGTCGGCCAGCACGGCAGCCAGCAAGGCCCGCAGGGCCTCGCCCACCTGGCCCACGCCCAGCGGCACCGACGTCGGAAACAACAGGGCCGCCGGCCACAACACCAGCAAGGCCAGCGCCCCACCGTTGCCACGCTCCAGCCAGCGCTCCCGGGTGGTTTGCCAGCGCCGCAGCAGGCCCAGGCGCTGCGCGCCCACCGCCAACAGCGCGCCCAGCGTGGTGCCGGCGCTGTTGAGCGCCCAGTCCAGCGCCGACGGCACACGCCGCGGCAGCAGGTGCTGCAGCACCTCCATGCTGTAGGACAGGCAAGTGCCGCCCAGCAACGCGCTGGCCAGCGCCAGCGCCACCGGCACCCCATGTCGAAGCCGGGCGATGCACACCAGCCCGCCCAGCGGTGCGTAGGCCAGCAGGTTGCTGGTGATGTCAAAGGGGATGAAGTAGCGCGGCCACGGCAGGTACAGCAAGCCGGCCGCCGGCAGACCCGGCGGCCAACGCCAGCCGGTGAACGGGTACAGGCTGGCGTAGACGATCAGCGCGACCCAGGCCCAGGCCAGCGGCCAGGCCGAACTGCGGTACACCGCATCACGGCCCGGCATGACCACCGGTCACGGCTGGCGCGGTGTGCGCCCGGGACGTACGGGTTGCACCGGTCAAAACGGCTTGACCACCGCCAGCACCACGATGGCAATGAACAGCAGCACCGCGACCTCGTTGAACACCCGAAACCAGCGGTGGCTGCGCCGGTTGCGCAGTTGCTCAAAGCGGCGCAGGTGGCCGCGGCACAGGTGCAGGTAGCCGATCACCGCCACCACGCCCAGCAGTTTGGCGTGCAGCCAGTAGCCACCGGCAAAGCGCCCGGCGCCAAAGCCCAGCCAGAGCCAGAACCCGAGTGCCAGCGCCACCACCATCAACACATTGGAAAAACGGTAAAGCTTGCGCGCCATCAGCAGCAGGCGCTCGCGCTCGGCGTGGCTGTCGGCGGGCACCATCGCCAGGTTCACGAAG
>JBKJKU010000137.1:0-6021 GCA_046597355.1 Aquabacterium sp.
CGCAGCGGCCGGTAGGCGATCTTCTCAACCGCGTAGTTCAGCGTCGCGCAGATGACGATGGATGCGGACAGCCCGACCAGCATCAGCAGCCAGCCGGGCTGTCCGCATCCATCGTCATCTGCGCGACGCTGAACTACAGCATCGAGAAGATCGCCTACCGGCCGCTGCGCAATGCGCCGCGCCTGGCACCGCTGATCACGGCCATGGGCATGTCGCTGCTGTTGCAGGTGCTGGCGATGATCATCTGGAAACCGAATCCCAAGCCCTTTCCGCTGCTGCTGCCGACGGAGCCGATCAACCTGGGCGGCCCACATGATGCCGGCGACGGCGGCCAGCGCGGCGCCGATGACGAAGGTGGTGGAGATGATGAAGTCGGGCTTGACGCCCATCAGGCCAGCCACGCGCGGGTTCTCGGCGGTGGCGCGCATCGCCCGGCCCAGCTTGGTGTGGTTGACCAGGTACATCAGCCCGATCAGCACCACCACGGTGGTGCCCAGGATCAGGATCTGCGTCAGGTTGATCACCGCGCCGCCGATGAAGATCGGCTCATTGGGCAGCAGGATCGGGTAGGGCTTGGTGCTGGGCTGCCAGATGATCATGGCCAGCGTCTGCAGCAGCAGGCTCATGCCCATCGCGGTGATCAGCGGCGCCAGGCGCGGCGCGTTGCGCAGCGGCCGGTAGGCGATCTTCTCGATCAGGTAGTTGAGCGCGGCACACACCACGATCGCCGCCAGCAGCGCCACCAGCAGCATCACCCAACCCGGCAGACCCGAGCCGGCCAGCACCCGCAGCACCGTCCAGCTGGTCAGCGCGCCCACCATCAGCACCTCGCCGTGGGCGAAGTTGATCAGGTTGATGATGCCGTAGACCATCGTGTAACCCAGTGCCACGAGCGCATACATGCTGCCCAGCACCAGACCGTTGATGATCTGTTGCAACAAGGTATCCATGGCGGGGGTCTCCGGTGTGTTGTACGGCGGTTGCTGTGGCCCGTTTGGCCCCACTTCTTCAACCGTCGGCTTGTGGTGTTGCTAGCAAGAAGCTGGCCGGGACTGGCCGTGAGCCGGCCGGGCAAGCCGGCCAAGCTGCGCGGAATTGTAGGGTGGCACCCACCTGCAAATTGACGGGAGATACCCCCCACCTCACCGCCGAAAATTCGGAAACCAGGGCGCTTGGCCGAGGCTTCTACGCCGATCCCGCATCCGATACGTCGATATGCGGGTTTGCCCTTGGCTCGCGGGCGGTGTCGTTCTGGCGGCGCAGCTCGGCCAGGCGCTCGCCGATGCGCAGCTCCAGGCCGCGTGGCACCGGCTGGTAGAACCGCTGACCCGTCAGGCCGTCGGGCAGGTAGCTCTCGCCCGCCGCAAAACCGCCCGCCTCGTCGTGGGCGTAGCGGTAACCGTCGCCGTGGCCCAGGCCCTTCATGAGTGGGGTGGGTGCGTTGCGCAAGTGCATCGGCACCGGGCGGGTGCTGTCTTGCTTGACCAGCGCCCGCACCGCGTTCCAGGCGGTGTAGACGGCGTTGCTCTTGGGCGCCACCGCCAGGTAGACCACAGCCTGCGCCAACGCCAGTTCGCCCTCGGGCGACCCGAGGCGCTCGTAGACCTGGGCCGCCTCCAGCGCCAGTTGCTGGCCCCGCGGGTCGGCCAGGCCGATGTCCTCAGACGCCATGCGCAGCACCCGGCGCGCCACGTAGCGGGCATCGACGCCGCCGTCCAGCATGCGCGCCAGCCAGTACAGCGCAGCATCAGGGTCGGACCCGCGAACGCTCTTGTGCAGCGCCGAGATCATGTCGTAGAACTGGTCGCCACTTTTGTCATAGCGGCGCAGCATCTCGCCGAGTGCCTGCTCCAGCCGGGCCTCGCCGATCTGCGCGGCACCCGCAGCATCCACATCGGCGCCGGGCGTGTCCTGCACCAGCTCAATCAGGCTCTGGTAGGCATTGAGCAGGCGCCGGGCGTCGCCGTCGGCGTAGCCGATCAACCGCTGCCGGGCGGCGCCAGACAGCGGCGGCGCGGCCAGTGCGCTGCGGGCGCGGTCTATCAGCTGGGTCAGCTCGGCATCGTCCAGCGACTTGAGCACATGCACCGTGGCCCGCGACAGCAGCGCGGCATTGACCTCGAAGCTGGGGTTCTCGGTGGTGGCGCCGATGAAGGTGAACAGGCCCGACTCGACATGCGGCAAAAAGGCGTCCTGCTGGGCCTTGTTGAAGCGGTGCACCTCGTCGACAAACACCACCGTGCCCGGCCCACCCGGCCGCAGCAGCCGCGCCGCCTGGGCCTGCTCCACCGCGTCGCGGATGTCCTTGACGCCGGCCAGCACGGCCGACAGCACCACAAAGCGCGAGCGCACCGCGCCGGCCATCAACCGCGCCAGCGTGGTCTTGCCCACGCCCGGCGGGCCCCACAGGATCATCGAGTGCAGCCGGCCCGTCTCAAACGCCACCCGCAGCGGCTTGCCCGGCCCCAGCAAATGGGTCTGGCCGATCACCTCGTCGGGGGTTTGTGGCCGCAGCCGCTCGGCCAAGGGCACCTCGGCTCCGGGCGCTGATGGGCTCAGGGCAGGCCCTGCAGGCACCGGTTCGGGGGCAAAAAGCGACTCCTGCGGATTCATCGAACCATTGTGTCAGTGCAGGCTGGCGACGCAGCGCGGGGGGCTGTGGGCAGCCGGGCAGCGCGGGCGCCAAAACGGCCGTGCCGTTGCGCGGTCTTGCGGCTGCTGCGCAATGCCGGACACATCCCGAAAAGACAAGGCGCCCCGCGTGTTCCGACAACTGCCAATCGCCCTGCCCGGCTGGGCCCTCGCTGCCCTGGCGCTGGCCGCTGCAGCGCCGTGTCGCGCAGCCGACGACGTCGAACAAACCTAATGGCCTGCCTCGCAATCGAAAAGCAGCAATACAGGGTACTTGCATGATGTGGCGGACTGCGGGCTGGCCGCCCTCTTCATCCTGTGCCACGGTGACAAGCGGTGAGTCGTCGGCACCGGTCACGGGCATCACTGCCACGCGTGCAGCGGCTGGGACGGTATGCTGGAATCGGCCCAGGGTGCAGAGACCGCGCAAGCCGTCACTGGTCTTGGCCGCGCCGACATCGAGGGACGACGCCGTGACCATCGACGTCCCGTCCGACCGGGCTGATCACCGATCTGCTCCGCAGCAAAGTGTTAAAACCGAACCCAACATCCTCATGACCCCCCACTACCCCCGAGACCTGCTGGGCTACGGCCGCCAGGGGCTCAACGCCAATTGGCCCGGAAGTGCCCGCGTTGCGCTGCAGTTTGTTCTCAACTATGAAGAAGGCGGCGAAAACTCGGTGTTGCACGGCGACGCCGGCAGTGAGCAGTTCCTGTCCGAGATGTTCAACCCACCGGCCGTCCCCGACCGGCACCTGAGCATGGAAGGGATTTACGACTACGGCTCTCGCGTGGGCGTTTGGCGCCTGCTGCGCGAGTTTGAGAGGCGCGGGCTGCCGCTGACGGTATTTGGTGTTGGCATGGCGCTAGAGCGATGCCCTGAAGTCACTGCCGCCTTCACAGCAGGGGGCCACGAGATCGCCTGCCACGGCTGGCGCTGGATCAACTACCAGGCCGTAGACGAAGCCACCGAGCGCCACCACATGGCGCTGGCCATGGCAGCGATCCAGCGCTTGACGGGTGAGCGGCCCTTGGGCTGGTACACCGGTCGCGACAGCCCGAACACCCGGCGCCTGGTGGCCGACTTCGGCGGTTTTGAGTACGACAGCGACTACTACGGCGACGACCTGCCTTTCTGGCTGAAGGTGACCAAGACCGATGGCGGCATGGCGCCCCACCTCGTTGTGCCCTACACGCTGGACTGCAATGACATGCGTTTTGCGCTGCCGCAGGGTTTCTCACACGGCGACGAGTTCTTTGAGTACCTGCGGGATGCCTTTGATGTGCACTACGCGGAGGGCGCCGAGCGGCCGTCGATGATGAGCGTCGGCATGCATTGCCGGCTGCTGGGGCGCCCAGGGCGCATGCGCGGCCTGCAGCGTTTCCTGGACCACGTCGAAAAGCACGACCGTGTCTGGGTTGCTCGGCGCATCGACATCGCACGCCACTGGAAGGCCAGCCACCCCTTCGACCCAAACCACGCATTTGCATGGGACTGAACATGATCACGCTTGAACACCTCAACGCCGCAGACCGCGCGGCCTTTGTCGGTTTGCTGGACGGCACCTACGAGCATTCGCCGTGGATCGCCGAGCAGACCTGGCCGAAGCGGCCCTTCACCAGCTCGGCGCAGCTCAAACTGGCCCTGGTGGACACGGTTCGCGCCGCTGGCCGTGACCGGCAACTGGGCTTGATTCGCGCCCATCCGGAATTGGCCGGCAAGGCGATGCTGGCCAAGACCCTCACAGCCGAATCCACCACCGAACAGGGCAAGGCAGGCCTCACCGACTGCACGCCGCAGGAGCTGGCCCAGATCCAGCAGCTCAACGCCGACTACAACACGAAGTTCGGCTTCCCGTTCATCCTGGCAGTGCGCGGACCGCGTGGCCTGGGCCTGGCCAAGGCCGAGATCATCGCCACCTTCGAGCGCCGGCTCGGCAACCCCCCAGACTTTGAGCTGGCCGAGTGCCTGCGCAACATCCACCGCATCGCCGAGATCCGCCTCAACGACAAGTTCGGCCACGAGCCGGTACTTGGCAATGCCGTGTGGGACTGGGCCGAACGCCTGGCAACCCACAGCGATCCCGGCTACGCCGAGCGGGGTGAGCTGACGGTCACCTATTTGACTGACGCGCACCGCGCCTGCGCGCAGCGGCTGGCGCACTGGATGCGGGCCGACTGCGGCTTTGATGAGGTGGAGATCGACGCGGTAGGCAATGTCGTGGGCCTCTACCACGGCACTGACCGGCAAGCCAGACGCCTGCTGACCGGCTCGCACTACGACACCGTGCGCAACGGCGGCAAGTACGACGGCCGCCTCGGGATTTTGGTGCCGATGGCCTGTGTGCGCGAGTTGCATCGGCAGGGCCGGCGCCTGCCCTACGGCTTCGAGGTCGTCGGCTTTGCCGAGGAAGAGGGCCAGCGCTACAAGGCAGTGTTCCTCGGCTCGGGTGCACTCACGGGCCACTTCGACACCGCCTGGTTGGCGCAGAAGGACGCTGACGGCATCACGATGCGCGAAGCGATGCTGCAGGCCGGACTGTGCCCTGACGACATCCCAACGTTGAAGCGAGACGCCAGCCGCTACCTCGGCTTTGTCGAGACTCACATCGAACAAGGGCCGGTGCTCAACGAACTGGACCTGCCGCTGGGCATCGTCACCTCGATCAACGGCAGCGTGCGCTACCTGGGCGAGATCGTCGGCATGGCCAGCCACGCTGGCACAACACCGATGGACCGGCGGCGCGATGCGGCCACAGCGGCTGCCGAGCTGGCCCTGTACGTCGAGAAACGCGGCGGCGCAGCGCCCCACCTGGTCGCCACGGTGGGCATGCTGGAGGTGCCGAGCGGCTCCATCAATGTCGTACCGGGGCGCTGCAAGTTCAGCCTTGACATCCGCGCGACGACCGACGCGGTGCGCGATGCCTGCGCCGCCGACATCCGCGCCGAACTGCAGGCGCTCTGTGACCGCCGCGGCCTGCACTTCAAGCTTGAAGAGACGATGCGCGCCGCAGCGGCGCCCAGTGCGCCGGCTTGGCAACAGCGCTGGGAACGCGCTGTCGAGTCAGTCGGTCTGCCGCTGCACCGCCTGCCCAGTGGCGCCGGACACGACGCCATGAAACTGCACGAAGCCATGCCGCAAGCGATGCTGTTCATGCGCGGCCTGAACGCAGGCATCAGCCACAACCCGCTGGAAGCGATTACCAACGACGACACCGAACTGTGCGTGCGCGCCTTCCAGAACCTTCTTGACCAACTTGCCACGGAGCTTTCATGACCTCACGCACTCCATACGATGCGCTCGATGCCTGGGTCGATGCCCATTTCGACGAGGAGGTGCGCTTCCTTCAAGAACTGGTGCGTGTCCCCACCGACACGCCGCCCGGTAAC
>JBKJKU010000143.1:0-18610 GCA_046597355.1 Aquabacterium sp.
GGGAGCCGGTTGCCCGACGGCCTTGGTTGCCTTGGCGCCGCACGCCGCACGCAGGACGTCGAACGTCAAACGCCGCACATCGAACGACTGCATCCCCACCAGGGGAAAGTCAGCAAAGAGCCGCAACCCGCCCACTGCCAGCCGCCTGACTGACCCGCCAGGCTACCGCGCCAACCCCGCCAGCAGTTTGGCGTGGATGCCGCCAAAACCGCCGTTGCTCATCACCAGCACCTGGTCGCCGGGTCGGGCGGCTTTGATGATCGCGGCCACCAGCTTGTCCACGCTGTCTGCGACGATGGCCTGAGCGCCCATTGGCAGCAGCGCGTCGGCAGCGTCCCAGCCGTAGTTGCCTTGCAGGCAGAAGGCCAGGTCGGCTTCTTCCAGCGCCCAGGGCAGGGCGGCCTTCATGTCGCCTTGTTTCATGGTGTTGGTGCGGGGCTCGAACACCGCCAGGATGCGCGCCAGGCCGGCCTTGCGGCGCAGGCCGTTGATGGTGGTGCGCATGGCGGTGGGATGGTGCGCAAAGTCGTCGTAGACCTTGATGCCGCCCGCCTCGCCCAGCAGTTCCAGCCGGCGGCGCACGTTCAAGAACGAGGCCAGCGCGACGGCGGCCACCTCGGGCGCGACGCCCACGTGCTCGGCCGCACCGATGGCCGCCAGGGCATTGAGCTGGTTGTGCTCACCCAGCAACGGCCAGTCGACCCGGGCGATCTTCAGGCCGCCGCGCAGCACGTCAAAACCATGCGGCTCGCCACGTGCCCGCAGCACGCCGGGCGCCTCCTTGCGGGCGCCAAAGCGCTGCAGCTCGCTCCAGCAGCCTCGCGCCAGCACCCGGTCGAGTGCGGTCTCGCGGCTGTTGACCACCAGCCGCCCGCTGGACGGCACCGTGCGTACGAGGTGGTGGAACTGGGTCTCGATCGACGCCAGGTCCGGAAAAATGTCGGCGTGGTCGTACTCGAGGTTGTTCAGGATCGCGGTGCGCGGCCGGTAGTGCACAAACTTGCTGCGCTTGTCGAAAAACGCGGTGTCGTACTCGTCGGCCTCGATCACGAAGGGCCTGGGCGTGCCGGGCGATGGGGTCGAGTCGGTCTGGCCCAGCCGGGCCGATATGCCAAAGTTCAACGGCACACCGCCCACCAGAAACCCCGGCTGCAGCCCGGCTTGCGCCAGTATCCAGGCCAGCATCGAGGTGGTGCTGGTCTTGCCGTGGGTGCCGGCCACCGCCAGCACATGGCGCGGATGCGCCGGGTGGTGCAGCACGTTTTCAGCCAGCCACTGCGGGCCGCTGGTGTAGGCCGCGCCAGCGTCCAGGATCGCCTCCATCAGCGCATTGCCACGGACAACGACGTTGCCGATGACCCAGACATCGGGTTTGAGCGCCAACTGGTCGGCCGCAAAGCCCTCGATCAGCTCGATGCCCAACGCCCGCAGCTGGTCGCTCATTGGCGGGTAGACGTTGGTATCGCAGCCGGTGACCCGGTGGCCGGCCTCGCGGGCGATGGCGGCGATGCCGCCCATGAAGGTGCCGCAGATGCCGAGGATGTGAAGGTGCATGGGGGATGATTTTTAAAAGCGTGATCTCTCCGTGCCCGGGCTGGCGCAGCCGGGCGCAGGCGCTCAGACCGTCAAGCCTTGACGCCCTACCCACTCTTGCCCCGGGGCCAGCGTCACCGGTGCGCCGATGGCTGCCGCCTCAACACACAGGAAGCGTTGCCAATCGTGGTCTGGCAGGTCGTCAATTTCGGCTGACCGAACCGGACCCGGGTTCCAGACCACCGCGTCGTCAAAGCCAACGTTTTGGATCGTCATGCGGCCCATTGCGGTGGCCAGGCCCAGCGGCCCCTTGTTGATGGCATGCACGTCGTAGTAGACGCGGTCGATCTCGCCAGCAAAACCGAGCGGGTCGAGCTCTTGCGGCTGGGTCTTGCCGCTCAGCTTGTCGAGGTAGCGCACGCCGTACAGGCCGCCCAACCGGGCATGCTTGAGGTCGTCGATCAGCAGGTAGCTGTGCAGTGCCGCGGTGAAGGCAAACGGGCTGTCGCCGGTGTTGGTGATCGCCAGCTCCACATCGAGCTGCAGGCCCGACAGGCTGAAGCTCAACTCAGCCTCGAAGGCATGCGGCCAGAGTGCCCGCGTGGCGGCGTCGTCGGTCAGGCGCAGCACGCCGATCACCACGTCGCCGCGGGTTGCGCCTTCGATCCACTGCCAAGCCCGGTCGCGCACCAGGCCGTGGCGAGGCAATGGCCCGAGCAGCGCAAATTGCGGAAAGATCACCGGAATGCCGCCGCGCACCGCCTCGCCGTCGCCGGCCACCGCCAGTGGCGACAGGTAGAGCCGCTCCTGGTCGCCGGCCGGAATCCAGGACACCAACTGGCCGCCGTGCAGCAGTACCGTGGCCTCGGCGCCGTCGGGCGCGCGCAGCCACATCGCGGGCTGGCCCAGCACCGTGGTGGGCTTGATCATGTGGCCAGCGCGCGGAAGGCAAGCCGCGCCGCCGCCACCGTGGCGGCGATGTCGTCGGCGCTGTGCGCCGCGCTGACAAAACCGGCCTCGTACAGCGCCGGTGCCAGGTAGATGCCCTGGTCCAGCATGGCATGGAAGAAGCGGTTGAAGCGGTCTTTGTCGGTGTCCATCACGACGCCGTAGTTCTGTGGCAACGCACCGGCAAAGAAAAACCCGAACATGCCGCCCTGGCTGTCGCCCACCAGCGGTACGCCGGCCTCGTGGGCGGCGGCGGTCAGGCCGGCGACCAGCGACTGGGTGCGCTGCGACAGAGCCTCGAAAAAGCCCGGTTGGGTGATCTCTTTGAGCGTGGCCAGGCCACAGGCGGTGGCCACCGGATTGCCCGACAAGGTACCGGCCTGGTAGACCGGGCCGAGTGGTGCCAGCAGCGCCATCACTTTTTTGCTGGCGCCAAACGCAGCCAGCGGCATGCCGCCGCCGATGACCTTGCCAAACACGCTCATGTCGGGCTGGAAGCCGGGGATCAGCCCGGCGTAGACGCTTTGCGCGCCACCCAGCGCAACGCGAAACCCCGTCATCACCTCGTCAAAGACCAACAGCGCGCCGTGCTTTGTGCACAGCTCGCGGATGCGCGCCATGAACGGCACCGACGCCCGGACAAAGTTCATGTTGCCGCAGATCGGCTCGATCATCACGCAGGCGATCTCATCGCCCTGGCTGGCAAAGAGATCATCGAGCTGCTGGACGTTGTTGTACTCCAGCACCAGGGTGTGCTGCACCACCTCGGGCGGCACGCCGGCGCTGGTCGGGTGGCCGAAGGTGGCCAGACCCGACCCGGCCTTGACCAGCAGCGCATCGGCATGGCCGTGGTAGCAGCCCTCGAACTTGACGATTTTGCTGCGACCGGTAGCACCTCGTGCCAGCCGGATCGCGCTCATGCCGGCCTCGGTGCCGGAGGACACCAGCCGCACCTGCTCGACCGATGGCACCAGGCCGATGATGGCCTCGGCCAGCTCGATCTCGCGCTCGGTCGGTGCGCCGAAGCTGAAGCCGTCCAGCGCGGCTTTTTGCACCGCCTCCAGCACCGCAGGGTGGCCGTGGCCCAGGATCATCGGGCCCCAGGAGCCGATGTAGTCGATGTAGCGCTGGCCCTCGGCGTCCCAGATGTAAGCGCCGTGGCCGCGGCTGATGAAACGCGGTGTGCCGCCGACCGCGCGGAAAGCGCGCACAGGCGAGTTGACGCCGCCGGGGATCACGCGCTGGGCGCGCTCGAACAGGGCTTGGTTGGTGCTCATCTTGCGGGAATCGGGCTCGGCAGGTGGGGTCAGTGGACGCGGCGCGGTGCGCCCTTGCTCTTGGTCTCGGGCAACTCGGGCTCGGGCACGGGGTCGCCCTCCAGCGCGCTGTCGTCGCCGTCCTCGTCCGGCGGCAGCGCCCAGAAAAACCGGTCGGGCACCACATTGCCCATGCCGGGCCGAAAGCCCGAGTCGAGTGTCTGGTCCATGAAAGCCAGTGCCTCGCCCACGGCAGCCTGCAGCTCGGCGCCGGCCGCCAGCAGGGCGGACAGCGCGGCACTCAAGGTGTCGCCGGCGCCGACAAACGAGGTTTCGAACATCTCGAACTTCTCGCCGGTCAGTGCGCCTTGCGGCGAGGCCAGTACGTTGTCGATGAACTGGTCGCCGCCGGCCTTGCCACCCTTGGTGGCCAGCATGATCCCGGACACCAGCACAAAGCGTGTGCCGTGCTCGCCGGCGGCCACGGCCAGTTCTCGGGCCGACGCCGGACGCTCGCTGTCCCAGTCGGGCAGCAGGAAGTCGGTCAGGGTCTTGTGGTTGCCCACCAGCACCTCGGTGGCCGGCAAGATCAGCTCGCGGAAGGCCTCCAGGTAGGGCTGGGCCTGGTCGTCGTCCAGCCAGCCCAGGTTGGGCAGGTAGGTCACCAGCGGCACATCGGGGTAGTCGGACAGGATCTCGGCCACCGCGCTGACTGCATCGGCACTGCCCAAAAAGCCCACCTTGAAGCCCGAGACGGTGATGTCTTCCAGCACAGTGCGGGCCTGCTCGGCCACGACCTCGGCATCGATCGCGTGGTGGTCAAAGATTTCGGCGGTGTCGCGCAGCAGCACGCTGGTGGTCACGGGCAGGGCGTGTGCACCCATCGCGGCCAAGGTGCTGATATCACCAGCCAGGCCACCGGCACCGCTCGGGTCGGCGGCGTTGAAGCTCATCACGCAAGCCGGCGCTGCTGCATCCTGCGGCGCGTCGCTGCCGGTGTCGGCAGCGCTGGCGTCGGGGGTGGGAGTGGAGCTAGCGGTCATGAACGGGTCCGTGGAAAATCGGGAAACAGGGTCGAAGCTGCCAGCGACCTCAGATAACTGAAACAACTTGCAGCAGCACAGGCGTAACCCGGCTTGACGCTAAAACGGCGTGGCTACAATGACCGCTTCATTGTAGTGACCTGCCTAACAACGTGACCGAACCCCGTACCTGGATGTGCTTGATCTGCGGCTGGATTTATGACGAGGCCACGGGTGACCCCGAGCACGGCATCGCGCCCGGCACGGCCTGGGCGGATGTCTCGATGAACTGGACCTGTCCAGAATGCGGCGCCCGCAAGGAAGACTTCGAGATGGTTCAGGTTTGACCCTGTCCGGGGTCTGGCAGGACGCCCTCGACGGGCGGACCGGCCGTCAAGATTCACCAGCCCTGCCAAGGAGTCGACGTGGATGAGCCCCAAGCCGCAGTGCCCGCTGCCGCTGTCAAGGTGCTGGTGATCGACGACAGCAACACCATCCGCCGCAGCGCGGAAATCTTCTTGCGCCAAGGTGGCCACGAGGTGTTGTTGGCCGAGGACGGCTTTGATGCGCTGGCAAAGATCAACGACCACGCGCCGCAACTGATCTTCTGCGACATCCTGATGCCGCGGCTCGATGGCTACCAGACCTGCGCCATCATCAAACGCAATGCCCGGTTCGCGCATGTGCCAGTGATCATGCTGTCGTCCAAGGATGGATTGTTTGACAAGGCCCGGGGACGCATGGTGGGCTCTGAAGACTACTTGACCAAGCCCTTTACCAAGGATCAGTTGCTGCGCGCCGTGCAACAGTTCAGCGGCCGGTGGGGCCAGGGCAGCGTGGGCGATCCGGTGACGGCAAACCCAAGCCCCTGACGGGCAGGATGCACCGGTGGCAAGGCGGGCGCTGCGGCGGCCGCTGACAGGTTGGAATGTCCGGGCGCCGGATGCCGGGCGGGCGGATTGCGCAAAAATTGCAGGTTAGGCAGGAGTAAAAACCATGGCTGTGCACAAGATTTTGCTGGTCGACGATTCCAAGACCGAGTTGCATGTGTTGTCCGAATTGCTGCACAAGCGCGGCTACTCGGTGCGCACGGCCGAAAGCGGTGAAGAGGCGCTCAAGCGTCTGGCCGAAGAAAAACCCGACCTGATCCTGATGGACGTGGTGATGCCCGGGCAAAACGGTTTTCAACTCACCCGCACGATCACCCGCGACCCGCGATACCTCGACCTGCCGGTGATCATGTGCACCAGCAAGAACCAGGAGACCGACCGCGTCTGGGGCATGCGCCAGGGCGCCAAGGATTACGTCGTCAAGCCGGTACAGGCCGACGAGTTGATCGCCAAGATCAAGAAGTTCGACTGACCGTCCCGGCCCTGCCGTGCCTGTTGTCGCCTGATCACAACCCTCCGACGCCAGAACCCGACCCGCCCATGGCCAACAAGCAAGCCTTGCGTGATCTGCAGACCCGCTTGGCCGAGCGCATGAAGCAGGTGCGCACTGAGCAGCCGGGTGTGTCCTGGCTGGCGGTGGATTGCGCGGGTTGCGGCCTGCTGTTTGCGCTCGGCCAGGCGGGCGAGATCTTCAAGCTCGACACGGTGCTGCCGGTACCGCACACACAGCCCTGGCTGGCCGGTGTGGTCAACCTGCGCGGCGGGTTGTTCACGGTGGTGGATCCCGGGGTGTTCTTGGGTTTGCGTGCACAGGCCAGCCCGTCGGCGCCGGCGGCCGCCCGGCTGGTTGCCTTGAACGCGGTTTTTGGCGTCAACGTGGCGCTGTTGGTCGATCGGCTCGAGGGCCTGCGCCATGCTGCCGACCTGCGGGTCGTGCCCGAAAGCGATGACAATGCGGCGCGTCCGGCGTTTGCCCTGGCGCGCTGGCAGGATGCTGCCGGCCGGTTGTGGCAAGAAATCGACCTCGCCGAGTTGGCGCGGTTGCCGCAATTTCTCGCCATCACCGGCTGAGGCCACAAATCTAGGCCAAGTACGGCCGCCGGACGCGGCTGGTCGGCCGCCTGCAGGACAGACGAGGGGATGTGATGGGCTTGATGGACAGACTCAAGAACAACCGGCGCGGCGCCGAGGGTGCGTCGGAGCGTGTGCCGACCAACTTCGATGAACTGCAGGCTGCCGCCGACGCTGAAGAAGTCACGGCGGTGATCGGCATCGACAGCCGGCACAGCAATGAGGGCAGCACCACGGTCAACACCGGTTTGACGCCCACCCTCAACATGCACTCGATCATCTCCGAGTTGCCCGCGTCAAGCCAGCTCAACGACTACGCCGACTCGCGTGCCTTGCCAGGCGCCGCTGCGGCTGCCGCGGCAGCCGCAGCGGCGCTGGCATCCTCACCGGTCGCCGAGCCTTTGCCCTTGATCGGCGACCGGCCGCTGCCGCAGCAGCAGCGCATCTTGGGCGCGATGGTGCTGCTGGGCATGCTGATGCTGGCCGGCGTGACGCTGCTGGCCTTGAGCGCGGCCAACCGCAATGGCAGCCAGGTGGCCGCCACCGGCCAGGCCCAGATGCAGTCGCAGCGTCTGGCCAAGGCGGTGTCGCAGGCGATCAGCGGCAACCCGGCCTCGTTTGCCGAGATCAAGGAGGCGGTTGGCGTGTTGGCCAGCAACACCCGCGCGCTGCGTGACGGCGTGCCCGGTCTGGCCGCGGTGTCGTCCGACGCGCAGCCGCTGATGGAGCCGATAGCGCCGCTGGTGGACCGCGCTGAAAAGAGTGCCGGTGTGGTACTGGGCCAGCAAAAGGCACTGGTTCAGGTGGGCCAGGCCTTGCGCACCCTCAACAGCCACGCCGCAGAACTGCTGGAGTCGGCCGAGGCCGTGGCTGCGCTCAAGCTGCAGCAAGGCGCGCCGATGGCGGAGTTGGCACAGACCGGCCAACTTGTGATGCTGACGCAGCGTATCGGCAAGAGTGCCAACGAGTTCCTGACGCTGGAGAGTGGCAGCTCAGAGGCCGTGTTCCTGCTGGGCAAGGATCTGGCCAGCTTTAGCGACATCACTGAGGGTCTTCTCAACGGCAGCGCCGACCTGCGCCTGGCCGCCGCCAAGGATCCGCAAACCCGGGAGCGGTTGCAGGCCTTGCTGAAGCAGTACGAGCAGACGCGCGCCCAGGCCAGTCCGATCCTGGACAACCTGCAGGGGCTGGTCAGTGCCCGCGACGCCCAGGCGGTGGTCGTCACCGACAGCGAGCCGCTGCGCAAGGCGCTGCAATCGGTGCAGGACATGTTGACCTCCGGCGGCGGCCTGCGCGCCAGCCACGGCGTGGCGATGCTGTTGTCGCTGGCGCTGGTGGTGCTGGGCGGCTGGGGTTTGCTCAAGCTGTTTGTGGCCGACCAGGCGCAGCGAGCCGGGCTGGCCGAGACCCAGCGGCTCGAGGCCGAGCGACAGGAGCAGGAAGCCAAGCGCGTCAACGACGCCAACCAGGCGGCCATTCTGCGGCTGATGAACGAGCTGCAAACCGTGGCTGAAGGCGATCTGACCCAGCAGGCCACCGTCACCGAGGACATCACCGGCGCGATCGCCGATTCGGTCAACTACACCGTCGAGGAACTGCGCAACCTGGTGTCGCAGGTGCAAACCACCGCCGGTCGCGTGACCGAGACCACCAGCCAGGTCGAAACCACCTCGGTCGACCTGCTGGCTGCGTCCGACGAGCAGTTGCGCGAGATCCGCGAGACCGGGGAATCGGTGCTGAAGATGGCCACCCGGATCAACGACGTCTCGGCGCAGGCGCAGCAATCGGCCCAGGTGGCGCGGCAATCCCTGCGCGCGGCCGAATCGGGCCTGACTGCGGTGAAAAACTCGATCGGTGGCATGAACGCCATCCGCGACCAGATCCAGGAGACCTCCAAGCGCATCAAGCGGCTGGGCGAGTCGTCGCAGGAGATTGGCGAGATCACCGAACTGATCTCCGACATCACCGAGCAGACCAACGTGCTGGCGCTCAATGCCGCCATCCAGGCCGCGTCCGCCGGCGAGGCCGGCCGGGGTTTCTCGGTGGTGGCTGAAGAAGTGCAGCGCCTGGCTGAACGCTCGGCCGACGCCACGCGCCAGATCTCGGCACTGGTCAAGACCATCCAGACCGACACCCAGGACGCGGTGGCCGCGATGGCGCGCTCGACCCAGGGCGTGGTCGAAGGGGCGCGGCTGTCGGATGCCACTGGCTCGGCCCTCGGCGACATCGACCGGGTGACGCGCCAACTGGCCGACCTGATTGAGGCCATCTCGGCCCAGGCGCTCAGCGAGGCCAGTTCGGCCAACGTCGTTGCCAGCAACATCCAGCACATCTTTGCCGTCACCGAGCAGACCGGCGAGGGCACACGATCGACCGCCCAGATGGTGCGTGAGCTGTCGCGCACCGCCGAGGAGTTGAGGCAGTCGGTGTCGCGTTTCAAGATTGCCTGACGCAACATCCGGCAGCAAGCGCAGTGAGCGAGATGGCGGCAACCAATGGTCCGGCGGGAAGCCCGGTGGGCAGTCCGGTGGACCGGGACAACCTGAGTGCGCTGTCCTGGGTGCAGGAGGAATTGCGCCGCTCGCTGGAGACTGCCAACAAGTCCCTGCGCCGCTACCTCAAGGAGCAGACCCAGCGGTCGGACATGGACACGGTCGACCCGGCGGTGTTGCGCCAGGCGCGCAGCCAGCTGCACCAAAGCGTGGGCGTGCTCGAACTGGTCGGCCTGGGCCCGCCGGCGGAGGTGCTTCGCGCCGCCGAGGCCGCCCTGCAGCGCCTGAGCAGCCGGCCCAAGCTGTTCACCGCCGCGGCGGTGGACACGATCGAACGGGGCTCGTTTGCGGTGCTGGACTTCATCGCCCGGCGGCTGGTCGACAAGCCGGTATCGACGCTGGCCCTGTTCCCGCAGTACCGCGCACTGCAAGAGTTGGCCGGGATCAGCCGGTCCCATCCGTCCGACCTGTGGACAGTGCCGTGGTCCTGGCGCGAACTGGTGCCGGACGCCAGCGTCCCGCCCACGCCGCCCGACGACAGCGCGGTCAGCCGCATCGAGGCCGATTTGCTGGCGTTGATGCGCGGCGCACCGCCCAGCGTTGCGGCCCGCATGAGCGAGCTGTTTGCCAGCCTGGCCGCCGGTGTGCTGCAACGTGGTTCGACGGATGCCGCCGGCCTGCCGGTGCCGCTGACCGGCCAGCACAAGCGCCTGGCCACACTGTGGCAGCTGGCGTCGGGCTTTTTCGAGGCCCAGGCCGACGGCCTGCTGGCCGCCGACGCCTACAGCAAGCGCATCGGATCAAAGCTGCTGGCGCAGCTGCGTGCCGGTGGGCAGGCTGAGCCGTCCGAACGCCTGGCCCATGACCTGCTGTTTTTCTGCGGTCAGGCGGCGCCGCGCGACGGTGTGGCGCTTGGGCCCCGCCTGGCCGCCGTGCGACGCGGTTACGACCTGGCGGCCACACCGGCGGCGGACTACGAGCAACCCCGGCTGGGCCGCTTCGATCCGGCCTGGATCGCCCAGGCCCGCAAGCGCGTGGCTGCTGCCAAAGAGGTCTGGTCGGCAGTGGCAGGCGGTGACCTGGCGCGCCTGACCGGGCTGTCCGAGCAGTTCGTGCTGGTCAGCGATTCACTGGCCCGGCTTTATCCCGACGGCGGCGTGCTGGGCCGGGCTTTGCAAGTGGCCGCGGCGCACACCTCCGCCACCGGCAGCGAGCCGCCGGCCGAGCTGGCGATGGAGGTGGCAACGGCGCTGCTCTACATCGACGCCTCGCTCGATGATGGTGATTTCGACCATCCCGACGGCGCCCAGCGCATCCACCGGCTGGCACAGCGGGTGGATGCGGTGCGCCAGGCGCGTGACCCGGGCGTGCTCGAGCTCTGGATGGAGGAGCTGTACCGCCGGGTTTCCGACCGCCAGACGATGGGCAGCGTGGTGCAAGAGTTGCGCGCCTCGTTGTCCGAGATTGAAAAGCACATCGACCAGTACTTCCGCAACCCGGCCCAGCGCGAGGTGCTGATCCCGGTGCCGGCCCAGCTCTCGGCGATGCGTGGCGTGCTGTCGGTGCTGGGGCTGGACCAGGCCTCGCAGGCCGTGCTGCGGATGCGGGACGATGTCGATACCCTGGCCAACACCGAGGTCAACCCGCAGCACGTCATCAACGCCGGCACCTTCGATCGCCTGGCCGACAACCTGGGCGCACTGAGCTTCTTGATCGACATGGTCAGCGTGCAGCCGCAGATGGCCAAGTCGCTGTTCCGGTTCGACCCCGAGACCGGCAGCCTGTCTGCGGTGATGGCGCGTGAGGACCGACCCACCGGCTTCGACGAATTCGACACCCGGCCTGGCGACGCCGCCCGGGCCCAACCCGATACCGACGCGCTGGCCGTCACATTGGATTTCGACCGCATCGTCAAGCAGTCCCGTGCCACCCAGCGCGGTGCGGGTCAGCCGTCCGCTGCAGCGTCAAGGTCGGCTGTGCCCCACGACAGCGGCGCGCCCAGCCGCCCGCCGGCGCTGGGCAGCCAGGGACTGCCGATGTTGGACCTGGCGTCGTGGGCCGAACCCGACCCGGCGTCCGTGACAGGGCTGCCTTCCGATGCCGCCCATGCCGATCATCCGGCGCTCGGTGCGGGCGATCCTGCGACGACTGCGGCCGTGCCGCTGGCGCCGGACGCCTGGGTCAGCGGGCTCGAGGACGACCCTGAAATGCGCGAGGTGTTTCTCGACGAAGCGGTCGAGGTGCTCCAAGGCGCCCGCGCGGCGCTGAGCGAGTTGCAGTCGCGCCATGACGATCCGATGGCGCTGGGCAATCTGCGCCGTGCCTTTCACACCCTCAAGGGCAGTGCCCGCATGGTCGGGCTGGGCGCATTTGGCGATGCCGCCTGGGCCTGTGAGCAGTTGTTCAATGCCCGTCTGGCCGAGCCGGGTGGCGCCGCCGACACCGACCTGCGTGAGTTCAGCCTGGAGGTTTGCAACTATTTTGAGCAGTGGGTCAAGGCCATCGCAGACGGTGATGCCGGCCACTGTGATGCGGACGCTGTGGTTCGGTCCGCCGATGCCCTGCGCACCGAGCGGCGGCGCATCGCGCTGGTTGGCGTCGCGGCGGCGCCGCTGGACCCAACCGATGCTGCAGCCGCCCCGGTACAAGAGGTGGCGGTCGACCGTGCGGCCTTCGAATTCGATGCGGACGACCTGCCGCTGGACGCATCAGGCGCGGTGCCCGGCCAGTGGCTGCCACCGTCAGTGGCGTCGACACCTGCGCTGACACCAGCGTCGACACCAGCGCCGACACCGGCGCAAGGGGGTCTGCGCGCACGGATTCCCGATCTGCCGCTGGCCAGCGATCTTGACCTGTTGCCGCTGCCGCTGCCGCTGCCCCAGCCTGCTGCCGTGGCCGCGGCCGAGGCCGTGGCCGAGGCCGAGGCGTTGGCGTTGGCGACGCCGGCGGCAGGCCCGACGGTCGAGGCTGCGTTCGAACCGGCACTGCCTGAAATCGATCTGGCCGCGCTGGACGAAGAGCCGACGCCGGATCCGGCCGCAGCCCTGGCCCTGGTCGCGTCCGGGCACGGTGCCCAGCCCGACGCCACGACCCAAGCCGAACCCGAGCGCCGGCCCGATGCGGCGCTGATTGCCGTGGCCGAGGCGACCGAACTCGACGTCGACATCGATTTCCTCATCGAATCCACCGCGCCGGTGGGCAGGCAGGCAGGGGCGCTTGACCTGGTGTTGGACGGGGACGAGCCGGTGGCCGTGGCGCCAGTGCTGATCCCCGCGCCAGATACCCCGTTCGAGGCGCTGGATCTGCTGCTCGACGGCGGTATGGACGATGCCGCCCGGTCTGCCGATACACCGGGTGACCTGCTGGCCGCGGACCTCACCGCCCCTGCCACATCGCCGCTGCCCGAGGTTGCAGGCGCGGCCGAGGTGGCTCCTGTTGTCAAGGTGGCCGACGTTGCCGACGTTGCCGACGTTGCCGAGGTTGCCGGTGCCACGGCAGCGCTTGCCGGTGCGGCATTGGCGGGTGAAGTCCAGGCCAACGAGGCCCAGACCCCAGCGGCGCTGCCGCCCTCGAACGACGAGCCTGCCAGCGACGCCGACGCCTACCGCCAGATCGGATCGTTGCGCATCGGCATCCCGTTGTTCAACATCTACCTCAACGAAGCCGATGAGCTGTCGCGGCGGCTCGGCGTCGAGTTGGCCGAGTGGGCGCTGGAGCAGCACCGCCCGGTCGGCGACGCGGCCGTGGCGCTGGCGCATTCGCTGGCCGGTAATTCGGGCACGGTGGGCTATGTCGAGCTGTCGCAGCTGGCGCGCGAGCTGGAGCATGCGCTTGAGCGCGCCGATGCCCGTGGCCACAGCCGGGGCCAGGAAGCGCAGCTGTTCAACCGGGCTGCAGACGAGATCCGCCGGCTGCTGCACCTGTTTGCCGCCGGGTTCCTGCACAGCCCCGATGCCGGCCTGCTGCAAGCGCTGCGCGAGCTGACGCATGGCGCGCCTGAGGCTGCGCCCGCCGATTCCCCGCTGGCCGCCGGTCAAGACCTGGCCGGCGCGGCATTTGGCCGCGTTGCCCTGCTGCCCTTCGAGGCGCTGGGATCACCCCAGGCCGCCAGCTCGGCCGTGGCGCATGCGCGCGATGGCGGTACCGGATTCGACGACGACATCGACCAGGTCGACGCGTTGGACGAAGAACTGCTGCCGTTTTTTGTCGAAGAAGTCCAGGAGCTGCTGCCGCAGTTGCAGTCGCGGCTGCGTGACTGGGCCCAGCGCCCCGGCGATCCGGCAGCGCCGTCGGCCTGCATGCGCAGCCTGCACACCCTCAAGGGCAGTGCCCGCTTGGCGGGCGCGATGCGCCTTGGCGAGATGGCGCACCGGTTGGAGTCAGCCGTCGAGCGGCTGAGTGCCGAGGGCGCTGCCGCGACCGCGGCGTCGGTCGCCACGCTGGTGTCGTTTGCCGACACGCTGGAGGCCGGTTTTGAAGCCCTGCGCCTGCCAGCGGTCGCTGCCCCTGGGGCGGCTGCGGCGGCGGCCGGCGCTGCCATTGCGGTCGCGCTGCCGCGTCTGGTGGCCGCGCCGCAGGCCTTGGCGGCCACCGCAGCCGCTGATGTCCAGGCCGCCACGGCCGGGGGCAAGGTGCCAGCCGCACCCGCCCCGACCGCACCCGTGGCCGTGGCCGTGGCCGTGGCAGGCCGCACCGCCATGCCCACGGCCAGCATCGACTGGGCGCGTTTTGCCGGTCCGGCCGAGGCGACCGAGGCGGCTGTCATGGCCACCGCCGGGGTGGCCGCCGCAGGCACCGTGCGTGTGCGTGCACCGCTGCTGGACCGGCTGGTCAACCAGGCCGGTGAGGTCAGCATCACCCGCGCCCGGATTGAATCCGATGTGGGTCAGCTGCGCGGTGGTCTGGCCGACCTGAGCGACAACCTGGAGCGCTTGCGCGCCCAGTTGCGCGACATCGAGCTGCAGGCCGAAACCCAGATCGGCACCCGGATGGAGGCCGCCCGCGCCGCTGCCCAGCAGTTCGACCCGCTGGAGATGGACCGCTTCACCCGGTTCCAGGAGCTGACGCGGATGATGGCCGAGTCGGTGTCGGACGTGGCCACCGTGCAACGCAGCCTGCAGCGCACGCTGCAATCGACCGAGGATGCGCTGGCGCACCAGGCGCGCATGACCCGTGGCATGACGGACGACCTGCTGCGCACCCGGATGGTCGAGTTTGAAGGCCTGTCCGAGCGGTTGTACCGCGTGGTTCGGCTGGCGGCCAAGGAGACCGGCAAGTCGGTGCGGCTGGACATCGAGGGCGGTGGCGTCGAGATCGACCGCGGCGTGCTGGACCGCATGACACCCGCCTTCGAGCACCTGCTGCGCAACAGCGTGGTGCACGGCATCGAGGCGCCAGCCCAGCGCAGCGCCGCCGGCAAGGAGCCCACCGGCACCATCACCGTGCGGGTCAGCCAGGTCGGCAACGAGGTGGGCGTCGAGGTGCGGGACGACGGTGCAGGCCTGGACCTGCCGCGCATCCTGGCCCAGGCCCGCACACTGGGCCTGGTGGCCATTGACGCCAGCCCCGACGACGCCGCGCTGGCCAACCTGATTTTCCAACCCGGTTTCAGCACCGCAGACCGCATCACCGACCTGGCCGGCCGGGGTGTGGGCATGGACGTGGTGCGCACCGACATCAACGCGATGGGGGGGCGCATCGAGACCGCGAGCGCGCCCGGCCAGGGCACCAGCTTCCGGCTGGTATTGCCGCTGACAACGGCCGTCACGCAGGTGGTGATGCTGCGCTGCGGCAACCGCGCCGTGGCCGTGCCGTCCACCCTGGTTGAAATCGTGCGCCGGGTGCCAGTGGCCGACCTGGCAAGAGCGTACGAACAGGGTGTCTACACCGAGGGCGCCACCGCGCTGCCGTTTTTCTGGCTGGATGCGCTGTTGACGGGCACGCCCAGGGGTGTGGCCGCGGGCCGCACGGCGCCGGTGGTGGTCATCCGCAGTGCCGCCCAGCGGGTGGTGCTGCATGTGGACGAGGTGCTGGGCAACCAGGAAGTCGTGGTCAAGAACCTCGGTCCGCAGTTGTCTCGGGTGCCGGGACTGGTCGGCCTGACTTTGCTGGCCTCGGGCCTGCCGGCGCTGATCTACAACCCGGTGGCACTCGCCACGTTGTATGGCGACGCCGCACGCGAGGCCACTGTCCAGGCACTGCGGCTGGCGGGGCCGCAGGGCCTGCTGGGCGGCGTGGCGCAGGCCGTGCCAAAGGCGCCGCTGGTGCTGGTGGTTGACGATTCATTGACCGTGCGGCGCATCACCCAGCGCCTGCTCGAACGCGAGGGTTACCGCGTGGTTGTCGCCAAGGACGGGCTGGAGGGGCTGGAAAAACTCGGGTCCGAGCGCCCCGCGGTGCTGCTGACCGACATCGAGATGCCGCGCATGGACGGCTTCGACCTGGTGCGCAACATGCGTGCCGATGCCCGACTGGCCGACCTGCCGGTGATCATGATCACATCGCGTCTGGCCCAGAAACACCGCGATTACGCTGCCGAACTGGGTGTGGACCACTACCTCGGCAAGCCGTACGCCGAGGACGACCTGCTGGGCCTGGTGGCCCGCTACGCCCGGCGCGCCGTGAGTGCCTGAGCGTATATTGAGATGCCGGCGGGTATCAGCGCAAGACCTTCCGTAGCCGTCAGCAAACCGAGTTCTAGCGATGTCCCAAGTTGTAGACCAGCTGGCCGAGATCACCGGGTTCCGAGACCGGGATCTGCTCGACACCACCCTGGCGACCGCGCTGCGCGATCTGCTGCATCCGGTGCGTGTGGCGATCCACCGCTGTGTCGGGGATGACGCCGACCGCCGCTGGCTGACGCGTGCCACGCTCGCGCTGCGGGATGTGGCGGCCGGTGCCGATCCGCTGTGGACCGACCTGAAAGACCTGCCGCCGCTCGATGCTTACCCGGCTCGCGTGCAGGCTCTGCAACAGCAGGAGCCCGTGGCTGTGGCGGGACCGACGCACCTGGCGGTGTTTCCGCTGACCACCGACCGCGAGGTGGTGGGCGTGCTGGAGATCGAGTCCGAGTTGCCGCTGGACGCGGCCTCGCACCGCATGGTGGGCAGCATCCTGCGCATCTACCGCAACTTCCAGGGCCTGCTCGATTACAGCGAGCGCGACACCCTCACCGGTCTGCTCAACCGCAAGACCTTTGACGATGCGTTCTACAAACTGGTCCCGTTCAACGCGCCGCAGGGCAGCGAAGCACCGGTAGATGTTGCCCCGGCGGCTGACACAGCCGGCCCAGATGCGGCTGCGACTTTCAGCGGGAAGGACGCAGAGCGCCGCACGGTGCCCGTGGTCCGCCCGCACTTCATCGGCTTGCTCGATATTGACCACTTCAAGCGGGTCAATGACA
This sequence comes from Aquabacterium sp., assembly GCA_046597355.1. Taxonomy (GTDB): domain Bacteria; phylum Pseudomonadota; class Gammaproteobacteria; order Burkholderiales; family Burkholderiaceae_C; genus Pseudaquabacterium. The sequence goes on from JBKJKU010000143.1 coordinate 16,615, forward strand.
GCCATGGCCACCTGATTGGCGACGAGGTGCTGCTGCTGCTGTCGCGGCTGATGCGCTCGGTGTTCCGCTTCGATGATTGGCTCTACCGCTTTGGTGGTGAAGAGTTTGTGGTGCTGATGCGCTGCGGCAACGACCAGGAGGCCGGTGTGGCTTTCGAGCGCTTGCGCGCCACGGTACAGGGCTATGACTTTCCCCAGGTGGGCACCATCACCGTGTCGGTGGGTTTCACCCGGATCAAGCAGGACGACACGCCGAGTTCGGCCTTCGAGCGGGCCGACCGTGCGGTGTACTGGGCCAAAGGCCACGGCCGTAACCAGGTGCGCAACCACGCTGACCTGATGGCCAGCGGTGAGCTGATCGACGAGTCCAAGGTCGGTGATGTCGAGTTGTTCTGAGCGCGGGCGCCGCGCGCTGTGCTGCGGGTCGGGGTGGCGGTTTTTCGTCGGGTTGGCGCAGGGCGTGGCGGCGGCGCTGCTGGTCGGCTCGGTGCTGCCCGTGGTGGCTGCTGCCGACGTTGCCGCCGCGGATCGGTTGGATTCGGCCACAGTGGCCGCGCCGGACAGTGCCCCGCTTTTTGCGGTGCACGACATCGACTGGCTCGACAACCGGCGCCAGCGTGCAGTGCCAGCCCGGCTGTACCTGCCGGTGACGGCCAACGCGACCAGGCCTGTGCCATTGATCGTGTTCTCGCACGGCATCGGCGGCTCGCGCAATGGCTACAGCTACCTGGGGCGTTTTTGGTCCAGCCAGGGTTACGCCAGCCTGCACCTGCAGCACGTGGGCAGCGACCGCGCGTTGTGGACAGGCAATCCCTTTGCGGTGGTCGGCCGGCTGCAGGCGGCGGCGCAGGACGGCGAGGCTACCGCCCGGGTGCAGGACGTCAGCTTTGCGCTCGACCAGGTGCTGGCGGGTGAATTTGCAGGGCGCATCGACGCCGGCCGGATCGTCGCCGCCGGTCATTCCTATGGCGCCAACACCACGTTGATGGCGGTGGGCGCACGGGTGGCGCGCGCCGGCAAGCTGATCGACCTTCGCGACCCCCGGCTGAAAGCGGCGATCGTGATCTCGGCGCCGCCGTTTTACGGTGAGACCGAGTTCGGCAGCATCCTCGGCGGCATTGCCGTGCCCAGCCTGCATGTCACCGCAACCGGCGACACGATCCAGGTGCCGGGCTATTTTTCTCCGGCGCTCGACCGGGTCTCGGTCTACGAGGCGACCGGCGGCCCGTCCAAGATGCTGGCGGTATTTGCCGGCGGCTCGCACAACATCTTCTCAGACCGGGGCATGAGCGGCGGCGCAGTGCTGAACCCGCAGGTCAAGCTGGCCACCCAGGCGCTGAGCCTGGCGTTTTTGAAAAGCGTGTTTGACGGTGACAGCAAGGGCTTGCGCGACTGGACGGTGCAGTTTGCCGGCCTGCTGGCGCGCAGCAGCATCGACAGCCGCTGATGGCGGCGCGGGGCCTGCTTGGCGCGGGCCGCGGCGCGCTCAAACGGCCTTGACCACCGCAAAACGCTCCAGCGTGCGCTGCCGGGCCAGCTCATGTGCCACCACCGGGGCCGGGTAGTCGCGGCCCAGTTCGATGCCGGCTGCGGCCAGGTCGATCGGCCGGGCCAGCCAGGGCGCATGGATCAGCTTGTCCGGCAGGCGCGCCAGCTGCGGCAGGTAGCGCCGGATGAACTTGCCCGCAGCATCGAACCGCTCGCTTTGGGCCACCGGATTGAAGATGCGGAAATAGGGCTGGGCGTCGCAGCCGGTGGACGCCGCCCACTGCCAGCCGCCGTTGTTGGCAGCCAGATCAAAATCGTTCAGGTGGGTGGCAAAGTAGGCCTCGCCGCGGCGCCAGTCCAGCCCCAGGTCCTTGACCAGGAAGCTCGCCACCACCATGCGCAGACGGTTGTGCATATAGCCGGTCTGGTTGATCTGGTGCATCGCGGCGTCGACCAGCGGATAGCCGGTGCGGCCCTGGCACCAAGCGTTGAACCACTCATCGGCTTGT
>JBKJKU010000234.1:0-9481 GCA_046597355.1 Aquabacterium sp.
CATGGAAGCCCGCCACCAGGCAGCGGCCCTGGGCCAGCGCGGCCAGCGCGTCCACGCTGCCGGCAAACCGCAGGTCGATGTGCAGACCGTGCGCGGCGCCGGCCAGGTCGCGCAGCAGCGGCAGCGCCAGGTCGTGGCTGGCAAACACGGTGAGCACATGCTGGCTGCCGTCCAGCGCCTCGGCCAGCACATGTTCCAGCTCGGCGCGCAGCGCCTCGATGTGCGGTGTCAGCCGGGTGCGGGCGCGTGTCTCGGCCCACAACAGGCGGTCGGCAAACGGCGTGAGGCGGGCCGGCTGGCCCTGGGCCCAGGTCACCAGCGGCTCGCCCATCACCAACTCCCAGCGCTTGAGCAGGCCCCAGACATGGCGGTACGACGCACCCATCGCCTTGGCCGCATGCTGGATCGAGCCGTGCTCGTGCACCGCAGAGAGCAGGTCGAACAGCGGGTTGTGCAGCACCGCGCCGCGCTGGCCGTCGGTCTCGAAGCTGTACTGCAGGTGGACGCCGCGGGCTTTCATGGCGGGACTCTAAAAGACGGGGCGGGCCAACCCTGGGCCGCGCCCGCGGTCCGCCTCAACCACCGACCAGCCGCTTGATCCAGGCCCGCAACCGCGCCAGCAGCCCTTGCGGCGCCGCTGCCACTGCCGGCACCGGCGCTGCGACCACGGCGTAGCGCTCTTGCAGCCGGGCGTTGAAGGTCTCGAAAAAGTCGGTGGCCATCTTCTGCGCCGCCATGTCGACCAGGCGCGACCCGATCTGGGCGATCTTGCCGCCCACCGTGGCGTGTGCGGTGTAGTGCAGCACGGTCTCGCGCGGGCCGGTCGCCTCCAGCCGGATCTCGGCATTGCCCTTGCCGTGGCCGGCCGCGCCGCCCTGGCCCTCGAAGCGCAGGGTGTAGGACGTGGGCGGCTGCAGGTTCTCGAGCTGCAGCTTGCCCTTGAACTTGGCCTTGACCGGGCCGATGGCCGCGGTGATCAGCACATCGAACTGGTTGTCGCCCGACGGCGTCAGGCTCTCGCAGCCGGGGATGGCCTGCTGCAGCAGCGTGATGTCGTTGAGTGCCTCCCAGGCCTGGGCCTGGGTCACGGGCAGGGTTTGTTGGTTGGTGAGTTGCATGGGGAAACGCCAGTCGCAGGGTGGATGTCGGGGCCGCAGGGGTCCGGTCAGGGCCGGTGCGGGGTGAGGCCGCTGTTGCGCCCGTCCAGCACCCGCACCAGATCGGCCAGGCTGTGCAGATTGTGGGCCGGCAGGAACAGGTCGACATGCGGCAGCATGGCCTTGATGCCGGCCGCACGCGGCTCGAACCGCGCAAAACGCAGCAGCGGGTTGAGCCAGACCAGCCGGCGGCAGCTCTTGTGCAGGCGCTCCATCTCAAAAGCCAGCGCGGCGGTGTCGCCGTGCTCCAGGCCGTCGGAGATCAGCAGCACCGTGGCCTGGCCCGGCAGCACGCGCCGGGCCCAGCGCTGGTTGAAGTCGTGCAGGCTGGTGGTGATGCGGGTGCCGCCCGACCAGTCGGCCACCGCCCGCACCACCTGGCCCACCGCCAGGTCGGGGTCGCGGTGCTTGAGCAGGCGGGTGATGCGGGTCAGCCGGGTGCCGAAGACAAAACTCTCGACCCGGCCCGCGGCGGGGCCCCGGCCCAGGCCCAGGCCGTGTGCAAAGTGCAACAGCATGCGCGAGTAGCGGCTCATCGAGCCGGAGATGTCGGCCAGCACCACCAGCGGCGCCGGCTTGTGGCGGGGCTGGCGCCAGCGCAGCGACTGCAACTCACCACCGTGCCGCGCCATCTGGGCCAGCGTGGCGCGCCAGTCCGGCACACCGGGCCGCGCCGACGGTCGGCTGCGCCGGGTGGGCAAGCGCTCGAACAGGCCGGGCAGCTGCACCAGCAGGCGCTGCGCGGCGCGCCACTCGTCGGCCGTCATGGTGTCGAAATCGGCCTGGCGCAGCGCGTCGCTGTCGGCCCAGCCGGCTTCGGCCAGCGCCGGCTCGGCGGGGTCCGGCTCGGCGGGGTCCGGCCCGGCGGCATCCGGCCCCGGCGGCACGGCCGGTGGCAGCAGGGCGTCGGCCAGGCGCTGGACGCCGGGCTGCAGCGGATCGGCACTGTCGGTCAGGCCGGGTTCCGGCGGCAGCAGGGCCGGCAGGCCGTCGGCCAGCCCAGGCGCGCGCCAGAACAGCACAAAAGCCTGGTCGAACAGCGCGCGGTGCTCAACCCGGTCGATCAGGCAGGCGGCCAGCACGGCGTGAAAGTCCTGCCGGCTCTGCAGCCCGGCCACCTGCAGGGCGGCCAGCGCGGTGTGCACCCGGTCCGGCCCCACCGCCAGACCGGCACCGCGCAGCAGCCGCGCAAAGTGCATGACGTTGTCGGTCAGGTGACCGGCCGCAGGCGGGGCGGGCACGGCGCTCATGCGGTCAGCATCGTGGCGGCGGGTGGCAGGTGGCGGGTGGCGCGCAGCTGAACACGGGCGGCGGGCGCTCAGCCCGCCAGCCCGCGTGCGTCGGCCTGGGCCTGGGCCAGCAGGCGCGCGGCCTCGCTGCCGGGCGGGTCGCCCTGTACCCGCAGGATGTCGTCCTGGTACTTCAGCAGCAAGCCCAGCGTGTGCTGCACCAGCGCCGGGTCCAGCACCACCGCGTCCAGCGCCATCAGGCCGCGGGTCCACTCGATCGTCTCGGCGATGCCGGGCAGCTTGTAGAGCTCGATGGCGCGCAACCGCTGCACAAAGGCCACCACCTGGCGCGTCAGCTCGGCGCTGGCGCCCGGCACGCGCCGGCGCAGGATGTTGAGCTCACGCTGGGCGTCGGGAAACCCGACCCAGTGGTACAGGCAGCGGCGCTTGACGGCGTCGTGGATCTCGCGGGTGCGGTTGCTGGTCAGGACGACGATCGGCGGCTGGAGGGCCTTGACCGTGCCCAGCTCGGGGATGGTGATCTGGAAATCGCTCAGCACCTCCAGCAAAAACGCCTCGAACGGCTCGTCGGCGCGGTCCAGTTCGTCGATCAGCAGCACCGGCGGCACGCGGTTGGCCGGGTCGATGGCCTGCAGCAGCGCCCGCTTGGTCAGAAAGCGCTCGCCGAACAGCGCGCTGGCCAGGCTGTCGCGGCGCCGGCGACCATCGCCATCGCCGCTGCCGTCGTCGCTGCCGCCGCCGTTGCCGGTGTCGTTGCGGGCGTCACGCTCGGCCAGGCGGATCTCCATCATCTGGCGGCCGTAGTTCCATTCGTAGGCGGCGCCGGCCAGGTCCAGGCCCTCGTAACACTGCAGCCGGATCAGCGGCCGGCCCAGCATGGCCGCCAGGGTGCGCGCGATCTCGGTCTTGCCGGTGCCGGGCTCGCCCTCCAGAAACAACGGGCGCTGCAACTTGAGCGCCAGAAAAACGCAGGTGGCGAGCTGGCGGTCGGCCACGTAGTCCAGCGCCGCGAGGCGGGCCAGGGTGTCATCGATGCTGCTGGGCAGGGCGGTGTCGGGCACGGGCGGGATCCAGGCAAGGCGGCAACGGAAGGGCCCCAAAGACAAACGCCGCACCGGGTGCGGCGTTTCTGGCGCTGGGCGGCTGCTTCAGCAGAGGGGGGTCAGCCGACCGCCCGGGCGGCCAGCACCGGCACCAGCGCGGCGCGGTACTCGGCCGACGCATGCAGGTCGGTGTTGAAGCCGTCGGCCGGCACGCTGGCGCCGGCAAGCGTTGCGGCCGACCAGCTGCCGGGCAGATCGGCCGCCAGCAGGGACTCCAGCCCGCTGGCGCGGAAAACACAGGCCCCCGCGCCGGTGACCGCCACCCGCACGCCTTGCGGGCCCTGGCTGACGAACACGCCGACGATCGAAAAGCGCGACGCCGGCTGCTTGAACTTCTGCCAGCCGGCCCGGGCCGGCACCGGAAAGCTGACCGCGGTGATCAGCTCACCCTCGGCCAGTGCGGTCTCGTACAGGCCGGTGAAAAAGTCGTCGGCGGCGATGTTGCGGCGGTCGGTGTGCACCGTGGCGCCCAGGCCCAGCACGGCGGCCGGGTAGCAGGCGGCCGGGTCGTTGTTGGCCAGGCTGCCACCCAGCGTGCCGCGGTTGCGCACCTGGCGGTCTCCGATCTTGCCGGCCAGGTCGGCCAGCGCCGGTATGGCAGCGGCCAAGCCAGCGTGGGCCGCCACGGCGGCGTGGCTGGCCATGGCGCCGATCTTGACCACGCCGCCGGCCACGCTGATGCCGCCCAGGTCGGTGATGCCGGCCAGATCGACCAGCGATTCGGGCGCGGCCAGGCCGAGCTTCATCGACGCCAGCAGCGACTGACCACCGGCGAGCAGCTTGGCGCCATCGGCGGCGGCGGCGCGCACGGCATCGGTCGCGGTGGCGGGTTTGGCGTAGGCAAAGGCTTGCATCGTGGCGCTCTCCAGCTTGGGTATCGGGCGCGGCCAGGTGACCGGCGGGTCTTTTTCACAGTGTAGCCAGCAGCAGCAAGCCCCGTGCGCCGGGGCCTGACCCGCCCCGCCCCGTGTCAAACCCGGCCCGCTGCCGGGCGGGGCGATACGCTTTATGCTCGGCGCCATCGCCCCCTGCCACGAGCCCGCCCCATGGACAACGTCGATCTCAATGTGCTGCGCCAGATCACCCAGTGGGTGGCGGCCGGTCACCGTGTGGTGCTGGGCACCATCACCCGCACCTGGGGGTCGGCACCGCGCCCGCCCGGCTCGGCGGTGGCGGTGCGCGACGACGGCCTGGTGGCCGGCAGCGTGTCGGGCGGCTGCATCGAGGACGACCTGATCGACAAGGCGCGGGACGGCGTGCTGGCCAGCGGCCTGCCGCAGGTGGTGCGCTACGGCATCGATGCCGACGCCGCGCACCGCTTTGGCCTGCCCTGCGGCGGGCTGATCGAGCTTGTGCTGGAGCCGGTGCTGCCCCGGACCCAGCTGGACGCGTTGCTGGCCCGCCTGTCCGCTGGTGAGCGCGTGCGGCGGCTGCTGACGATCGCCACTGGCGAGGTGGTGCTGCAACCCGCCACTGACACAGACGAGCTGCAACTGACCGCGCACACGCTGACCACCCACCACGGCCCGCACTGGCGGCTGCTGCTGATCGGCGCCGGCCAGATGACGCAATACCTGGCGCAGATGGCCACCGCGCTGGGCTACCAGGTGCTGGTCTGTGACCCGCGCGACGAGTACGCCACGGGTTTTGACGTGCCCGGTGCCACGCTGCTGCGCACCATGCCCGACGACACGGTGCAGGCGATCAAGCCCGACGGCCACACCGCGATCATTGCGCTGACGCATGACCCCAAGCTCGACGACCTGGCGCTGATGGAGGCGCTGACCGGCCCGGCGTTTTATGTCGGCGCGATCGGGTCGCGCATCAACCAGACCAAGCGCAAGGAGCGGCTGAAAGAGCACTTCGGCCTGACCGATGGGCAGCTGGCGCGGCTGCACGGCCCGGTGGGCCTGAAAAACGGCGCCCGCACGCCGCCCGAGATCGCCGTCAGCATCCTGGCCGAGCTGACCGCCGTGCGCTATGGCTACCGCGTGCCCGAGCCAGTGCCGGTCAAGCCGCAAGTGCAGGTCGAGGCCGGCTGCACCACCTGACCGGCGCTGTCGAGTCGCACCATATTGCGGCGCTCGCTGGGGCGGGCGGATTCAGGCCGCCGCGTCCAGGCGCAGGGTTTCGGTGATCGCGGCCACTTCGGGCCAAGGCCGGTCGGTGTCCAGGCGCACGGTGTCATGCGCTTCGTCGGCGCCGGGCCATTCGGCCAGGTTTTGCTGGAAGGCCAGCACATCCGGGGTGGCGTCGGACGCGTCGGTGTCGGCGCGCTGGCGCTGCTGCACCCGTTCGCGCAGCACCTCGGGCGGCGCGACGCAGACCAGCAGGCAAAAGCGCACGCCGCGGCGCGCCGCCAGCGTGCGCAGGGCGTCGCGCTCGCTGCGCCGCAGGCTGGCGGCGTCGATCACCACCGACACCCCGGCGTCCAGCGCCATCTGCGCCAGCTCTTGCAAACGCTCGTAGGTGCGGCGGTTGGCGTCCGGGCTGTACAGGCCGGGCACGGCCCGCGCCGTGGGCAGCGACGCAAACAGGTGTTTGCGCTCCACGTCCGAGCGCACCCGCACGGCGCCCAGTCGCTCGGCCAGCACGCCCGCCACCCCGCTCTTGCCGGCACCCGCCAGCCCGCACATCAGCACCAGCCGCAAGCCGCCGGGCGGGTCGCCCGCGGCGGCAGCCGGCGCCAGGCCGGCCCCGGCCGTGGCCACGCCCAGGTAGTGCCGGGCCTGCAGATGGGCCGCTTGCTGCACCGCGGGGTCACTGTGGCCCACGGCCCCGAGCAGGGCCACCTTGGCGCGCACGGCAGCGCGGTACACCGCCCACCAGCCCAGCAGCGGCAGGGCCGCCCAGTCGCCATTGGCCTCGAGCGCGGCACTGATGAAACGCCAGGCCAGGCGCGGCAAGCCCTGGGCCTGCAAGTCCATGAAGGCGAATGCCAGGTCGCCCACGGTGTCGATGTGGCGCAGCGTGTCGTTGAACTCCAGCGCGTCGAACAGCACCGGCGCGCCGTCGGACCAGACGATGTTGGCCAGGTGCAGGTCACCGTGCACCTCGCGCACATGGCCGGTGCGGCAGCGCAGGTCCATCAGGCTGGCCAGCGCGGCGCCACGGGCCTCGGTCCAGCGCTGCAGGGTGGCCACGGTGGCGTTGTCCGGGTGGGGCGAGCCGTCCGCGCCCGCCGGCAACAGCGCGGCCAGCTCGGCCAGGTTCTCGCGGGCCCAGTGGCGGGTGGCTTCGGCCCGGCCAAAACCCGGCGGCGCCGGTGCCTGCTGGGCGTGGAATCGCGCCACCACCGCCGCCAGGCTGTCGACCATGGCCCCGGTCAGCTCGCCGCGCTGCGCCAGCCGGTCCAGGCGCTGCCGGTCATCGAAGCGGCGCAGGTGCACGGCCCAGTCGATCACCGGCGCACCGGCGGCCAACGGGTCACCGGGCACGGTGATGCGCGCGCCGTCGGCGGTCTGGCGCACCGCCACCACCGCCAAATACCAGCGCGGCGCGGTGCGGCGGTTCAGCCGCAACTCCTGCTCGCAGGCCTCGCGCCGCGCCAGCACGGTCGAGAAATCGACAAAGCCCATCACCACCGGCTTTTTCAGCTTGTAGACCTGGTTGCCGGCCAGCAGCACCGACGACAGGTGGGTTTCGATCAGGCCGGGCGGGTCGGCGGCGCCGGCGCAGGCCCCTGGCCGGCGCAACTCGGCCACCATTGCGGCGTGCTTGTCCAACGCGGCCGGGTCGCTCTCGGCCGGGTGGGCCGTGTGGGCCGTGTGGGACGGGTGGGACAAGTCAGGTCGCTGCACAGGTCGAACACTCCTGCTGCCATCGTCTGCCAAATAGCTTTCGCTAAAAATGACCGCGGTCAAGGCGCGGCGCCGCCCGGCCCCGCCTCAGCAACCCGCTGCCGCGCTGCGGACAGCCAGTGTGCGCCAGATCAAGCGCTGCGCAAATGCCCCAGCGGCAAAGCCGCGCCAGCCTTGACCTCGCCGAGCGAAAAACTGGTGTGGATGTCCTTGACATTGGGCAGCTTGAACAGCGTGTCCATCGCCCAGCGGGAATAGGCGTCCAGGTCGGTGGTCAGCACCTGCAGCTCGAAGGTGCCGGCGCCGCTGATGTAGTGGCAGCTCACCACCTCGGGCAGCGCGCGGATCGCGTCCTCCAGCGCCCGGGTGGCATCAGCGTTGTTGCGCTCGGCGTCAACCCGCACAAAGGCCAGCGCGCCCAGGCCGATGCGGCGGCGGTCGATCTCGGCCCGGTAGCCGGTGATGATGCCCTGCCCCTCCAGCCACTTGACGCGCCGCCAGGTGGGCGCGGCGGACAGCCCGATGCGCGCAGCCAGCTCGGCGTTGGACAGGCGCGCATCGCGCTGCAATTCATCCAGGATGGCGACGTCGTAGCGGTCGAGCTTGTCGCCGTGGGGGCCGTCGATCTCGCGGCTGGCCGGGCTGCCCGGGGCACTGGAACTGGCCGACTTGCCGCTCAGCGTTTTCCCGAGTTTTCCGGTTTTCAGCGCGTTTCTTTCTCGGATCGACATGTTTTGTGCATCTTTCTTGCCAGGAGTATCGCGACAAGGGCACACAAAGAAAAGACTTCGCAGCAGCTTTTTCCTACACTTTCTGCTTCGTTTGACTGGAGTCCGACCGCCATGAACGCACCGCTGCCTGAATCGATTCGGCTGGCCCTCGAAGCGGCAACGCTGGACGACCGCCAGCGCTGCTGGCGGCGGCGAAGCCACAGGTACACAGCGGGCTGCGCAGCAGAACGCAGTGGATTTGGCGTCGAGCGTACCGGCCCTGTGGAGAACTGACATGAACGCACCGCTGCCTGAATCGATTCGGCTGGCCCTCGAAGCCGCCACGCTGGACGACAAGTACACGCTGGACAGTGGCCGCGCCTTCATGAGCGGCGTGCAGGCGCTGGTGCGCCTGCCGATGCTGCAGCGGGCACGTGACGCCACCGCCGGGCTGAACACCGCCGGCTTCATCAGCGGCTACCGGGGCAGCCCGCTGGGCGGCTACGACCAGGCGCTGTGGGCGGCCAAAAAGCACCTGGCGGCGCAGAACATCGTGTTCCAGCCGGGTGTCAACGAGGAGCTGGCGGCCACCGCAGTCTGGGGCTCGCAGCAGCTGGAATTTGATGCCGCCAACAAGAAGTTCGACGGCGTTTTTGGCCTGTGGTACGGCAAGGGCCCGGGTGTGGACCGCTGCTCGGACGTGTTCAAACACGCCAACATGGCCGGCACGGCGCCGCACGGTGGCGTGATCGCGCTGGCCGGTGACGACCATGTGGCCAAGAGCAGCACCGCTGCGCACCAGAGCGACCACATCTTCAAGGCCTGCGGCCTGCCGGTGTTTTTCCCATCGTCGGCGCAAGAGATCCTCGATCTTGGTTTGCATGCGTTCGCGATGAGCCGCTTCTCGGGCGTCTGGACCTCGATGAAGACGATCCAGGAGGTGGTGGAATCGTCCGCCAGCATCGATGTGTCGGCCGACCGGGTCAACATCATCCTGCCGCAGGACTTTGTGATGCCGGCCGGCGGCCTGCACATCCGCTGGCCCGACGTGGCGCTGGTGCAAGAGGCCCGGCTGATGGACTTCAAGTGGTATGCCGCGCTGGCCTATGTGCGCGCCAACCGCCTGAACTACAACGTGATCGAGGGCAAGAACGACCGCTTCGGCATCATCGCCAGCGGCAAGGCCTTCAACGACACCCGCCAGGCGCTGGCCGACCTGGGGCTGGACGACGACACCTGCCGGCAGATCGGTATCCGGCTGCACAAGGTCAACGTGGTCTGGCCGCTCGAGGCCACCATCACCCGCGAGTTTGCCCAAGGCCTGCAAGAGATCCTGGTGGTCGAGGAAAAGCGCCAGGTCATCGAATACCAGGTCAAGGAAGAGCTGTACAACTGGCGCGCCGACGTGCGGCCCAATGTGCTGGGCAAATTCGACGAACAAGAGGGCGACGCCTCGGGCGG
>JBKJKU010000264.1:0-6018 GCA_046597355.1 Aquabacterium sp.
GTCGGGCTGGCGTGTCCCGCGCAGGTAAAGAAGGGAGGGCCGGTGCTGGTCCGGCCCGGAATGACACGGAGCGGGGCACGCCAGCCCGGCGCGGCGCGGTCGCTCAGCACCCATGAACGGCCGGTTTCAGGCCAAAAAACGAAAGTCAGCAAAGAGCCGTAACCCACCCCTCAGACGCGGCTGCCAAACACCCGGGTCGCGTGGATCCCCAGGCCTTGGGCCACGCTGGCAAAGCGGTCGCCACGCATCACGCGGGCGGCTGGAAACCGCGCGGCGATGCGGTCGGCCAGTGGCTTCAGGCCCGTCGAGCCGCCGGTGAAGTACAGCGCGGTCACCTGGCTGCGGGCCAAACCGGCCTGGGTCAGGGTGTCGTCGGCGGCGACGGCAATGCGGTCGAAGTCGGCCCCGGCTGCATCGATGGCGTCGGTCTCGGCCAGTGTCGTCGCCAGGCCGGCCTCCAGCAGCGACAGGTCGATGGTGGCGGCACCACCGCCGGCGACTGCGATCTTGGCGGCTTCGGCTCGGGCGATCAGGCCGTGGCCCAGGTGCTCGGTGATCACCGTCATCAGCCGGGCGTGCTGGCGCGGGTCGGCGTAGAAGGTTTTCATTCGCGCCAGCTCGGCCACCCGGCCGGGTGTGTAGACGGTGTTGATCAGGTGCCAGGTGGCCAGGTCGAAATAGGCCCGGCTGGGCACCTCGCGGCCGGTCGGGCCCAGCGCGCGGTAACCGCAGGCGGGCAGGATGCGGGCCAGCTCGATGTGGCGGTCGAAATCGGTGCCGGCAATGTGCACGCCGTGGTTGGCCAGGATGTCTTGCTTGCGGTCGGTGCGCTTGCGCTGCTCCGGGCCCACCCGCACCAGCGAGAAGTCGGACGTGCCGCCGCCGATGTCGGCCACCAGCACCACCTGCTCGCAGTCCACTGTGGTCTCGTAGTCCAGCGCTGCGGCGATCGGCTCGTACTGGAAGCTGACATCGGTGAAGCCCACCGCCCGGGCGGCCTGGGTCAGCGCGGCCTGGGCGGCCGCGTCGCGCTCGGGGTCGTCATCGACAAAAAACACCGGCCGGCCCAGCACCACCCGCGTCAGCGCATGGCCGGCGTCGCGCTCGGCCAGGGTCTTGAGGTGGCGCAGGTAGCCGCTCACCACGTCCAGATACCGCACGCCGCGCCCACCGCCCACGTCGGTGGACTGGGTCGCCAGGGTGGAGCCCAGGATGCTTTTCATCGACCGCATCAGGCGGCCCTCGATGCCTTCGACATAGGCTGCCACCGCCGCCCGGCCGTAATGGCGGTGCGGCTCCTGGTGGGCGGACAGGCCCTCTACCGCGTAGAACACGGCGGTGGGCATGGTGCGTTGGCCGGGCTCCAGCTCGACCAGGCGCACGCCGGGCTTGTCGCCGGCGGCATTGGGCAGCGCGATGGCCGAGTTGGAGGTGCCGAAATCGATGGCGCAGACGGCGGGCATGGGCGGGGTGCGCCCAGGGCGCAGGGACAGGTCGAAGGGGCGCGATTTTAGGGGGATGCCAACCAGTCCAGCAGCAGCGCCGTAACCGCCTGCGGCTGCTCCCAGGTCAGCATGTGGCCACACTCGGGCAGCAGGTGCAACTGCGCCTGCGGTAGGGCCGCCGCGATCTCGCGGGCGCACTCGGGCGGGGTGAGCTGGTCGTCCTCACCCGCCACCACCAGCACCGGGCAGCTGATGTCCGGCAGCGTGGGCCGTAAATCGGTGCGTGCCATCACCGCGCGGTTTTGCCGGATCAGGCCCTTGGCACCCGCGCGTTGCACCATCGCCAGGTAATCCTCGGTCAGCCGGGCGGCGTGCCGGCTGTGGAACGCAAACAGCGCATTGGCGCGGATCAGCGGCTCGACCCGGCCCTGCTCGAACTCGACGATCGCCTGGCTGCGCAGCGCGACCACCGCCGGGGTGTCGGGCCGGGCGGTGCTGCCCAGCACCGCCAGTCCACGCACCCGGTCGGGCGCCTGGCGCCGGGCCTCCAGCGCCAGCATGCCCCCCATCGAGCAACCGGCCAGCACCAGCGCGCCGGGATGCTCGGCCAGCAGCAGGGCGGCCATGGCCGGCAGGCTGTCGGCGCGGGCGTGCACATCCGCCACCACCGGCCGGTGCGCGGCCAAGGCAGGGGTTTGGTAGCGCCAGAGGGCGGCGTCGCAGGCCAGGCCGGGCAACAGGATCAAGGTGCTCATCACTGGCAGTTTGACAGGCTGAGAGGTCAACGCTGGGCTGCGGCCGGGTTGTCGCCGCCTGTTGTGAAGGCCGCTGCGGCCGGCAAGGCCACCGCCTTGGCGCGTGCCCGACAGGCACGGCACTTGCTGCAGTGTGGTGACGCCAACCCCGGGAGAGCCAGATGCAGACCTTTATCCGCGCTGTGGAGTACTGGGTGCCGTCGGCTGACCGCACAACCCTGGCGCACGGTGGCGGCTGGTACGGCGCGGCGCCCGCGTTCGGGGCGCTCAGCGCAAAGCTGTGCTTCGGTCCCGGCGAGGGCCTGCCCGGCCAGGCCTGGGCCCAGGGCCACCCGATCGTGCTGCGGCAGTTCGAGGGCTCGTACTTCAAGCGCACCGAGGCGGCGCACGCGGCCGGGCTGACCTGCGCCATCGCCATCCCGTTGCTGGCGGGCGACTACCTGATGGCGGTGGTGGTGATGTTCTGCGGTGACGATGCCGCGCACGCCGGTGCGATAGAGCTGTGGCGCAATGACCCGGCGCTGTCACCCGACATGACCCTGGCCGACGCCTACTACGGCACCACGGCCGAGGCGTTTGAGTACATCGCGCGGCATGTCAGCTTCAGGCGCGGTACCGGGCTGCCGGGCATCGTCTGGGACACCGGCATGCCGATGCTCATCGACGACCTGGGCCGGAGCCAGCGCTTCTTGCGGGCGGCCAGCGCCACCAAGGTGGGTATCAACCGCGGACTGGCCATCCCCTGTGCCCAGACCGGGCCCGACACCTGGGTGTTGGCCTTCCTGTCGGCGCTGGGCACGCCGCTGGCGCGCCGCATCGAGGTCTGGCTGCCGGATGTGCAGCGCAGCGCGCTGCACCGCGTGGCCGGTTTTTGCGAGGTGCTGGGCAAGCTGCTGCCAGGCGACGCCGAGCGGCCGATCCAGCGCGGGGCCAGCACGATCGGCCAGACGATGGTGACCGGCATCCCGGCCATCAGCCACCATGCCGGCGACGAGCCCGGCGACCTGGGCGCGTCGGCCACGGCGGCCGGCCTGCAGGTGCTGCTGGCCATGCCACTGCTGCGCGATGGCCGGCTGCTGGCAGTGATCGGCTGGTATTTCTAGCCGTACCTGTCGAGTTTGGCGGGTGTGTCGCCCAGCGCACAGACCCGCAGGCAGGCCCGGTGTACAAGCGTAATTTTTATTGGAGCCTTCAATGAACACACGCCTTATCACCACCCTTGCCGCCACGGCCCTGATCAGCCTGTCGCTCGGCGCTTGCAGCGGCATGTCCGCCCGTGACACCAATACCGCCACAGGCGCGGTCCTCGGCGGTGCCGCTGGCGCCATCCTGACCGGCGGCAGCACGGCCGGCACCGTTGGCGGCGCGGCGGTGGGCGGGATCATCGGCAACAAGATGGACCCGAACAAGAAGTAAGCCCACCCGGCCGGGGCAACCGCTGCCCGGCCCGTCCTGACCGGCCAAGCCCTGCCGGTTGCAGCTCAGCGCCGCTGCGGCACCGGCCCGGCAGCCCCCACCCGCATCAGCGGCAACACCGGCGACGGTGCGGTGATGCGGGCATCAAACGGGTGCGACACGGCACCCACGGCGGCCAGGATGCGGCGCACGTAGTCGCGCGTCTCGGCGTAGGGCGGCACACCGCGGTAACGCTCAACCGCCCGCTCGCCGGCGTTGTAGGCCGCGGCCACCAGCATCACATCGCCCTCAAAGTAGGCCATCAACCAGCGCAAATAGGCCATGCCGCCGCGGATGTTCTGTGCCGGGTCCATCAGGTTGCGCACCTTGAAGCGCGCTGCCGTGTCCGGGATCAGCTGCATCAGCCCTTGGGCCTGTTTGGGCGACACCGCGTTGGGATTGAAGTTGCTTTCGGTCGCCATGATCGCCAGCACCAGTTGCGGCGTGAGCTGGTAGTCGGGTGCGATCAGCCGCACATAGTTGACGATCGGCGGCGGTGCGTTGGCCGGCAGCGGTGGCGCGGCGGCAGCCGCTATCTGGGCGGCGGTAGGGGCGCCTGCACTGGTGCCAGTTTGTCCCGGTCGGCCCGGGCGGGTGGCAGACAGGGCCACCAGCGGTGGTGGCTTGGGGGCTTCTATGGCTGGCGGGTGCAGGCAGGGCGGCGGCGCGCCCAGCGGCGTGCCCATGCTGGCGGCGATGCGCTGGGCTTGCGGCAGGCCCTGCTCGGCCGCGGCGTGGAACAGGTGCGCGGCTTGCGCATCGTCGCGCTCGATGCCGCGGCCGTTGGTCAGCATCCAGGCCAGGCTGAACTGCGCCTCGGCGTCGCCCTGCTGGGCGGCCTGGCAGTACAGCGTGGCGGCACGCGCGGGATCCCGCGGTGAGCCGTTTTCACCATGCTCCAGCGACTGCGCCTCTTGTCGCCAGCGCTGCACCTGGGCCGGTACCACCTGAGCCAGCGGCGGCCGGGGTGCCACCAGCGGCGCGGGCAACGCCGCCAGGCTGGCTGCCAGTTGCTCGTCGAGCAGCAGTGGCTGTGCCTGGGTCAGGCCAGGCGCCAGCGCCGCCAGGGCGACCAGCGACGCCAGCAGCCGCACGCCCCACCAAAGGTGCGCTGCGCGGCGCGCCGTCCCGCGTTGCCACACACCCCCGCGGGCCGCCGCTTGGCGGGCAGTCTGGTGGTGGGGCGGGCGGGCGGGCGGATGCAGTGCGGGCAACGGATGACCGATCAGGAGGTGGCGTTGCAATGTAGCGCCGCAGCGCTGGCGCTGCGGCGACAGGCCGCCCGCACTTGAGGGGGTTGCATTGCGCGCACCCGGGCAGCACGCGACTTTGTTCACAGACACGCAGCGCAAGGGCCGCAACAAAAGCCGCCGCTGGCCCGCTGCACACAGCGCCTAGACTGGGCGACCCGACCGTCCGGCGACCACAGCCGGTACCGCGTCAGGCCACCCCGACACCCCAGGAGACACCGACATGACCCGCGACACCAGCCAATGGCGCTTCGAGACCAAATCCGTGCATGCGGGCTACACGCCCGAGGCCACCACCCATGCGGTGGCGGTGCCGATCTACCAGACCGTGGCGTACTCGTTTGACAGTGCCCAGCACGGCGCCGACCTGTTCGATTTAAAGGTGGCCGGCAACATCTACACCCGCATCATGAACCCGACCCAGGCGGTGCTGGAGGAGCGCGTGGCCGCGCTGGAGGGCGGCATCGCCGCGCTGGCGGTGGCGTCGGGCCAGGCGGCGGTGACCTACGCCATCCAGACCATCGCCGAGGCGGGTGACAACATCGTCTCCAGCAGCGCGCTGTACGGCGGCACCTACAACCTGTTTGCCCACACCTTGCCGCAGTACGGCATAGCCACCCGGTTTGCCGACTACCGCAACCCGGCCAGCTTCGAGCCGCTGATCGACGCCCAAACCAAGGCGATCTACTGCGAGAGCCTGGGCAACCCGTCGGGCAATATCACCGACATCGCCGCGCTGGCCGCCATCGCGCACCGCCACGGCATTCCGCTGATCGTCGACAACACCGTGCCCAGTCCGTTTCTGTGCCGCCCGTTCGAGCACGGCGCCGACATCGTGGTGCATGCGCTGACCAAGTACCTGGGCGGCCACGGCACGACGCTGGGCGGCGTGATCGTCGACAGCGGAAAATTCCCCTGGGCCGAGCACAAGGAGCGCTTCAAGCGCCTGAACGAGCCCGACGTGAGCTACCACGGCGTGGTCTACACCGAAGCGCTCGGCGCGGCCGCCTTCATTGGCCGTGCGCGCGTGGTGCCGCTGCGCAACATGGGCGCGGCGCTGTCGCCGATGAACGCGTTTCAGATTCTGCAGGGCATCGAGACGCTGCCGCTGCG
>JBKJKU010000393.1:0-4822 GCA_046597355.1 Aquabacterium sp.
CGACTCACCGACTTGAGCTTGTCGAAGAAGTCCAGCACGATCTCGCCCAGCGGCATTTCGTAGGTCAGCATGACCTGCTTGCCGTGGTAGGCCATGTTCAGCTGGACGCCGCGCTTCTGGTTGGCCAGCGTCATCACCGTCCCCACGTATTCCTGCGGCATGTACAGGTGCACCGTGACGATCGGCTCGCGGATCTCCTTGATGCGGCCCAGGTCAGGCATCTTGCTGGGGTTTTCGACCAGCATCACCTCGCCGTCGTTCAACTCGACCTGGTAGACCACGCTGGGCGCGGTGGTGATCAGGTCCTGGTCGAACTCACGCTCCAGCCGCTCCTGCACGATCTCCATGTGCAGCAAGCCCAGAAAACCGCAGCGAAAACCAAAGCCCAGCGCCTGCGACACCTCGGGCTCGTAGCGCAGCGAGCTGTCGTTCAACTTCAACTTTTCCAGCGCGTCGCGCAGCTGGTCGTACTCGCTGGCCTCGGTCGGGTACAGGCCAGCAAACACCTGCGGCTGGATCTCCTTGAAACCGGGCAGCGCCTCGGTCGCCGGGCCGGCGTTGTTGGGCAGCTTTTTCTCGAGCGTGACGGTATCGCCGACCTTGGCAGCCTGCAACTCCTTGATGCCGGCGATCAAAAAACCGACCTCGCCTGCTTTCAGGAAATCACGCGACTCGGACTTGGGCGTGAACACCCCGAGTTGCTCCAGCGGGTAGACCGAGTTGCTGGCCATCATGCGTATGCGGTCGCCCTTTTTGAGCACACCGTCCACCACCCGCACCAGCATCACCACGCCGACGTAGTTGTCGAACCAGCTGTCAACGATCATGGCCCGGGGCGGGCCGTCGGCGTCGCCGGTGGGCGGCGGCATGCGGGCAATCACCGCCTCCAGGATCTCGTCGATGCCCAGGCCCGTCTTGGCCGAGCACGGGATGGCGTCGTCGGCGTCGATGCCAATCACGTCCTCGATCTCGGCCTTGGCGTTGTCCGGATCTGCGTTGGGCAGGTCCATCTTGTTGAGCACCGGCACCACCGTGACGCCCAGATCCAGCGCGGTATAGCAGTTGGCGACCGTCTGCGCCTCGACACCCTGGCTGGCATCGACGACCAGCAGCGCGCCCTCGCAGGCCGACAGCGACCGGCTGACTTCGTAGCTGAAATCGACGTGGCCGGGGGTATCGATCAGGTTGAGCTGGTAGACCTGACCGTTTTTAGCGGTGTAGCTCAGCGAAGCGGTCTGCGCCTTGATGGTGATGCCACGCTCACGCTCGATGTCCATCGAGTCGAGCACCTGGGATTCCATCTCGCGGTCACTCAGGCCGCCGCAACGGTGGATCAAGCGATCTGCCAGCGTCGACTTGCCGTGGTCGATGTGGGCAATGATCGAAAAGTTTCTGATGTGGTCCATGGGTCTGATCAAACGCCGTCTGAAACGGGGTCTCTAGCGTGGGTCTCTGGCCTGCAGCCGTGGCGACCAAGGCCGGAGCGCGCCGGGTGTCGCCGCGCAACGCAGGGCGGGCACGAAGCCCGGGCTGCCTGCCGAACAAGGCCAGGGCCATAAAAAAAAGGCACGTCCAAGAGGAGACGCGCCTTCCAACAAATGTTTGGCAACTGCTTGTTGGGCCTTTATTGTAGCCAAATCTTGCCGGCTGCAAACCGCTGGCGGTCTGCTTTGGCGCCCTTGCCTGCCACCCATCGGCGGCAGGCGGGCAAAATCATCCACAACTTATCCACAGGATTTGGCCATCTGGCCGGCCTGCTCAGCGGCCCGGGCGGATCACCAGGTAGTTGACCCACTCACCGCGCCGCACCATCACACTGACCGCACGCGACTTCTCGGCCTTGGCTGAAACCGCCATAAATTGCTTGACGTCGTTGATCTCGGTGTTGTCCAGCGCCAGGATGATGTCGCCCTCGCGCAGCCCGGCCCGGGCCGCGGCGCCATCCACCGCTTCGACCTTGACGCCACCCTTGAGCTTGAGCTCGCGCTTGGCAGCATCGCCGAGCTCGCTCACGGTCAGGCCGAGTGCGCTCTTGCTGCCGGCGGGCGCACTCGGCTCGGCCTGAGCCGCCTTGGTCGGCGCGTCGGCTTCAAACTCGGCCACCGTTACGCTGATGTCCCGGTAGCCGCCGCGGCGGAAGACTTGCAGCACCGTCTTGCTGCCCGGCTTGGTTGCGCCGACCAGGCGCGGCAGGTCGCCCGACTTGTCGATCACCTTGCCGTCGACTTTGGTGATGATGTCACCCGCCTCGATACCCGCCTTGTCGGCCGGGCCGCCGCTTTCGGCACCGCGCACCAGGGCACCGGCGGGCTTGCCCAGACCAATGGATTCGGCCACTTCCTTGGTCACCGGCGCAATGGTCACGCCGATGCGGCCGCGGATCACCCGGCCACCGGCGCGCAACTGGTCGGCGACCCGGCTGGCCTCGTCGATCGGGATCGCAAACGAGATGCCCATGAAACCGCCAGAGCGGCTGTAGATCTGCGAGTTGATGCCCACCACCTCGCCGCGCATGTTGATCAGCGGGCCGCCTGAGTTGCCGGGGTTGATGGCCACATCGGTCTGGATGAAGGGCAGGTAATCGCCGGTGTCGCGGCCTTTGGCGCTGACGATGCCGGCAGTGACACTGTTTTCCAGCCCGA
The DNA here is from genome assembly GCA_046597355.1 of Aquabacterium sp. Classification (GTDB taxonomy): domain Bacteria; phylum Pseudomonadota; class Gammaproteobacteria; order Burkholderiales; family Burkholderiaceae_C; genus Pseudaquabacterium. The sequence goes on from JBKJKU010000393.1 coordinate 2,643, forward strand.
AAGGCGAGCCGATCGCCATCACCCACTCGCCCACCTTCAGGCGGTTGATGTCGCCCAGCTTGACGGCCGGCAGGCCGGTGGCCTCGATCTTGACCACCGCGACATCGGTGCGCTTGTCCAGGCCGATCACCTTGGCCTTGAACTCGCGCTTGTCGGTCAGCGTGACCAACAATTCGTCGGCGCCATCGACAACGTGTGCATTGGTCATCACATAGCCGTCGGCGCTGAGGATGAAGCCCGAGCCCACGCCGCGCTGCTGTGGCTCGTCGTCACCGCCGCGGGGTGCGCCGGGTGCGCCGCGCCCACCGGGCAAGGGAATGCCAAAACGCTTGAAAAACTCCTCCATGTTCGGGTCTACGCCGCTGCCGGGACCGGCGCTGTTGCGACTGGCGCGCTCCAGCGTGCGGATGTTGACCACCGACGGACCGACCTTCTCGACCAGTTCAGTGAAATCGGGCAGCAACTCGGCGCGGCCCTGCGCAGCGCCAGCCTGGGGTGCCAGTGCGGCGACAAAGGCCACGGCCATTGCGGCCCGCAACGCCGCCCGCCGGCCCGCACCCGGCGCACGCAGCAGGTTCATCATCATCTCGGACATTCATTCACCTCGTCTTGGATCTCAACAGGAGCGGCGTAGCGCCAGCAGAACAACCTGACGCTAGCAAAACGGAGGGGCACTAGCGCTTGCGCTCGAACATGGCCTCAAACAGTTGCACCGTGGCCATCGGCACCTCACCCACCACGGTCAACCACCAGTCACCCTGGCGATGGGTCAGCGTGTGGGTGGCGCCCAGGCTGGTGCCCATAGGCTGCTTGTGGCGCGCCCCATCAAAGGGCTCGATGAAAACCGACACATGGGCCAGTCCATCGGAAAACACCGACTGCAACACCTGGATTGGGGCCGCGGGTGCGCCGCCGGCCGGTGAGTCGGCCTCAGGCGAGGTGGCGATCGGCCGTTTGCTGCAAGCCACCAGCGCAAATCCGAGTACCGGTCGCGCCAGCGTCCAGCCTTCAGCGTCGGGCTGGGTGCGTTCGGCCTGCGGCCGCTGCACCCGCAAACCGTCCAGCCGCTTCATCGGCCCCAGCACGGACTCGGCAGACCACTTGCCCGCCAGTTGCACATCGCTGAAGACCGAGGACTCGAGCGTCTCGCCACCCGGGCCGAGCAGATCGCTGCGCAGCAGCAGGCCGGCGTCCCGATCGACCCAGAGCCGCTGCGCAAAACGCAGCTTGTCGCGCGGCTTGAGCAGCAGCACCTCGGCCTCGCGGCCGGCGATGCGGTCGCGCGGCAGCAAACTCATCTCGTAGTGTTCGAGCGCGCGCTGCTGCGACGCCGGCAACGCTGGAAATTCGGCCACCGGATCCCGCGGCTCGATGCGGGCTCGCTTGATGGCAGGCCATACCGTCAGGGTCTGCTCGTTGTGGCGGTATTGCACCCGGGCACGCCCATCCAGCACTTCGATGCGCTCGTAACGCTGGCGACCGTCAAAAATATGGGTGATGCGCGTGCTGGACACGACGCCGCCGGCGCTGAACACCAATGTGCCCTGGTAGCTGGAGTTGGCGGCGGCATGCTGGATGCGCGCCAACCAGTGGTTGCCGTCCGCTGGTGACAAAACCATGCTGCCTGTTGCGGCGTGGGCGGTCTGGCCCACGGCCTGCATCGCGCCGCCCAGCAAACCCATGCACAGACCCGCATGAAGGCCCAGCCGGGACAACGCACGCCGGCCGCGGTCGATCGGTACCGTCACTTGGACTCGAAGACGATCTGGACGCGGTGTTCAGCGCCGCCGGCGGCCGCCACACCGTTGGTCAGGGAGCGGTGGGCCTGAAGGTAGCGGTCCAGGCCGGGGTTTCGCACCACGGCACCAGCGACCAGGGTGTCGGACGCCAGCACCACGCCGTCGCTCCCAGCGGTCATTGGCGCCTTGGCCAGCACCGCGCCGCCCGCCACGTCGGGTGAAAACACACGGGTGACCACCAGCAGACCGGCCACAGCAACAAAGCCCGCCGCCACCGCAGCCGGCGCCATCCACCAGCGTGCCGACCGGGTAACTGGCTTGCTGCCGGACGGCGCTGGCTGGACCAACGGGCGCAGCGGCGCTGGCGACAGCGGCACGGCCTCATGCGCCAGTTTGAGGCGCAGGGCCTGCAAGAAAGCTTCATCCCGCGCCGCTGGCACC
>JBKJKU010000269.1:0-24313 GCA_046597355.1 Aquabacterium sp.
CCGTGTCGGGCTGGCGTGTCCCGCGCAGGTAAAGAAGGGAGGGCCGGTGCTTGTCCGGCCCGGAATGACACGGAGCGGGGCACGCCAGCCCGGCGCGGCGCGGTCGCTCAGCACCCATGAACGGCCGGTTTAAAGCCAAAAAACGAAAGGCAGCAAAGAGCCGCCAGCCGCCACCCTTTACGCCGAGCCAAAGAAACTCGCCCGGATCAGCTGCGCTGTCGACGCGCCAACGACAGGATTGCGCACGCCAGGCCCAGCATCCAGCCCCAACCCATCGCCCCACCCCCACCACCGCTGCTTGGCGGCGGCGTGACCACCACGCTCGGGACGGGCGCAATGGTGACCGTCCGGGCCACGCTCTGGGTCAGGCCGGCGCTGTCGGTCACCTTGAGCGTGACCACCACGTCACCGGCCTCAAGGGTTGTCAACGTGGCCATGCTGCCGTTGACAGGGCCCGTGAAGCTGGCCAGGGTTGCGCCGCTGGTGATTGTCCACAGGTACGCCGTGATGTTGCGCCCACCGGCAGCGATCGAACCACTGCCGTCCAACGTGACTGCTGAGCCGACAACGGGCGCATTGTTCGACAGGGCAATCACCGCACTTGGCGGCGCGGTGGCGGCGGCCAGTTGAACATTGATCACCGCAGCGCCGGCATCCAGCATGCCCGCGCCGCAAGTGCTGTTGGTGCAGTAGCACTCGACCTGGGTGGCCGCGCTGGGGGCTTCGCAGGCAGTCGCACCCGGGGTTTGGGCGCCGGTGGCCGGAAACGGCCTCGCCGTCGCCTGCAATGCCGCTTTGATCCTGGCCGGTGTCAGCGTCGGGTCCACCGACAGCATCAGCGCCACAGTGCCGGCCACCAACGGCGAGGCAAAACTGGTGCCCAGCGAGGGCTTGATGCTGTCGCTGTAGGTGTTGGCGCCTGGCGCGGTGCTGCCGGCGTTGACCGTGGTCAGCAGCGGGTACAGGCACAGGCCGGTCTCATTGACACAGTTGCCGGCCGGGGCGGCCAACGCCACTTCCGGCCCCAGGCTGGAATAGCCCACCTTGGTGCCGGCATGCCGCAGCCCGGAGACACCGATCGCGCCCACGCAGTTGGCGGGTGAGTTGACAGCCAGGCCGGTGCTGTTGCCGGCGGCCACCACCACGGTCACGCCAGCCGCCACCAATTGGCTGACGATCGGCTGGTACGAGCCGCAGCTGCCACTCGAGCCCAGGCTCAGGTTGATGACCTTGGCCGGGTGTGGGTTGGCGACGGGTGAGTTGGTCAACCCGGCAGCCCACAGCATGGCGGCCTGGATGTCGGAGTCGAAACCGCCGCACTTGCCCAGCGCACGCACCGGCAGCACCATCACGTTGCGGCCGGCACCGGCCATGCCCAGGTTGTTGTCGCTGGCCGCGCCAATCAGGCCCGCCACCTGGGTGCCGTGCCAGCTGCTGTTGGACGCGCCGCAAGTGCTGGCGGCGGTGGTCCAGTCGCCCGGGTCGCTGGCGTCGGCGTCCGGGCCATCATCGTCGCCGGAGATGGTGTTGCGCACGAAGTCATAGCCCGGCCACAGTTTGCCCGCCAAGTCGGGGTGGTCAAAGCGCACGCCGGTGTCGATCACCGCCACCGTCACGGTCGGGGAGCCGGTGGTGATTGCCCAGGCGCCCTCGGCATTGATGGCCGACAGCTTGGTGGCGTCCGGTGCCCGCAGGTACCACTGGCCCACGGTGGGCGTGATGCTGGACTGGTTGGCGCCGTAATACGGATCGTTCGGCAGCGCGGCGGTGATGGTGCGGCGCTGGTCCACCACGGCCCACTCGACATCGGGCTGGGCCGACAGGCGGGCGGCCAGTTGCCGCGACGACAGGCCCTGGCCGCGCAGGCCTTGTGAGTGTGGTCCCAGCGGCCGGCCATCGACCAGCGGCAGCGCCAGCCGCGAAGCCAGGCGGCCGGCGTGCTGGGCCCGGCCAGCGCTGGCGGCCATCCTGGCCAGCGTGCTGCCGCTTCGGTATTGCACGATCACGCGGGCGGTGTTCGGGTCTTCGTCGGCCACAGCGCTGACCGCGCCGGGGTCGGCCAGCAGGCGCGGGCCGCGCTCGCTGAGAGCGGCGTTGGGCCACACGGCCAGCGCCGGCAGCAGCAGCAACGCCGGCATCAGCCCCCACCAGCGTGCCCAAGCCTGGGCTGGCAGGCGTTTTATCGATCGTGAAGCCGTCACACTGGCACCTACAAAAATCGCCGGGGCGCGGGGCGCCCATATGGCACAAGGCAAGGAGCTAAATGCACAAAGCCGAGATGCTATCCCGGCCTTGTCAAGTAGTGTTGCCGGCGGGTTACCGCAGTAGCCCGCCGCGTGGCAGCTGTCACGCCATCATGCAATCACACGGACCATTTCCAGCACCTTGTTGGAATAACCCCATTCGTTGTCATACCAGGCAATGACCTTGATGAAGGTCTTGTCCAGCGCGATGCCGGCCTCGGCATCGAACACGCTGGTCATCGGCTCGCCGCGGAAGTCGGTGGACACCACCTTGTCCTCGGTGTAGCCCAGCACGCCCTTCATGGCGCCCTCGGACGCGGCCTTCATCACGGCGCAGATCTCGGCGTAGCTGGCTTCCTTGTTCAATTCGACCGTCAGGTCGATCACCGAGACATCGCTGGTCGGCACCCGGAAAGACATGCCGGTCAGCTTCTTGTTCAACTCGGGGATCACCACGCCCACGGCCTTGGCCGCACCGGTCGAGCTGGGGATGATGTTCTCCAAGATGCCGCGGCCGCCGCGCCAGTCCTTGTTGCTCGGGCCGTCCACCGTCTTTTGCGTGGCGGTGGTGGCATGCACCGTGGTCATCAGGCCGCGCTTGATGCCGAAGTTGTCGTTCAGCACCTTGGCCACCGGCGCCAGACAGTTGGTGGTGCAGCTGGCGTTGCTGATGATGGTCTGGCCGGCGTAGGTCTTGTCGTTGACGCCAAAAACGAACATCGGCGTGTCGTCCTTGCTGGGCGCCGAGAAAATCACCTTCTTGGCACCGGCCGCCAGGTGCTTTTCACCGGCCTCCTTGGTCAGGAACAGGCCGGTAGCCTCGACCACCACCTCGGCGCCGACATCGCCCCAGGCCAGCTCGGCCGGGTCTTTGACCGCGGTCAGGCGGATGCGCTTGCCGTTGACGATCAGGGTGTTGCCGTCCACGGACACCGTTCCCTTGAAGCGGCCGTGCACGCTGTCGTATTGCAGCATGTAGGCCAGGTAGTCGGGCTCCAGCAGGTCGTTGATGCCGACGACTTCGATGTCGTCCGAGAAGTTCTGCACGGCGGCACGGAACACCATGCGCCCGATGCGGCCGAAGCCGTTGATGCCGATCTTGATGGTCATGATCTCTCCTGGGGGGTGGGGCGGACTGGGGAATCGGGGGGTAAGGATGGGGTCAAAGATCGACCGTGCCGCAAGGCACCTCCACCGTGATTGTCTGGCCTAGCACCTCGGTATTGCGCACGTCGGGCAGGTTCAGCGTGATCTGCGACAGCCAATCCATGAACGCCTGGCGCGCGGGATGGTGCGTATCGAGCGCACGCACCTCGTTCGGACCGTGCGGCCGAAAATAGCCCAGACGCAGGCTGAACGGGCATTGCATCGTGTTCAGATCGAAGTAAACCCCAGCGGGCAGATCCCGCGCAGCGCCCACCAATTGCACCAGGCTGAAGTCGTTGAGCACGGTGCGCGCGCCGCCGTCGATCTTGAACATGAAGAGCTGCGTTTGCTCAACCGGCTGACTGCCCAGGCAAGGCATGCGCAAACCAGCGGCGAAGTCGCGCACCTCGGCCACCAACGTGGTGTGGCGCGGCGCGGCCAGCACGTTGACCTTGGGGGCCTGGTCGGCAGCGGCGAAGCGCAACTCCACCTTGACCGTGCCGCCGTCCTTGCGGCGCAGTAACTCGGGGGGATACAGCAGCGGCGGTGACCCCGGCGCGGCCGCCAGACAGGCTACCGCGGGCGACGGCGCCAGCGTCGGCTGCGCGCCGGCCACGCCCTGTGCGCCGGCTGCCAGCAGCCAGGCCCACCCGACAGCGCGCCACAGGGTCATCACTGTGGCCTCAACGCCCCAGCACCTGCCGCACGGTGTTGGTCAGGTCTTCTGCTGTCAATCCGAAATACTTGAACAGCGCCGGCGCCGGAGCGCTGTCGCCATAGCGGTCGATGCCCAGCACGGCCGCGCAGCCGTATTTCCACCAGCCGTCGGTCACGCCGGCCTCGATCGCGATGCGCGGCAGTTTGGCCGGCAGCACGCTGGATTTGTAAGCCACGCTCTGGCGGTCGAACACGCTGGTGCAGGGGATGGACACCACCCGCACCGCGATCTTCAACGCCGCCAGTGCCACCTGGGCGTGCAGTGCCAGCGACACCTCGCTGCCGGTGGCGATGATCACCGCCTGCGCAGCCTTGTTCAGGCCGACTTCGCTGGGCTCGGCCAGCACGTAACCGCCGCGGGCGATGGCATCCAGCCCGCTGGCCAGCGGCGCGATGTCCGAGGTGGCCTTGGGCGCATAGGGCAGGTTTTGCCGGCTCAGCAGCAGCGCGCTGGGGCGGTTGCGGGTCTGGATCGCACAGGCCCAGGCAACAGCGGTCTCGGCCGTGTCGGCCGGGCGCCAGACGTCCAGGCCCGGGATCAGGCGCAGGCTGGCGGCGTGCTCGACGCTTTGGTGGGTCGGTCCGTCCTCGCCCAGGCCGATCGAGTCGTGGGTGAAGACGTGGACCACCCGCAGCTTCATCAGCGCGGCCATCCGGATGGCGTTGCGGCTGTAGTCCGAGAACGTCAGGAACGTGCCGCCGTAGGGGATGAAGCCGCCGTGCAGCGCCGCGCCGTTCATGATCGCAGCCATGCCGAACTCGCGCACGCCGTAGTTGATGTGGCGCCCACCGTTGGGCGTGCCGGCATCGTCGAAGCGCAACGCCGCGGTGTGCGAGGTGTTGGTCAGGTTGGACCCGGTCAGGTCGGCCGACCCGCCCAGCAGCTCAGGCAGCGCGCCGGTGAACGCCTCCAACGCGATCTGGCTGGCCTTGCGGCTGGCCACGGTTTGCGCCGCGCTCATCGCGGCGATCACGGTGTCCACCGCGGCCTGGGCAAAGCCTGCCGGCAAGTCGCCGCTGACCCGGCGCGCCAGCTCGGCGGCCAGTTCCGGGTGCTGGGCCTTGTAGGCGGCAAAGGCCTGGGTCCAGCGGGCCTCGGCGGCCTCACCGGCGCGCTTGGCGTCCCAGGCGGCGTAGGCGGCCTCGGGGATCACGAACGGCTCATACGGCCAGCCCAGCGCGTCGCGGGTGAGCTTGATCTCGTCAGCGCCCAAGGCCTCGCCGTGGGCCTTGGCGGTGCCGGCTCGGTTGGGCGAGCCCTGGCCGATAGTAGTTTTGCAGATGATCAGCGTGGGTTTGACCGCGGGTTGCGCGGCGCTGCCCTTGGCCTGCGTCAACGCGGCGTCAACCGCGTCGGCGTTCTGGCCGTCGATCGGGCCGATCACGGACCAGCCGTAGGCCTCGAAGCGCTGGGCCACGTTGTCGATGTACCAGGGCGTGACCTGACCATCGATCGAGATGCCGTTGTCGTCGTACAGCGCCACCAACTTGCCCAGCTTCCAGGCGCCGGCCAGTGCGCAGGCCTCGTGGCTGATGCCTTCCATCAGGCAGCCGTCGCCCATGAAGGTATAGGTGTGGTGGTCCACCACGGTGTGGCCGGGGCGGTTGAACTCATGGGCCAGCAGCTTTTCAGCCAGCGCCATGCCCACCGCATTGGCCAGGCCCTGGCCCAGCGGGCCGGTCGTCGTTTCGATACCGGGCGTGACGCCCACCTCGGGGTGGCCGGGCATCTTGCTGTGCAGTTGGCGGAAGTTGCGCAGCTCGCTCACGGCCAAGTCATAGCCGGTCAGGTGCAGCAGCGCGTAGACCAACATCGACGCATGGCCGTTGCTCAGCACAAAGCGGTCGCGGTCGGCCCAGTGCGGGTTGGCCGGGTTGTGCTTCAAATGGCGGCCCCACAGCGCGGTGGCCATCTCGGCCATGCCCATGGGCGCGCCCGGATGGCCAGAGTTGGCTTGCTGCACCGCGTCCATCGCCAGGGCGCGGATCGCGTTGGCCATCAGGGCGCTGGCTTCGGGGAGGGTCTGCTGCTGGGAGTTGGCCATGCGTTGCGCCTGGAGGCGTTGAAGGGGGGTTGTCGGGGGCGAAGCCAAGGATTTTAAGCGGGCGCTGACCGGGCCGGCGGGTGGCCAGCGCTGCTGCGCGCCGGTTGCTGCGCTTGACCTTGCGCAAGGCGGGCGGCCGGGCCAAAGCGCACGCTACGGGCCAGACAACCCCTGACCTGGAAGCTCCGACCATGCGCCACCTTGCCCTCGATGTGATCCGCGACGAACACCAGGCGCTGGCGGCGATGCTGCGCTCGATGAGCCTGCTGGTGGCACAGGCCCGGCGCGAGCGCCACGCGCCGGACTTTGGCGTGCTGCGCGCCATGCTGTTTTATGTCGACGAGTTCCCGGAGCGGCTGCACCATCCCAAGGAGAGCGAACTGCTGTTCCCGCGGGTGCGCCAGCGCTGCCCGCAGCTGGCCGCCGCGCTGGACCGCCTGGACGCCGATCACGCCCGCGGCGAGGCGGCGATCCGCACGCTGGAGCACGCCCTGCTAGCCTACGAGGTGCTGGGCGAAACGCGCCGGCCCGCTTTTGTCGAGGCGATGGAGCGCTACGTCAGCGGTTACCTGGCCCACATGGCGGTCGAGGAAAACGAGATCTTGCCCGCCGCCTGCGCAAACCTGACCGATACCGACTGGGCTGTGCTGGACAGCGCGTTTGCCAGCAACCGCGACCCGTTGACCGGGCATGACGCGGACGAGGTGTTCCGGCCGTTGTTCAGCAAGATCGTGATGACCGCACCGGCACCTGTCGGCCTGGGGTGATGCCGGGCCGGCGGCGGGCTGGTGGGGTGGTCGGCCTAAACTCACCACCGCATGACAGCTCTGCCCGCACCGCCCAATCTCAACGCCCTGATCCTGGCCGCCGGTCGGGGCCAGCGCATGCGCCCACTCACCGACCGTGTGCCCAAGCCGCTGTTGCCGGTGGCGGGCCGGCCGATGATCGAATGGCATTTGCTGGCGCTGGCCGCTGCTGGTGTCAAGACGGTGGTGATCAACACTGCCTGGCTGGAAGACCAGTTCCCGGCCGCGCTGGGCGACGGCAGCCGTTGGGGCCTGACGATCCACTACTCGATGGAGGGCCGCGACCACGGTGGCGCGCTGGAGACCGCGGGTGGCATCGCCAAGGCACTGCCCTGGCTGGGCGAGTGCTTCTGGCTGGTGTCGGGCGACATCCTGGCGCCCGGATTTCGTTTTGACGCCTTGGCGGCGCAGCGTTTTGCCACCGGCCCGGACGATGGCCGGCTGTGGTTGGTGCCCAACCCCGACTTTCACGCTGCCGGCGACTTTGCGCTGGACGGCGACCGGGTGGAGCGGCCGCCAGTCGGTGCCCCACGCCCGCTGACCTATGCCAACCTGGCACTGCTGCGCCACACGCTGGTGGCCACAGTGGCGCCTGGCAGCCATGCCGCGCTCGGCCCGCTGTTGTTTGCCAGCGCCCAGGCCGGACGGCTGGCCGGCGAGCTGCTGCAGGGCGACTGGCACAACCTGGGCACACCGGCGCAGTTGGCAGCGGTGCAGCCCCGGCTGGGCGATGGGCTGGCACAGCCGCGGAGCCAGAGCGCGTGATCCACCGGTCTGCAGCCCATCCGGCTTGCGCCGCGTTGTTGGTGCTGGCCGGGTCTTGCGGACTCAGCGCGCAAGGCAGGACCGCGTCGCCACCGGCCAAGCCAGCTGCGGCAGCCGCTGCCGCGTCTGCCGCGTCCGCCGCATCGGCGCCGGCCGGCACCAGTGCCAACGCCAACGCCAACGCCAACGCTCGGTTCAGCTATTTCGGCCTGGCACCGGCGACGGCCGGTTTGGCCCAGGCCCAGGCAGAGCGTGCACTTGGCCAGCCGTTCAAGCCCGAGGCGCCGGCGCCAGGACGGGCTGCGGCCGCGCCGGGCCGCGCCGCGTCCGCCACCGCTGTGCGGATCTGCCAGTACCAGGGCGTGGACAGCCATCCCGGCGTGCGTTTCACGCTGGCGTCCGGTGTGGTCAGCCGTGCCGAAACCCGCGACATGCGCTACGGCACGCTCAGCGGCGTGCACGTGGGCGACACGCTGGACCGCGCCCGCCAGGCGTATGGCAAGCGGCTGAGCGTGGCGCCACATCCTTATTTCGACAACGGCCACACGCTGACCGTCTACTCGCCGGACCGGCGCTTTGCGCTGGTGATGGAGAGCAACGACAGCGGCCGCATCATCACGTTGCGTGGCGGCCGTTGGCCCGACGTCGGCTGGCTGGAGGGTTGCTCATGACTGAACCGCAGGGATCCCGGTCTGGTGCCGCCACGGTCACGGCCACCGTCACCGCCCGCCCCGTCCCGGTCTGGCGCATCGCCGTCATCGGCGCCGGGCCCGCAGGCCTGGCGTTGGCGCTGCAGGCCGCCCGCCTGTTGCCGGGCGCCGACATCACGCTGTTCGATGCCCGGCCTGCGGACAAGGACGTGTCCGGCGACCCGCGCACCCTGGCGCTGGCGTTGGGCAGCGTGCAGTTGCTCAAGCGCCTGGGCGGCTGGCCGGCCGCGGCCGCACAGCCGATCACCGAGGTGCTGGTGTCCCAGGCGCCACCCACCATCGCGCTGCGCGGTGCCGCCAGTGCGGTGCACCTGCGGGCCGCCGACGAGGCCGTGCCGATGCTGGGCGCCGTGCTGAGCTACGGTGCACTGGTGTCTTGCCTGCAACGGGTCTGGCAGGCGGCCGAGGCGCGTGAGCCCCGGCGCCTGCACAGCCGTTTTGGCCAGCCGGTGGTCGAGGTGCGCAACCTGGGCGACGGGGACAAATCGTCCGCAGCGCTGGCCGCGGACGGCAGCGCCGCCGGTGGTGCGGGTGATGACCGGGGCGCCGACGATCAGCGGGCCGGCCGCGCCGGCTGGACAGGTCGCGTCGAGGTGGATGCCGGCATCGCCGAGCGTTTTGATCTGGCCGTGGTGGCCGAGGGCGGTGTTTTTGCCGACCAGGCGCGCAAGGCTGTCACCCACGACTACCGGCAGACCGCCTGGGTCGGCAGCGTCACGCTGGACGGCGCTACACCCGGCATGGCGGTCGAGCGCTTTACCCGAGAAGGCCCGCTGGCGCTGCTGCCGCTGCCTGCCGGAGCCGACGGGGCCCAACGCGCTGCGATGGTCTGGTGTGTCAACCGACCGCCAGGCGGACCGGATGAAGCGGCCGACACGGTGGCCGCGCTCGACGATACGCAGCGCATCGCCGTGCTCAACACCTTGCTGCCGCCCGAGGCCGGTCGGGTGGTGGCGGTATCAAAGCTCAAGCACTTTGCGCTGGGCCTGAACGCCGAGCGCACGCTGGTCGATGGCGCCATCGTGCGCATCGGCAATGCGGCGCAAACCCTGCATCCGGTGGCTGGCCAGGGGCTGAACCTGGGCCTGCGCGACGCCACTGAGCTGGTGCAGGCGCTGCGTCACGCCCGGCCCGACGACCTGGACCGTGTGCTGCGCCGTCTGGAGTGGGCCCGCGGCCCGGACCGCTGGAGCATGATCGCCGCCACCGACTTTCTGGCCCGCAGCTTCACCTGGCGCTGGCCTGGCTTGCCGGCGGTGCGGGGCCTGGGTCTGGCCGCCCTGCAAGCCCTGCCGCCGCTCAAATCCGCGTTGGCACGGCAGATGATGTTTGGCCGGCGCTAGTCGCGGCCATCAGTTCTAAGCTGCCGCAAAAAGTAAGTCCCGCTTGCGGTGCGGGTCAGGGGCCGGCCGGCCCAGAAAAAGCATCAAGCGCCAGTTGCCGCATCGCTGCTACAGCGGCGACGAATTGCCGGTGCCAGCAAGCCTAGCAATGCCAAGCCCAGCAAACCATAACCTGATGGTTCAGGGACTTGACAGGAACTGCCATTGCCAACCGCAACGCAGGCGGTCCCGAAGGCGGCATTCAGTGTCAGTGCGTTGCCCAAGACATCGACGTTACCGCCCACCAAATTGCTTTCGAAAGGAATTGACGTTCCAAATCTCAGTGTGGTGGCCCCGTCCAACAAAGCCTGAAAGTGGAAAGTTGCCAGGACAAAGCTGTCCCCCTGCAGCCCTTGCAAAGCCGATTCATCCAGGATCGACAGGCCAGACAAGCCGAGGTTGTTGGAGCCCATGCCGGTGGCGGGACCAAAAAATCGATCTCCTGCGCCTCCAAACATGGTGAGGTTTTCATCGGCGCCCAAGCCCTTGATGAAGGTGGAGTTAAAGAAGACATTGAGATCAAAGCCGCTGACGACGTCCTTTCCCAAGCCAACGCCCAGGTTTGTGACCACAGCATCGACATCGAAGAACGCGCCGGCGCCAACGGTTGTAAGCGTGGGATTGAACGACACCACGATGCCCGCCTCAGCCGGCAAACAAACCACCAGACTGCCCAGCGCGACGGCCAGGCCCGCTACGGTTGATTTCATGGGTTACCTTTCTGTTGTCAGTGTTCAGGTTGTGTGCGCCGCACACAGTGAAGAGAGGCAGCCCGTCAAGGTGCGCAACTGGCGTTGGTGCAACGAAGGGCACAGGTGCGCGCGTCGTTGATCGTGATCAAGCCATCGCCATTGGCGTCACGCGGATCATTGAGCACCGGAACCTGCCCGATGCCGGCGCGAATCAGGTTGATGTCAGTGGTATCTATCTTGCCGTCGTTGTTGACATCGCAGACCAGGGATTTGCTGCTGATGCTCAGGTCAAGCAGGATGGGCGAGTCGCCACTGGTGTTGGCATTGAGACGCGCCTGCACCTGAATGAAGCGGCCGTTGAGCGCCGGGTTGGCACCGTTGGCCACCGGCACATACGCCAAGTTCGCCAAGTTGGCCTGGACGTCGCTGGCCCGGGCCGACACCAGCACACCCGCACCCGCAGGCAGCGATTCGGTCCAGCTGATCTTGTTCCAGGCCTGGTTGGTTGTACTGGAGTCGTTGATGACGGTCCAGGTCCCCGTCGGCGTTGTCGTATTGCGGGCTGCAAAGCCCGTGGCGTCGCTGTAGGTGTAGGGGTCGAAGCCGACCGGAAAGGTACCCAAAGGTGCGCAGTCGGCGCCACGGAACTTGGCCACACTGTTGGTAAAGCGGTTGATCTGCCAGATGTTGTTGTCGGCGTCGACGATCACGCCGCGTGTTTCGATCGAGCCGCCAAACTGATTGGCGCCGCTGCACAGTTGTGCACCCGCTGCGTTGTACTTGCGCACACCGCCGGTCGTGTAGGGACCGGTCCAGATGTTGCCGGAACCGTCCGCTGAAATACCGGTGGATGAGAAGCCTTTGGAACCCCCGGGTGTCGCAAAGGTGTTGGGGCCGGGCGAGAACTCCCGGAAACCGGAACCGTTCAGCGAAGCCAGGTAAACCTTGCCATTGCCCAGCGCGATGCCGTAGTTTTGGCTGTTGTCATCAAACGACGCGACAGAGGCTGGATTGTTGGTGTCGAGCCGCCCCAGGCGACCGCTGAGCGAGGCACTCCAGAGGATGCCGTTGCCATCGACCAGGCAGCCGTACGGATTCCAGTTGACGGTGTGTGGACCGCTCAGGATGGCGCCGTCAGTGGCCCGCAGCTTGTAATAGTGTCCGGTGTTGAAAACGCCCACCCACAGGTTGCCGTCGGTGCCGATGCACAGCGCACGGCCCAGGCCACCGGCCTCGGCCGCTGGCAAGGTGGAGGTCCAGGCCACCCGCTCGTCCCGGCTCTCGCAACTTGCAGTCGAGCAGTCGTAGAGACTGTTGGCATTGGCTTCCACCACGTCCAAGGTCTCGGCAGCGCTGATCGTGCCGCTGTTGTTGCTGTCTGTAGAGGTGTCAGCAACCGAATTGCCATTGCGGTCGATGAAACCCTCGGCCAGCACCTTCATGACCATCGGCCGGCGGCCGTCGAAATGCCGGTTGGCGATGTAGGCATTGCCTTGAATATCCACCGCCGAGCGCGACGGCGCCGGGCCGGTGAAGGCGCCATGGTTGCCAAAGGCGCCGTTGCCGAAGAAGGTACGGTACCGGCCCAACTCCCGGCCGGTGTTGGTGTCAATCTTGGATAGCGTGTCTTCACCCGCGTTGGCCACCCACAGTACTGGAAAGGTGGTGCCAACCTTGTTCAATTGAAGCTGGTTGGCATTGGGCGCAGTGTGGTTGACACCCGACAAGATGCCCAGGTCGAACTGGGCATCCGTGGTGTAAAGGGTGACCCCTGCGTTGGCCGCGAGAGGCAAAAGTCCGGCCAACGCCAGTGTCGCGCTGGCGAATCGCGCCAGCATGCGGTGACAGGATTGGGACAGGGGATGACCGCTTTTCATGGTTGACTCCTCGCGCTGAAAACAGGGATTCACTGAGACCGTGCGACGCTGGACCGTGCACTTTCGCCGGGGCGAGAGACGGGGAAGCCGTCCTGGCCGTCGGATCGCGTGAGCCGTTGTACATCGCTGCCGTCGGCATTGACCCGGTAGATCTGGCCTGGCCAGTCACGGAAACTCATGAACAAGATCTCCCGGCCATCAGCCGACCAGGTGGCGCTCAGGTCGGCATGTTCCCAACGGGTCAGGTTGGAACTGCCTGTGCCGTCGGCATTCATCACATGGACATTCATGGCGGCACCCTGGCTGCTGGCGTTGCTGAGGTAGAGGATGCGCGATCCGTCAGGTGAGAAGCGCGGCTGGCTGTTGGTGTAGCCGCCGCTGGTCAACGCAACCGAGGCCGGCTCGCCGAGTCGGAGAAGCCGCAGATTCACGCCCTCAGTGCGGCTGCCAGACTGAACATAGAGCAGCGACCTTCCGTCGACCGACCACACCGGGCCGTACTCACCGCTCTTGCCATCGGTCACCGGACCGACCGTTCCTGCGACGAGATCGGCCACGATGATGCGCAGCTTGCTGTCCTGGGTGGCCACAAAAGCGATCTTCTTGCCATCTGGCGACCAGGCCGGCGCACCCACCTCGGTTAGCGCCGTCGAAATCAACGTGTCCTGGCTGCCGTCGGCCTGGACCACGTGCACGCCAGTCAGTCCATTGCGCTCACTGACATAAGCGATACGCTGCCCATCGGGCGACCAAGTCGGGCTTTCGTCGAGACCCGGTTGTGTGGTCAGCCGGCGAAGCTCGCCGCCGTCGGCATTCATCGTGTAGACGTCGCCGCCGCCGCTGCGGTAGGACACGAAGGCAACCTTGCCCGATGCGGACCACGCGGGCTGCACGTCGGCGCTGTCGGTCTGCGACAGTCTGATTTCTCGGCCACCGTCGGTGTCGATACGGTAGATCTGCATCACACCTGTGCGCATCGAGGTGAACAGCACCTGACCCCTCGGCCCGACGACAGATTGGTCTGCCGCAGTCACCAAAGCCTGGTCCGCAGCCGGCGCTGCAGCGGCCGCAGTGGTGCCCAGCCCAGCGGCAAACGCTGCCAGAAGCACGGTGACCCAAGCGCGTGGCATGGTCTGGGCCGGTCAGCGCGACACGTGGAACTTCAGATTGCTGACAGCGACCCGCCCGTCCGACTGGGTGATCTGGACGACATAGGCGCCATCGCTGGGCGCTACCAAGGTGTGGGTGATCGCACCGTCTGCCGCTACCACCACGGCGGCGGCAGAGACAGAGTTGCGAGGGCCCAGCACACGCAGGTTGATCAGGGCACCGGGCTCAAAGCCTCCGCCTGAGATGGTCAGCGGGCGACCGACCTGCGCAATGGATGCCACATTGGCAAACGGTGCAGCCATGGCCAAAGCAGAGCAAACCAGCAGCGCTGCACCGATCAAGTGATGCTTGAAATTAATCATCAGCCTTCTCCTATGCCAATCTCGGTCCGTTACCCGGCCACATCCCGTCAATCAACCACAGCACTTGACAGGCGGAAGCGCTTTTGGTGTTTTTCGACAGTACGCCTGCTAATCCACCAGGTCACTCCCTAAATCATGGGCGGGAAAACACTTGATCGCCAGGGCTGGCTCGCAATGACCACGGACGGCTGGCGCATGGGGGCCGCACTACAAAGGATTCGCCTCGCGCCTGCGGTAGATGGTGTTACGGCTGATGCCCAGCTGGCGCGCTGCCGCTGACACGTTGCCGTCGAACGCGACCAGCGTGCGCTCGATGGCCAGGCGCTCCAGTTCCCGCATGTTGACTGGCTGGCGGCCTGCAGCCGTGGCGCCCGCGTCTGCGTCTGCCCCCGGCACGCCGGGCGCGGCCACCCCGGCGTCGGACAGCCGGTCGGCGTCGGCATGGCGTGGTGCGCTCTCAAAGCGTGCCTGCACCTGCAGGCCCAGCTGGGTCATCATCTCCACCAGGTCGGCGCGCTGGCCGGCGGGCCGGGCGAACAAGGACTGCAGGCGACGGTCGAACAACTCGCTGAACGGCCGGCCCAGCAGTGCCGACCGGGGCTGGCACAGCACCCGCGCAGCCGCCCGGTTGACCCCGGCGATGCGGCCGTCGTTGCCCACCAGCGCCAGGCCTTCCAGCGCAGTGCCCACCAGTTCGGCGCGGGGGTGGAAGCGCACCAGCAGGCTGTCGGCCGACGGCCGGAACAGGCTGTTTTCGATCGCCGCGGCGGCATCGATCACCAGGGCGTAGATGTCGAACGAGGGCACGTTGTCGTAGGCGGTGACGTCGAGCGCGCCCAAGCGCTCGCCTTGCGGACTGTCGATCGGGGCGGCGACGCAGAAAAACGGCCGCACGTTGGCAAAGAAGTGGGCGTCGCGGCCCACCAGGTAGGGCAGGCCCTCGGCCAGCGCAATGGCTGGCGCGGTGGTGCCCACACAACGCTCGGCCACGTTGACGCCCTTGCGGGTGGCCATCAGCAGCACCGCCGGCGTGCCCGCCTCGTGGCAAAGCCGGTCGATCACCACGCCTCGGGTGTTGAACAGCAGCACCGCACAACCGGTGCCGCGCAGCGCGCGCGCCAAGCGCTCGGTCTCGGGGCGGGCGGCTTGCACCAGGCCGCCGTGCTCGTCGTCCAGCGCGGCCAGCATGGACCGCGACACCAGCTCGAAATTGACGCGTTCATGCTCGCGCATGCCGGCGTCGCGGCAGCGCTGCCAGGAGCGCAGCAGCGGCGACTCGTCATCCCGCGGCTGGATCCAGGGCGTAACCCGGTAATGGCTGCGCACGGACAGCAAGCGGGACTGGAGTTCGACGGAAGGGTTCATGGGTATCCGCCTTGCGGCGTCGTTGTTGCTTGCTGGAGCAGCCCGGCCACCGCAAGGCCGTTGCCACCCGCTTGAAAGCACTGTAGGCAGGTCGCAGCCTGCTGGCGAACTAGGGAAAGCCCGCTGTATTCGCACAGCTGCAGGATTAGTGTCGATCATCTTCCCTTCGGAAACCTTTCCGAACAGAGCGGCAACCGGCCGTCACCCCCGACCAGGAGACAAGACATGGTTTTGAATCGATGGCTCACCGCAGGCGTCGCCTTGCTGACTCTGGCTGCGCCGTTTGCGCTACACGCGCAGACGCTGGACGCGCTCAAAGCCGACGCCAACACGCCGGGCGACATCCTGACCTACGGCATGGGTTACAACAACCAGCGTTACAGCGCGCTCAAGCAGATCAACACCCAGACGGTCGCCAACCTGACGCCGGCCTGGAGCTACAGCCTGAACAACCCGCAGGGCCAGGAGTCGCAGCCCATCGTGCACGAGGGGGTGATGTACGTCACCACCCACAACACCACGGTCGCGCTGAACCCGCTCACCGGCAAGCAGCTCTGGAAGCATGAGATCGAGATGCCCAGCGATGTGTTCAAGATGGCCTGCTGCGGCATCGTGAACCGCGGCGCCGCAATCTTTGACGGCAAGATCTACCGCGTCTCGCTGGATGCCCATGTGCTGGCGCTGGACGCCAAGACCGGCAAGCAGCTCTGGAAGAGCAAGGCCGCCAACTACCTGGACGGCCACGCCATGACGTCCGCACCGCTGATCGCCGGCGGCGTGGTGATGACCGGCATCGCCGGTGGCGAGTACGGCACCCGCGGCTTCATCGACGGCTGGGACCCGCAGACCGGCAAGCAGCTGTGGCGCAAATACACCACCGCCGCACCCGGCGACAAGGGTGGCGACACCTGGCCCGGCGACACCCATGCCAAGGGCGGCGCACCCACCTGGCTGACCGGCGCGTATGACCCCGAGTTGGACCTGGTGTACTGGGGCACCGGCAACGCCGGCCCCTGGAACCCCGAAGTCCGCAGGGGCGACAACCTCTATGTCTGCTCGGTAATCGCTTTCCGGCCCAAGACTGGCGAGTTTGTTTGGCATTACCAGTTCAGCCCCAACGATCCGTACGACTACGACGCCACAGAAGTCGGCATGCTGGTCGACCTGAAGATCGACGGCCAGAACCGCAAGGTGCTGGCGCAGGCCAACCGCAACGGTTTCTTCTACGTGCTCGGCCGCGCCAACGGCAAGCTGCTGGCCGCCAACCCGTATGTCAAGGTCAACTGGGCTGACAAGGTCGACATGGCCACCGGCCGGCCGGTGGAGTCCGAGGCCACCAAGAAGGTGCGGGCCGGTGCCGACGTCGAGATCTGGCCGTCGGTGCTGGGCGGCAAGAACTGGACCCCGATGTCCTGGAATCCGGCCACCGGCCTGGCCTATGCCAACACGCTGGAAATGTCCTGGCCCTACCAACTCGCCAAGCCCGAGTACAAAAAGGGTGAGTGGTACCTGGGCATGAACATGCGCGGCGTCAACTTTCCGGCCAAGGGCACGCCGGGCGGCCACCTGAGCGCGATCGATCCGATGACCGGCAAGAGCAAGTGGCAGATGGCCTGGCCGGGCCAGCCCAGCATGGCGGGTACGTTGTCCACCGGCGGCGGGCTGGTGTTCACCGGTGCGGCCACCGGCGAGTTCATCGCCGTGGATGCCACCAACGGCAAGAAGCTGTGGGAGTTCCAGACCGGCTCCGGCATCATCGGCCTGCCGGTGACCTGGGAGCAGAACGGCAAGCAGTACGTCAGCATCGTGGTGGGCGCCGGTGGCGTCTGGGCGCTGCTGGGTGACGAGCGCATGGCCGCCACACCGGCCGGCGGGTCGCTCTGGACCTTCGCGATCCGTTGATGAGCGTGACCTTGCAGCGGATGGCGCAGTTCGGCCTGGTGCTGCTGGTGTTGCCGGTGGTGACGCTGGCGCAAGCCACCAGCGGCAGCACCGGCTTCACGACCGAGCAGATCGAGGCCGGTCGGGTGCAGTTCGACCGCACCTGCGCGCAGTGCCATGGCCGCAACATGGTCAACGCCGGCACCACGGTGTACGACCTGCGAAAGTTTCCGGTGGACGATCCCAACCGTTTCCATCTCAGCGTGAGCCAGGGCAAGGGCAACATGCCGTCGTTCAAGGAATCGCTGTCGGCCGAGCAGATCGAGCTGCTGTGGGCTTATGTGGGCACCCGCGGTGGCAAAGAGCGCTGACCGCGCCGCCGGCCGCAGCCGGCACCGGCCGGCATCGCGCTGTTGGCCTGCGGTCGCCACGCTGGCGCTGCTGGCCGGCGCGGCAGCCGCACCGGCCAGCGCCGCGCCGCTGACCGTGTGCATGGCGGTGGACAACGCACCGCTGTCGCACCAGGTCGGCGGCCAGCCGCGGGGGCTGGATGTGCGCATCGCCAGCGCCGCGGCCGCCGCGCTGGGCCGCGAGCTGGTGGTGCTGCCTTTTGAGTCGGCCTACGAAAAAGAAAGCTCGCTCACCCACGAGGTCAATGCGCTGCTGTCGTCGGGGCTGTGCGAGGCGGTCAGCGGGTTTCCGCTGCTGGCCAGCGATCTCGGGCCGGCCACCCGCGCCACCTCGCGCACGCCCGACACGCCGGGTGCCAAGCGAAAGCGTGAGCGGCCGTTTGTCACGCTGGGTACGCTCACAGCCAGCCGTGCCTACCTGGGTGCCGCGCTGGGTGTGGTGCAACCGGGCGGCGCTGCGCCGCTGCTGCGCTTTAGCGACCTGGGTGAGCGGCGCATGGGCGTGGTCAGCGGCACGCTGGCCGGCTCGATGGCGATGACCTGGCGCAACGGCCAGTTGCGGCCCCGGCTGGTGTCGCTGAACCAGCGTGAGGACGTGCTGGCCGAACTGGCCCAGCCCACCGGCAGCCGGTTCGACGCGGTGTTCTTGCCGCTGGCGTTGTTTGATGGCTGGCAGCTGCAGCATCCCGCATCAACCCTGGTGGCTGCCGCCTACCGTCGGCCACTGGGCATCAACCTGGGCTTTGTGACGCTGGACGGCAACGCCGCGGTGCGCGCCGCGCTGGATGGCGTCATCGCGCAGGCGCTGGCCGACGGCAGCCTGGCGCGCTGGGCCGCCGCTGAGGGCGTGAGCTGGACGCCGCCCAGCCTGCCCGAGGTGTCGCGCGGCCCCAGCCTGGCCGACCTCGCGGCGGATTGAACCCCGGGCGGCGGCCGCGCCGCCGTTACCGTTCGCCCTTGCGGTAGGGCTTCATCAGTGCCTGCGGGTAGGCCGCGCGCCGCGCCACCAGCACCAGCGCGACGATGGCCATCAGGTAGGGCAGCGCCAGGTACAGCTGGTAGGGCAGGGTGATGCCAAACAGCCCGGCGCCGTCGGCCCCCGCCCCGCCGGCCTGCTGCAGGCGCAGTTGCAGCGCGTCGAAAAATGCAAACAGCAGCGCCCCCAGCAAGGCCTTGGCCGGACGCCAGGACGCAAACACCACCAGCGCCACGCAGACCCAGCCGCGGCCGTTGACCATGTTGAAGTAAAACGCGTTGAAGGCCGACAGCGTCAGGAAGCCACCCGCCAGCCCCATCAACGCCGACCCGGCGATCACCGCGCCGGTGCGCAGCCGCAGCACGTCCAGCCCCTGGCCCTCGGCCGCGGCGGGGTTTTCGCCCACCATGCGCACGGCCAGACCCAGCGGCGTGCGGTTCAGCGCCCAGGCCAGCGCCGGCACCAGCCCCAGGGCCAGCAGCGTCAGCGGGGTTTGCGCGCTCAGCACCGGCAGTGGCAGCCAGTCCATCGCGGCAAAGGGCTGGATCGTCGGTGGGCTGTCGACCTTGGGAAAGCTCACCCGGTAGGCAAAACTGGCCAGGCTGGTGGCCAGCATCGTGATGCCCAGGCCCGAGACATGCTGCGACAGCGTCAGCGTGACGGTCAGCAGCGCGTGCAGCGCGCCCAGCACGGCGCCGGCAGCCAGCGCGGCCAGCACCCCGCCCCACAGGCCGGCGCCGTGGTAGGCCGCCAGCCAACCACAGAAGGCTCCCGCCACCATGATGCCCTCGATGCCCAGGTTCAAGACCCCCGCGCGCTCGCACAGCAGCACGCCCAAGGTGCCCAGGATCAGCGGCGTGGCGATGCGCAGCACGGCCACCCAAAAGGGCGCGGCCAGCAGCAGGTCCAGCACCTCGGCCATCAGGCGGTGCCTTCGCCGGTGCCAGACGTGGTACTTCCGCCGGTTCCAGCCGGAGCGCTGCGGCGCTCGAACCAGACAATCCGGTACTGCGTGACCAGCGTGGCGATCAGCATCGTGATCAGGCTGACCGCGACGATCACGTCGGCGATGTAGGTGGGCACGGCAACGGCCCGGCTCATGCTGTCGGCGCCGACCAGGATGCCGGCGACAAACACCGCTGCCGCCACCACGCCCAACGGGTTGAGTGCGGCCAGCATCGCGATCACCACGCCGCTGCTGCCGTAGCCGGGCGACATGTCCAGCGTGACATAACCGGCGCGGCCGGCCACCTCGATGGCGCCGGCCAGCCCGGCCAGCGCGCCCGACAGCAGCGCCACCTTGACCGTCACCCAGCCCACGGGCATGCCGGCAAAGTGCGCGGCACGGGCATTGGCGCCGACCGCCCGGATCTCAAAGCCGGTGCGGGTCCAGCCCAGCAGCGCCCAGAGCAGGCCGGCCAAGGCCAGCGCCCATAGCAGGCCGGTGTGAACCCGGCTGCGCGCTATCAGCTTGTCCAGTTGCAGGCTGTCCTGGATCACCACACTCTGCGGCCAGCCCATCGCGCCGGGGTCTTTCATCGGGCCGTCGATCAGGGCCGAGACCGCCAGCAGCACGATGAAGTTGAGCAGCAGCGTGGTCACCACCTCGTCCACCCCGAGCCGGCTTTTCAGCAGTGCCGGGCCCAGCAGCAGCAGCGCGCCAGCCAAGGCGGCTGCGACCATCATGGCCGGGAACAGCAACCAGACCGGCGCTGAAAAGCCGCTGCCGCCGTGCAGGCCGCCGACCGCGACAGCCGCGATGGCGCCGGCGTAGAGCTGGCCCTCGCCGCCGATGTTGTACAGCCTGGCCTTGAAGGCCACCGCCGCAGCCAGTCCGGTCAGGATCAGCGGGGTGGCGCGGGTCAGGGTTTCGGTCCAGGCAAAGCGCGAGCCGAAACCGCCTTCGAGCAGCAGCGCATAGGCCTGGCCCACCGGCGCGCCGGCCCAGGCCACCAGCAGCGAGCTGATCAGCAGCGTGGCCAGCACGGCGGCCACCGGCGCGGCCAGCAGCAGCGTGCGGGAGGTCTGGGGGCGGCGTTCAAGCTGCATGGCGGGCGGAGCCTGGCGGATGGGACGGCGGCGCGCTGGCCGTGGTGTCGCTACCCGCCATCGCCAGCCCGATGGCCGCAAGCGTCCAGTCGGCGGTGGGCCTGGCGGCGGTGAGCCGGCCGTGGTGCATCACCGCAATGCGGTCGGCCAGCGCAAACACCTCGTCCAGGTCCTCGCTGATCAGCAGCAGCGCGGCGCCGGCGGCGCAGGCGTCCAGCAACTGGCGGTGCACATAAGCCACCGCGCCGATGTCCAGGCCCCAGGTGGGTTGGTTGGCGACGATCAGCGGTGGCGGTCCGCTGCGCCCTGGGTCGCCGGCCAGTGCGCGGCCCAGGATCAGCTTTTGCATGTTGCCGCCCGACAGGCTGCGGGTCAGCGTGGCCGCGCCAGCGGATTCGGTGCCGCGCACATCGAAACGCTTCATCAGGCCCTGGGCAAAGTTGCGCGCTGCGGCACGCCGCAGCAGGCCCCAGCGTGAAAAAGACGGGCTGGCGTAGCGCTCCAGCACCGCGTTTTGCCACAGTGGCAGGTCGCCGACCACGCCGACCGCGTGGCGGTCCTCGGGGATGCGGGCCACGCCGGCTGCGACCCAGGCCTGCGGCCGCGCCGGCAACGCTTTGCCCGCCACCGTGACGCTGCCGGCATCGGCTGCGACCAGGCCGTGCAGCAGGTCGGCCAGCGCGCCCTGGCCGTTGCCGGCCACCCCGGCCACCGCCAGCACCTGGCCGGGCGCCAGCGTCAGGTCGATCTGGTCGAGCTGCGGCCAGGGGCCGTGGCCGCGCACGGTGACGCCGCGCAGCACGCAGACAGGCGCCGCCGCGGTGACCGGCAACGCGCCAGCCCCCGTCGGCGCCCGCGTCACCCGGTCCACCGGGCGGCCCACCATCGCCAGCGCCAGCTGGGCTTTGCTGGCACCGGCCGCCGGCAGCTCGGCCACCAGCTTGCCGGCACGCAGCACGGCAATGCGATGCGACACCCGCAGCACCTCGTCGAGCTTGTGGCTGATGAAGATCACGCCCAGGCCTTGCGCCACCAGCTGCGCCAGGGTGTGGAACAGCGACTCGCTCTCCTGCGGCGTCAGCACGGCGGTCGGCTCGTCCAGGATCAGGATCCGGGCGCCCTGCTTGCGGCCAAATGGCAGCAGCGCCTTGAGGATCTCGACCCGCTGGCGCTCGCCCACCGACAAATCAGCGATGCGCGCGTCCGGCTCGACCTGCAGGCCGAAGCGCTGCGCGGTGGCCGCCAGCGCGGCGCGGGCTTTGCTGCGGCGCGAAAACGGCTGCCACAGCGGCTCGGTGCCCAGCATCACGTTGTCCAGCACGCTCAGGTTGTCGGCCAGCGTGAAGTGCTGGTGCACCATGCCGATGCCCGACGCCAGCGCCGCCTTGGGGTTGCCAGGCGCAAGCGGCACACCATCGACCTCGACCGTGCCGGCATCGGCCCGGTAGTGGCCAAACAGGATCGACACCAGCGTGCTCTTGCCGGCGCCGTTTTCACCCAGCAGCGCCAGCACCTCGCCACGCGTCAACGTCAGCGAGATCGCGTCGTTGGCCAGCAGCGCGCCAAAGCGCTTGCTGATGCAGGACAGGCGCAGCAGCACCGGCGCGGCATTTGCCAGGGTCGGCGGGGCTGCCGCAGCCGGGATCGGCGTGACAGGTGCCGCCGTGGGCGGCAACAGGCTCACTTGGCCTTGGGCTGGCTGTCGTCCACCACCACCTTGAAGCTGCCGTCCAGGATGGCCTTCTGCTTGGCCGCCACCTTGGCCACCACGTCCGCCGGCACTTTCTTCTCGAACGTGCCGAGCGGGCTCAGCGCGCTGCCCTTGGCCTTCATCTGGCTCAAGTGGCCGTAGTCCTCGGCCTTGAACTTGCCGGCCTTCACGGCAGCCAGTGCGGCGTCGATGCTGGGCTCCATGTGCCACAGCGCCGAGACCACCACCGTGTCGGGGTAGTCCTTCTGGGTGTTGATCACGTTGCCGATGGCCAGCACCTTGCGCTCCTTGGCGGCATCGCTGACGCCAAAGCGCTCGGCGTACATCACGTCGGCGCCCTTGTCGATCATCGCAAAGGCGGCCTCCTTGGCCTTGGGCGGGTCGAACCAGCTGTTGATGAAGCTGATGCTGAATTCGGCCTTCGGGTTGACCTCCTTGGCGCCCGCCATGAAGGCGTTCATCAGCCGGTTCACCTCGGGGATCGGGAAGCCGCCGACCAGGCCGATCTTGTTGGTCTTGCTCATGCCACCGGCCACCATGCCCGACAGGTAGGCCGGCTCCTGGATGTAGTTGTCGAACACCGCAAAGTTGGGCTCCTGCGGCTTGCGCGAGCTGCCCAGCAAGAAGCTGACCTTCGGATAGTCCTTGGCCACCTTGCGGGCCGCGTCCTCCACCGCAAACGCCTCGCCGACGATCAGGGTGTTGCCCTTCTCGGCGTACTGGCGCATCACCCGCTCGTAGTCGGCGTTGGCGACGTTTTCGCTGAACACGTACTCGATCTCGCCACGGGCCACCGCGGCCTTCAGCGCCTTGTCGATGCGGCTGACCCACTGCTGCTCGACCGGCACGGTGTAGATGGCTGCGACCTTGATCTTGTTTTGCGCTGCAGCGGGCGCGGCGGCCAGCGTGGCCAGGGCGGCCAGGGAAAGGGCAGCGGTACCGGCAACAAGCCGGCGGCGGGATACGGTCATGGGCGCTCCTCGGGTGGGGTCGTGGGTGGTGGGTGGTGGATTGGGGGGCTGGCGCGGCGCCGGTCAGGCACCGGCACGGTGCACCTGAACAGGATTAAGCAAGCGCTGTGCCCTGCGGTCCATCGGGATTGGCCCGACTAGAATCAAGGGCTGCGCCGAGGGTGGCCGGGCGGGCTGCGGCCCGTCTTGCAGCCGCCCGGCCGGCCTGCCCAAGCCGCATGCCCGGCCCTGCTGTCCGCAGTCGAATCCGCCGCGTTCTTGCCACGCTTTTGCCACGCTTTTGCCACGTTCGCGCGTGCCGACCGCCATGTCCAAACACTCCGCCCTGTCTGCCCTGTCCCCGCTGGATGGCCGCTACGCCCCGCGCATGGCCGCGCTGCGCCCGCTGATGTCCGAGTTTGGCCTGATGCACCGCCGGGTGCAGGTCGAGGTCGAATGGTTCATCGCGCTGACCGATGCCGGTTTTGCCGAGCTGGCCGCGCTGCCCGAGGCCTCGCGGGGCTACCTGCGGTCACTGGTGCTGCGTTTCTCCGAGGCCGATGCCCAGGCCATCAAGGACATCGAGCGCACCACCAACCACGACGTCAAGGCGGTGGAGTACTGGCTTAAGGCCCGCTTCAAGGGCCATCCCGAGTTGGAGGCGGCGCAGGAGTTCGTGCACTTCGCCTGCACCAGCGAGGACATCAACAACACCAGCCACGCGCTGATGCTCAAGGCCGCCCGCGAGCAGGTGCTGCTGCCGGCGCTGGACAAGGTGATCGACAAGCTGCGGGCCATGGCAGCGGCGCAGGCCGGGCTGCCGATGCTCAGCCGCACCCACGGCCAAACCGCCAGCCCCACCACCGTGGGCAAGGAGGTGGCCAACGTTGCCGCCCGGCTGATCACTGCCCGCGACCGCATTGCCTCAGTCGCGCTGCTGGCCAAGATGAACGGCGCGGTCGGCAACTACAACGCCCACCTGGCCGCCTACCCCGAGCACGATTGGCCGGCGTTCAGCCAGAAGGTCGTCGAGCAGCGCCTGGGCCTGGTGTTCAACGCCTACACCACCCAGATCGAGCCGCACGACACGATGGCCGAATTGTTCGATGCGGTCAC
>JBKJKU010000274.1:0-7519 GCA_046597355.1 Aquabacterium sp.
GTTGATGACCACGGTGCTGCCCTGCATCAAATGGTCGCCGGTGAACAGCAGCTTTTCTTCCTCCAGCAGGTAACAGAGGTGGTTGCTGGCGTGGCCGGGGGTGTGGATCAACCGCAGCGTGACGCCCTCGCCAAGCGCCAGCCGGTCACCATCGTGCAGGGTGTGGGTGGGCTGGAAGTCGGTGTCCTGCCACTCGGGGTGCACCGCCACCTGGCCGTAGCTGGGGGCACCGGTGGCGGCCACGATGGCGGCGGCCGCGGGCGAGTGGTCCTTGTGGGTGTGGGTGACCAGCACACGGCTGATGCGGCCGGGCGCCGCGGCCAGCAGCGCGGCCACATGGCCGGCGTGGTCGGGGCCGGGGTCAAGCAGCGCCCAGTCGTCACTGCCGGGCGCGCCGATGAAGTAGGCATTGGTGCCCGGCCCGGTCATCACGCTGCCGTTGTCGGCAGTGACGCGCAGCACCCGCGGCGACAACCACACCGCTGCACCGGGCTTCAGTTCAACGCTGGCGGTGCCGCGGCCATCGGGGTCGATGCGGCCCAGCTCGGCATAGGCCCAGTCGCCCAGGTTGATCGGCTGCCGGCCGTTGGGGCCCAGGCCCACACGCGGGCGGTTCAGCGGCACGGTGGTCTGTGCGCGGGCCCAGGCCACGGCGTCGCCAGCGCGGGCAAAACCGGCCAGGTGCTTCAGCGTGATCTGGGTGACGTTCATCAGCTTCAGGTCGCGGGCACGCGCCAGCGCTTCGGCGGGGGTGAGCCACAGCAGTTCAACGGTTTCGGTGGCGTCTTCCTGGGCGGACTGGCCCGCCGGCGCCTCGGTGATGAAGAACCGGGTGTCGAAGATCTTGGGCAGGCCCTTGGGCGTGATCCAGTGGCTGTAGTAGGCCAGCCGGTCGGTGGCCAGGCGCACGCCAAAGCGCTGGCAGACCTCGGCCATGCCGGTCTGGTTGGCGTGCAGCGCGCGGCGCAGCGCCACCACCTCAACGGCAGGCAGCGCGTGCAGGTCAACCATGGCACCCGCCTCGTTGGTGGCAAACAGCAGGCCGGCTTCCTCGAAACACTCGCGCACCGCCGCCACCCAGTAATGCAGGCCGTCGGCGGGCAAGCCGAGCCGGGCGCTGGCGGTGGCGTCGTCCAGGCCGTTGCAGCGCTCATAGTGGCCACGGTCACTGGCGTCGAGCAGGCCACCCGGAAACACCGTGGCGCCGCCGTTCTGGTCGCCCGGGCGGTCGGCGCGGCGCAGCATCAGCACCTGCACGCCGTGCGGGCTGTCGCGCAGCACGATCAGCGAGGCGGCGGCGCGGGGTTTGGGCGGTGGCGCGTCGGCCGGGGCACTCATCAGCGCGGGGTGGGGCAAGGGGTTGTCCATGTCAGCCTCCGATCGCCGCACCGGCGGCACGCAAAGCGTTGATCTCGGCCGCGCTGAAGCCCGCCTCGGCCAGGATGGCGTCGGTGTGCGTGCCGGGCTTGACGGCCGGCGTGGGCTGGCCGGGCTGGCTGCGCGAGAAGCGTGGCGCGGGCGCCGGCTGGGTGACGCCGCTGACCTGGATGTAGCCGCCGCGCGCCTGGGCATGCGGGTGGCTGGCCACCTCGGTGATCGACAGCACGGGCGCAAAGCACACATCGGTGCCTTCGAGCAGCGCACTCCACTCGTCACGCGTCTTGGCGGCGATCAGGCCGGTGATGGCCTCGCGCAGCTCGGGCCAGCAGCGGCGGTCGTACTGGCGCTTGATGAACTTTTCATCCAGGCCGATGCGCTGCACCAGCTCGGCAAAAAACTTGGGCTCCAGCGCACCGATCGACACCCATTTGGCGTCGGCCGTGGCGTAGGTGTCGTAGAACGGCGCGCCGCCGTCCAGCAGGTTGGCGGCGCGTTGCTCGACGTTCCAGGCGCCGGACGCGGCCATGCCAAAAAAGATGCTCATCAGCGATGAGGCGCCGTCCACCATCGCGGCGTCCACCACCTGGCCCTGGCCGGAGCGGCTGCGCTCGAAGATCGCCGCCAGGATGCCAAAGGCCAGGTAGAGCGCTCCGCCGCCGTAGTCGCCCACCAGGTTGAGCGGTGGGATGGGCTTGTCGGTGCCCGCCGCGCCGCCGCCCGAACCCGCGCCAATCGCGTGCAGCGCGCCGGTCAAGGCGATGTAGTTCAGGTCATGGCCGGCAGCCTGGGCCAGCGGGCCGGTCTGGCCAAAACCCGTCATGCGGCCAAATACCAGGCCAGGGTTGCGCGCCCGGCAGGCCTCGGGCCCCAGGCCCAGACGCTCAGCCACGCCCGGTCGCCAGCCCTCGATCAGCACGTCGGCGCGGTCGATCAGGCGCAACGCGGCGTCGCGGCCGGCGGGCTGCTTGATGTCCAGTGCCACCGAGCGCCGGTTGCGGCCGGAGACATCAAATTTGACATCCATCGCCACGCCCAGGCCGCTGGGCTCGGTGCGGTCGATGCGCAGCACCTCGGCACCCAGGTCGGCCAGCAACATGGCGCACAGCGGCCCCGGGCCGATGCTGGCCAGTTCAACAACGCGCAATCCGGTCAAGGGTCCCATGTCGGGGTCTCCGTGGAGTTTTTGGAGTGGCGCCAAGGCGCGCCAGGCGTCAAAGTGTGCACCGCCCGCGGCGGGCGTCGATGTCATGCCGGGGACGCCGGCGGCGGCGGGGCTGGTTTCATCTGCCAGGCCGCCAACGCCGCCGCGCCGGTCAGCAGCGCCATCAGCACGAACACCTCGTGAAAAGCCCGCAAGGTGCCGGCCTGCCCCAGCGCGGCATGGGTTTGCAGCCGTGCACCCAGCAGGATGCCGACCAGGTTGACGCCCACCGCGCCGCCGAACTGCCGCAGGAAGTTCATCGTGCTGGCGCCGGCGGCGATGCGCGGCAGGTCCAGCACCCGCATCGCCGACAGGCTGAGCGACGGGATCACGCAGCCCAGGCCGATGCGACCCAGCACCGCAAAAGCGGTCAGCCAGACCACGGCCGTGCCGCTGCCGACAAACACCATCACCGCAAACGACGCCGTCATCACCAGCAGGCCGACGGTCAGCGTGCGGTAGAGCGGCGCCCGGTCGGCCAGCCGACCGGCCAGCGGGATGGTGCAGGCCAGCGCCAGTCCGGCTGGCAGCAGCACTGCGCCCACGGTGGACGCCGGCATGCCGAGTGCCACCAGCATGAAGACCGGCAGCAGGTAGGTGGAGCCAAACAGCCCGGCACCGTAGATCACCGCCACCAGCGCAGCGCGGCGGAACACCGGGTGGCCGTACAGCGACATCTGCATCAGCGGCGTTGCCACCCGGCGCTGGCGCACGATAAAGCCCGCCACCAGCGCGGCGGCCAGCGCCAGTTGCAAGCCGCCCGCCAGCGCCTGCCCGCCCTGCAAGGTGACCAAGCCGTTGAGCAATGCTGCCAGCAGCACCGTCAGCATCAGCAGGCTCCAGGCGTCGGGTGGCCTCGCCAGCGGGTTGACCGGCAGGCCGCCCGGCGCCACATGCGGCAGGCAGCGCCGCGCCAGCACCACGGCCACCGCGCAAAACGGCAACACGAAGAAAAATATCGCCCGCCAGCCAAACCAGTCGACCAGCAGCCCGCCCACGCTGGGGCCAAGTGCCGGCGCCAGCACCGTGCCAAAGCCGAACACGCCCATCGCCCGGCCCTGCTCGTGCTTGGCAAAGGCATGCATGATGATCACGCCGGGGATGGTTTGCAGCACGCCGCCGGCCAGGCCCTCGACCATGCGCATGGCCAGCACCAGCCCGAGGTTGGGCGCCAGGCCGCCGACCAGCCCACCGGCACCCAGCAGGGCCAGCATCGCCACATAACAGCGCCGGTAGCCAAAACGCTGCAGCAGCCAGGGCGTGGCCAGCATCGACACCGTCATCGCGCCCATGAAGCTGGTGGCCAGCCACTGCGCGTCCTGCTGGCCCAGCTCAAACTGCCGGCTGATGGCCGGCACCGCCACGTTGATGGTGGTGGCGGCCATCAGCGCGGCCATGTTGCCGATCATCACCGTCAGCAGCACCCACCAGCGGTGGTTGGGGCCGTAGCGCAGGCGCAGCGCGGCCAGCGAATGCTGCGCGGGGGCCGGCGCCGGGCCGCCCGGGCCGTCAGCACCGTCCTGGGCGGCCTGGACGGCGGGCTTGGCAGCGGTCTGGGCGGCAGTTTCTGGATCGGTCGGCATGCGCCGGCGATTGTGCGCGCTGGCACCCACAGGGCCCCTTCACGACAAAGGCCAGATCGCTTTCGCCCAGGCGTCATGTTGTCCTACGTGCGCTGGCGCACACAGCGGCTACCTTTGAATCTCCAGTTTTGGAACGGCCACCGCGAGATAAACATGATGACCGCCCTGCTCTCCCGCCTACCCACCGCCACCATGCGACCCCAGCCCCTGACCCCGGTGCTGCGTGCACTGGCGCCCGACCCCCGACGCAACCACCTGCTGGCTGCGCTGCCGGACGACGAGCGGCAGCAGTGGATGGCCCATCTGGAGCCCGTCACCCTGGAGCTGGGCCAGGTGCTGAATGAGCCGGGGCGCCCGCTCAGCCATGTCTACTTTCCCACCACCGCGATGGTGTCGCTGCTGTACGTGACCGAAAGCGGCGCCAGCGCCGAGGTGGCCGTGGTGGGCCGCGAGGGCATCGTCGGCATCTCGCTGTTCATGGGCAGTGACGTCACGCCCAGCCAGGCGGTGGTGCAAAACGCAGGCCAGGGATTCCGACTCAAAGGGTCGGCGATCAAGGAAGCTTTCAACCGGTCAGCGCCGGTGATGCTGCTGCTGCTGCGCTACACCCAGGCCCTGATCAGCCAGGTGGCGCAAACGGCAGTGTGCAACCGCCACCACTGCCTGGACCAGCAATTGAGCCGCCTGTTGCTGCTCAGCCTGGACCGGCAACCCGGCAGCGAGTTGGTGATGACCCAGGAGTTGATCGCCAACCGCCTGGGCGTGCGCCGCGAGGGCGTGACCGAAGCCGCGCTCAAGCTGCAGGCCGCCGGGGTGATCCGCTATGCCCGCGGCCATATCCATGTGCTGGACCGCACCGGGCTGGAACGCCGCGCCTGTGAGTGCTACGGCGTGGTGCACCGCGAGTACAACCGGCTGCTGCCGGCTGAACTCACGATGTGACGGCAGTCAGCGGGTCGCCCCGTTGATCGACTTGCGCAGCTTCAATGTGGCGGCGCTGACCTCGGCCTCAAAGGCTTTCCATTTGGCGGCGCTGGCCTTGCGCAGGTCGGCCAGCTTGGCTTCGGCAGCCAGCAGATCCCGCTTCAGTGCCACGGTCTGGGCATCGAGCTTGACCTTGGCGTCGGCCGTGGCGGCACTGGCCTGCTTGTCCAGCGAGGTCAGCTTGGCCCGGGCCGCGGCGATCTCCTGGTCGGCCTGCGCCGCCAGCTGATCGCGCTGGCGCTCGTCGGTGGCGTACTCGAACGCCGGCATCGCCTTGACCGAATCCCGCGTGGCGCCGTCCAGCACCAGCTTGCCGCTGTCCTCCTTCACCTGGGCTAGCGGATACGCCACATCGTGGCGGCCCATGCCGATGAAGCCGCCCGCGCCGATGACCAGGTACGAGACGGTCTTGTCGGGCGAGATGATCAGGTCCAGCACGGTGCCGATCTTGTCACCGGTGCCGGTGTAGACCGTCTTGCCCAGGATGGACTTCTTCACGCTCCAGCCCAGCGCCAGGTTCTGCATGTCGGTCCGTGTGACGACGCGGGTGGTGCTGCCAGCCCCCTGGCCGCCGACCGTGCCCATCACTGCTGCGCTCGCGGCCATCGACACGGACAAGGCCAGGACGGCCATCAGCGGGAGCTTGTTCATGGTGTTGGTGTGTGTCGAGCAGGGTTGAGGGGACAGGCCGGGGCGGCGGCCCAAAAGCGCCGAGTTCTGTATCCCGCGACTGGTTGTAGGGGACGTCCGGCCCTGTCGTCTGTGCGCTGGCGAACCGCGCGGCAGCGCCGTTATCCAGCACACTCATCTTTGCGACCGGCTTTGTAAGATCCGGCAACGCCGGCCCAGTCCCCTCACCGGAGCGTCCATGCGCACTATCCAGATCGCCGTGATCGTCGGCAGCCTTCGCCGCGAATCGTTCAACCGCAAATTGGCCACCGCCATCACGGCGCTGGCGCCGGCGGATTTCCGCTTCAAGCCGCTGGAGATCGGTGACCTGCCGCTGTACAACCAGGACGACGACGCCCAGCCCTCCGCTGTGGTGCTGCGCCTCAAGGCCGACATCGCCGCGTCGCAAGGCCTGATGTTTGTCACGCCCGAATACAACCGATCGATCCCGGGCGTGCTGAAAAACGCACTCGACCATGCATCGCGGCCCTACGGCCACAGCGCCTGGGCCGGCAAACCGGCCGGTGTGCTGGGGGTGTCGGTCGGCGCCAGCGGCACGGCGATGGCGCAGCAGCACCTGCGCAACGTGCTGGCCTACCTGGACGTGCCCACGCTGGACCAGCCCGAGGCCTTCATCCAGGTCAAGCCCGACCTGTTCGATGCCAGCGGCGCCATCGGCGCCGGCAGCAAGGCGTTTTTGCAAGGCTGGATGGACCGCTACGCCGCCTGGGTGCGCCAGCACAGCGCCTGATGAACCCGGCCGCGCTGTCCCAGGCCAGCCCGCAGCAGCTCACGCTGTCGGGCAGCTGGACTGCGCGCGGGCTGGGCCGGGGCCGCGATTTGTTCGAGACGCTGGCCCCGAAAGCGTTGCCGTCCGGCGCACCGCCTGAAGCGCAGTCTGGCGCGGCAGCGACAGCGACACGCCGCACGATTTCGGCCGACGCAACCCAGGTCGAGGCACTGGACACGGCCGGCGCCTGGCTGCTGCACCAAGGCCTGCAGCGGCTGCGGGCGCAGGGCGTCGAGGTGACGCTGCAGGGTTTGCGCCCTGCCTTTGCCCAGTTGCTGGCGCTGGTGGACAAGCCCGACGACGATGCAAGGCCGCCAGATCCCTCAAAGCCGCCACAACCTGCCCCCACGCCAGCGCCGCCGCCGCCCGGCCTGGTCAACCGCCTGGGCCGCAGCAGCACCGAAGCGCTGCAAGGCGCTGCCGACCTGCTGGGCTTTGTCGGTGAAGCCGCGCTGGCGCTGGCCGGCTGCTTGGCCCACCCGGCGCGCTGGCGTTGGCGAGCGATTGGCCACAACATCCGCACTGCCGGCGTCGATGCGCTGCCGATCGTCGGCCTGCTGTCGTTCTTGCTGGGCGTGGTGGTCGCCTACCAAGCGGCCGACCAGTTGCGGCGCTACGGCGCCAACATCTTTGTCGCCGACCTGGTGGGGCTGTCGATGCTGCGTGAGTTTGCGCCGCTGATCACCGCCATCATCATCGCCGGGCGCTCGGGCTCGGCCTACGCGGCCCAAATCGGCACCATGGCCGTGACCGAGGAGATCGACGCGCTGCGCACGCTGGGCATATCGCCGCAAGAACTGCTGGTCTTGCCCAAGATCATCGCGCTGGTGATCACCTTGCCGCTGCTCACCGTGTTTGCTGATGTGATGGGCGTGTTTGGCGGCATGGTGATGGCGCGGGCCCAACTCGATG
>JBKJKU010000069.1:0-19103 GCA_046597355.1 Aquabacterium sp.
CCCGCAGGTCGTTGGACAGGTTCAGCATTGGCCGTGTCTCGCCGGCCAGGTCGATGTCGAGGATGTCGATCTTGAGCCGCTGGTCAACCGGCAGGCCCGCCAGGCCCAGGGCCTGAAGGTGCTGGTCCAGGGTTTTGCGAGTGGCCTCGGCATCCGTGCCGTGACCGGCGTCGGAGTAGCGCTCGGGCTGCACAAAATTCACTTCAACCGTGCCGGCTTGAGCCACGCCGGCCAGCAACAGGGCCGTTGCGGCCACCGTGGTGCGTATTTGCGTTGCCATGACTGTCCTTTTCAGTGCCTCAATGAATCTGAACAGGGCCGAGTGAGACCGCCAGTCGGGCCGCAAAGTTCCGCGTCTACGCCCGGGTCGAAGTGTGCCGGGGCGAGGCGCCGCAGCGAGGGGGCTCGACAGCACCGCCGGTCGTTTCGGCTCACCCCATCAGCGGCGACGCGCCCGGCGCCGTGATCACCAGGTCGCTGTCGGCGCAGGCTACGCAGGGCAGGATCCAGCCCTCGGTTTTTTCTTCAGCCAGCAGGCCGGGCCACTCGATGGTGTAGTGGATCTGGCCGCTCTCCAGCCGCGCCAGGCAGCTGCGGCAGCTGCCGTTGCGGCACGAGCTGGGCAGGCGCACACCCGCGGCCAGGGCCGCTTGCAACAGGCTTTGGCCGGCTGGGACGGGCACTTGCCAGCCACCGGGCAGGAGGGTGAGCCGGTGAATTTTGGGCAGGTCCGCCATCACGGCCCGATCAGGCGGCGGCGATGGCGCTGCGCCGGAACACCAGGATCTGGTTGTTGGCCGGCAAGGCGTGCCGTGCGCTGAGCTGCAGGCCAACCGCCTCGGCCTGCTCGGCGATGTCATGCAGCCAACGCAGTCCCCAGGCCGGGTTCCGCGCGCGCAGGTCGGCATCGAAGGCCTGGTTGCCCGGTGCCGTGGGCTCACCCTGAACCCGGTACGGTCCGTAGGTGATCAGTAGGCCCTGGTCGGTGAGCAGGCGTGCTGCGCCGCGCATCAGGGCGGCGCAGCACGCCCAGGGCGCGATGTGCAGCATGTTGGCGCAAAACAGCGCGTCCCAGTGGGCGCCGGCGTTGGTCAGTGCGGTGGGCCAGGGATCGGCCAGCACATCGAGTTGCACGGCCGGCAGCAAGCCAGGGCTGGGGTGCGCGGCGGACCAGGCTGCTATGGCCAGCAGCGATGCCGGGTCGGGGTCGGTGGCTTGCCATTGCCAGCCGGGCAGGCCGGCGGCGCAAAACACCGCATGCTGGCCGGTGCCGGCGGCAATTTCCAGCAAGCGCCCCGAGGCGGGCAACAGGGTTCGCAGCGTGACCAGGATGGCGGACTTGTTGCGCTCGGCAGCGGGGCTGGTGGGGCAGGTGTTGGGCGTCTCGGACATCTCGGGTGTTTCGGGCAGGTCAGGCGTGGCAGGCATGGCAGACATGGCAGACATGGCAGGTATGGCAGGTATGGCAGGTATGGCAGGCAGTCTGCCATGGACTTTGACCCGTCCCCGCCGGGCACAATAGGGTTTTGACCGAGGCGCAGCGCAGCATGCAGATCATCCCCTTCGAATTGCGCGGTGAGTTCATCACGCTGGACCGGCTGCTGAAGGCTACCGGATTGGCCATGAGCGGCGGCGGCGCCAAGACGATGGTCGCCGAGGGCAAGGTGCAGGTGGACGGCCGCGACGAGTTGCGCAAGACCGCCAAGCTGCGCGCAGGCCAGGTGGTGAGCCTGGCCGGCACGCGTATCCGGCTGATGCCGCCGGGCAGTGGTACGGTCGCGGTCGATGCTGACCCAGCCAGCGTACCTGCCGAATGATCAAGGTGAATCATGGCTAGGCAAGCAGCTGATCGATTGCCCGCGCCTACTGCACTGATCACCGGCGCTTCGTCGGGCATCGGCGAGGCGCTGGCGGTTTGTTTTGCGGCGGCCGGCCACGACCTGGTGCTGGTGGCGCGCCGGGCCGACCTGCTGGAGGCGTTGGCCCTGCGGCTGCGCCTGGCGCATCCGGTGTCGGTGCGTGTGATGGCGGCCGATCTGGCGGTGCCGGGCGCTGCGGCCGGCCTGGCCACTCAGCTGCGCCGCAAGCGGGTACTGGTGGACGTGTTGGTCAACAGCGCGGGTGTGCTGGCGCAGGGCGATTTTTCAACGATGGCGCCGGACCGACAGGCCGGCATGGTGGACCTGAACGTGGCCGGGCTGACGGCGATGCTGGCGGCGTTTGCGCCAGCCATGCTCAAGCGCGGTCGCGGGCGGGTGCTCAATGTGGCCTCGATCGCGGCCTTCCAGCCGGTGCCGACGCTGGCGGTCTATGCCGCCACCAAGGCCTACGTGCTGTCGCTGACCGAATCGTTGGCCGAAGAATGGCAGGGCAGCGGCGTGACGGTCACGGCGCTGTGCCCGGGCATCACTGCCACGCCGATGCTGCACCAGGCGGCCGACGCCAATTCGGCCCTGGCCGCGTTGCCGGCCGTGCTGGTGGGTGATGTGGCTGACGTGGCGGCCCAGGGTTTTGCGGCCTGCATGCGTGGCGACGTGATCGTTGTGCCTGGGCTGGTCAACCGGGCGGCTACCGCCGGTGGGCGATTGCTGCCGAAGTGGCTGCTGCGGCGGGTCTCTGGCCTGGTGTCAAGGCGTTTGAAGTAGCGCGGCGGCATCGGCCGCGGGTGCGGCGGCAGCCCCCGCAGCCTGCACCAGCAGGCAGGCCACCGTCTGTGCACCGGCTGGCACCAGCGCCGGTGATTCGATGCGACAGCGCGCCACGGCGACGGGGCAGCGGGTGTGAAACGCGCAGCCGCTGGGCGGGTTGATCGGCGACGGCAGCTCGCCCTGCAACAGCACGCGCTGGCGGCGCAGCGCCGGGTTGACCGTGGGCGTGGCCGACAGCAGCGCCTGGGTGTAGGGGTGCTGTGGGTTGCCGAAGACCGCCTCCCTCGGGCCGTGTTCAACCACCTTGCCCAGGTACATCACCATCACCTCGTCGGCGACATGGCGCACCACGCCCAGGTCGTGCGAGATGAACACGTATGCCACGCCCATGGCCTGCTGCAGATCGACCAGCAGGTTCAGCACCTGGGCGCGGATCGACACGTCCAGGGCTGACACCGGCTCGTCCAGCACCAGCACCCGGGGCTTGAGCACCAGTGCCCGGGCAATCGCGATGCGCTGGCGCTGGCCGCCCGAAAACATGTGCGGCCAGCGGCCAAAGGTTTCGTCACGCAGACCGACCTGGCGCAGCATCGCGCGGGCGGCTTGTTCACGCTCGCCGGCATCCGCCATGCCGTTGACCCGCAGCGGCTCCATCAGCGCCGCGCCCACGGTCTGGCGCGGGTTGAGTGAGCCGTAGGGGTTCTGGAAAACGATCTGCACCGCGCGACGCAAGCGGGCCTGGCTGGCGGCGTCAGCGCTGTTCTGGTTGACGGTCAGGGCCACATCGGCGCCGTCGATCAGCAACTGGCCCCGGGTGGGTACCTCGATCATGGTCAGCAGCCGGGCCAGCGTGCTTTTGCCGCAGCCCGATTCACCCACCACCGCCAGGGTGCGGCCAGCCTGCACCGAAAACGACACGCCGGCCAGCGCATGCACCACGGCCGGCGCAGCAAACAGGCCGCGGCGCACCGGGTAGTCGCGGTGCAGGTCGACGGCTTGCAGCACGGGTGTGATGCCTGTCATGAGGTCAGCGGCGGCAAGACCATCTCGGTTGCGGCCAACGGCGTGCCTGGAAGCGCCGCGGCCAGCGGCTGGCCTCGCCGCAGCGGGGTGTGGCACAGCGCCAGCCCCAGCGCTGCGCTGGCGGGCGGCGGTGCGGTGTGGCACAGCAAAGTGGCAAATGCGCAGCGCGGGGCAAACAAACAGCCAGGCGGGCGGTCGAACTGGCCCGGCACCAGGCCCGGGATGGCGGCCAGGCGCTTGCCGTGCGCCTGCTCGGGCAGGGCGGCCAGCAGCGCGGCGGTGTAGGGGTGGTGCGGGTCGGCAAACAGCGCGTCCACCCGGGCCGACTCAACCTGTCGGCCGGCGTACTGCACCACCACCCGGTCGGTGGTTTCGGCCACCACGCCGAGGTCGTGGGTGATCAGCACCAGCGCCATGCCACCGGGGCGGGACGGTTTGCCGGACGGTGCAGCCGCGGGCTTGCCCACTGCGCTGCCCGACGCGCCGCGCCGCAGTGACAGCAGCAGGTCCAGGATCTGTGCCTGGATCGTCACGTCCAGCGCGGTGGTGGGCTCGTCGGCGATCAGCAGCCGCGGCTGGCAGGCCAGCGCCATCGCAATCATCACCCGCTGGCTCATGCCGCCGGATAACTGGTGCGGAAACGCGACCGCCCGCCGGGCCGGGTCGGGGATACCGACCAGATCCAGCAACTCGATCACCCGGCGCTTTCGGGCTTTTCGGTCCAGCCCGAGGTGGACGCTGAGCGATTCACCGATTTGCCAACCCACCGTGAAGCAGGGGTTGAGCGAGGACATCGGCTCCTGGAACACCATCGCGATGTCGCGGCCAATCAATGCCCTGCGCTGCTTGGGGCTGAGTTGACGCAAGTCCTGGCCGGCAAAGACCAGGCGCTCGGCAGTGACGGTGGCGGTCCAGGGCAGCAAGCCCATGATCGCCAGCATCGCCACCGACTTGCCCGAGCCCGACTCACCGACGATGGCCAGCACTTCGTCCGCATCGACCCGCAAGTCGACGCCATCGACCGCGGTGAAGGCACCGCCCCGGGTGGCGAAGCGCACCGTCAGGCCGCGGATGTCGAGCAGGGGTGTCGTATCAGTGCTGCTCATGACCTGCGCATCTTCGGGTCCAGCGCGTCGCGCAAGCCGTCACCGGCCAGGTTGATGGCCACCACCGTCACCAGGATCGCCAGCCCCGGCAGCGTCACCAGCCAGGGGTCGGAGCGGATGAACTCGCGCGCATCGGCCAGCATCGTGCCCCACTCTGCCGTGGGGGCTTGGGCACCCAGGCCGAGAAAGCCGAGTGCAGCGGCCTCCAGGATGGCGTCCGAGACACCGAGTGCGGCCTGCACGATCAGCGGCGACAGGCAGTTGGGCAGCACGGTGGACAGCATCAGCCGCAGCGGCTTGACCCCCGAGACCCGGGCGGCGGTGACGTAGTCCTTGCCCAGTTCGGCCAACGCCGACGCCCGCACCAGCCGCACATAGCGCGGCAGGTAGACGATGGTGACAGCGATGATGGTATTGGTCAGGCTGGGGCCCAGCACCGCCACCACCAGGATCGCCAGCACCAGGCTGGGCACGGCCATGATCAGGTCCATCACCCGGGTGATTGCCACGTCCACCGCCGTGCCCCAGGCGCCGCGCAAGGCCACGCAGGCCAGGCCCAGGCCGACGCCGATGACAAACGACACGCCCATCACCGCCAGGCCGATGAACAGCGAAATACGGGCGCCGTGGATCAGGCGCGTGAGCATGTCGCGGCCCAGGCTGTCGGTGCCCAGCACAAACCGTGACGAGCCACCCTCAGCCCACATCGGCACGGCGCGCACCGCGTCGCGGAACTGCTCGGTCGGCGAGTAGGGCGAGACCCAGTCGGCCCCGATTGCCAGCAGCACGATCAGCGTCACGACCGCCAGCCCACCGACGGCGCCGCGGTTTTCGCTGAAGGCGTCCCAGAAGGCGCGAAGCGGCGAGCGCGGCGGTGGGCCAGCGGGCTCGGCGGTGGCCATCACAGCGGTGTCAGCCATGGCGAATTTTGGGGTTGATCAGGCCGTAGGTCAGGTCGACAGCCAGGTTGATGGCGATTACCAATGACGAGATCAGCATCACGCCGCCTTGCAGTGCCGGGTAGTCGCGGCGTGAGATCGACTCGATCAGCCACTTGCCCACGCCCGGCCACGAGAAGATGGTCTCGGTCAGCACCGCGCCGGCCATCAGCGCGCCCACCTGCAGGCCGATGATGGTGACCACCGGGATCAGCGCGTTGCGCAGCGCGTGCAGGCCGATCACCCGCCAGGCCGGCAGGCCCTTGGCGCGGGCGGTGCGCACATAGTCCTCGCCCAGCACCTCCAGCATCGCCGAGCGGGTCATGCGGGCGATCACCGCCAGCGGGATGGTGCCCAGCACGATGGCCGGCAGCACCAGGTGGTGCAGCGCGTCTCTGACCGCGCCGGTCTGGCCCGACAGCCAGGCGTCGATCACCATGAAGCCGGTGACCGGCTCGAAGTAGTACTTGATCAAATCGATGCGACCCGACACCGGCGTCAAGCCCCAGCGCTCGGCCACGAACATGATCAACAGCAGGCCCCACCAGAAGATCGGCATCGAGTAGCCGGTGACCGACAAGCCCATCAGCGTCTGGTCAAACACGGTGCCGCGCTTGGCCGCCGCGATGGTGCCGGCCGGCAGGCCCAGCAGCACGGCAAACAGCATGCCGGCCGCCGCCAATTCGAGCGTGGCGGGGAACAGCGTGGCGAACTCGGTCAGCACCTTCTGGTTGGTGGCCAGCGACGTGCCGAAATCCCCGTGCAACAGCTGCCAGACGTAGTCGGCAAACTGCTTCCAGACCGGCTGGTCCAGCCCCAGGTCGTGGCGGAACATCGCCAGCCGTTCCGCCGAGATGCCGCGCTCGCCCACCCGTACTTCCACCGGGTCGCCCGGCACCAGGCGGATCGCCACGAAGGTGACGAACATCAGCGCGATGAAGGTGGGGATGGTCAGCGCCAGGCGGCGCAGCAGGAAGCTGAACATCAGCGCAGTGTCACCAGATGCATCAACGGAGCAGCTGGCGTGCGGCGTGCCAGAGCTGCAGGATTTGCACCTCGTCACCCCGAACCCGGTAGACCATCAGGTGGTTGCGGTGGGCGATCCACTCTCGCGTGTCGTGGCGGCGGCCGGCGCGGCCCAGCATCGGCTGTTCGGCCAGCAGCCGGGCGGTGTTAGCGAGTTCAGTGACAAAGGCGTTTGCCGCCATCGGTTTGCCGTCGCCCGCGATGCGATCAGCCAGACGCTGCAAGTCAAGCAAGGCGCGGCTCGACCAGCGCAGTTTCATGCGCGCTTGGGTTTGGCAGCGGCTGCGGCGGCGGGTGAGGCAGCAAGGCGGCGTTTGGGCGCAGCGATTGCCCCCGCCGGGCTGGCCTGTACCCCGTAGCGTGTGAACACCGCCGCGACTTCGGCGTCGGTAGCGAATTCACCCCGGTCGGCCGCTGCAACGGCCTGCTCCAGATCCTGCATCTGCGGCAGCCGCCAATCGAGGTACTCGGCCAGCGCCTCCATCGCGACAAAGCTCTTGCTGCGCCCGGTCAGTAGGGCGTAGCGCTCGATCCGGTCCTTCAGCTCGCTGGGCAGGCGCAGACTGACCTGGCTGTCCTTGGTGCCGGGTGTGGGCTCAACGGGTGTCTCGGCTGACGTTATGGCGGATGTCATGGCGGATGTCATGGCGGATGTTCCGTGAGTGCGATGCATTGCAGTGTAGTGCAATGCAATGCAAATCGGCGACGGGCTGACCTACTTCAGCTCCACCCCGTTGAACTGGTGCGAGCCAAACGGGCTTTGCTTGTAGCCCGTCACCTCCTTGCGCATCGCCTCATAGACCACCGAGTGGGCGATCTTGAAGTCCGGCGCGTCCTCGTGTTCGATCACCTGCATCTCCTGGTAGAGCTTGCTGCGCTCCTTGATGTCGGTGACGGTGCGGGCTTTTTCCATGCGGTCATCAAAGGCCTTGTTGCACCATTTGCTCAGGTTCTGGCCGCCCGGTCGGGCGGCCTCGCAGCCGTGCAAGAAGAAAAAGTTGTCCGGGTCGCCGTTGTCGCCGGTCCAGCCCAGCATGCCGGTCATGTGCTCACCCTGCTGCATGCGCTTCCGGTACTCGCCCCACTCAAAGGTGACCAGCTTGGCGTTGACGCCCACCTTGGCCAGATCGGCCTGCATCATCTCGGCGATGCGCTTGGCGTTGGGGTTGTAGGGCCGCTGCACCGGCATGTACCAGAGATCAATCTCGAGCGGGGTCTTGACGCCCGCTGCCGCCAGCATCGCGCGGGCCTTGGCTGCATCGAACGGGTAGCCCTTGACGGCATCGTTGTACGACCACAGCGTGGGCGGAATCAGGTTCTTGGCGGCCTGGCCGGCGCCCAGGTAGACGTCCTTGATGATCGCCGCCTTGTCGATCGCCATGCTCAGCGCTTGGCGCACCTCTTTTTTGTCGAAAGGCGGTTTCTGGGTGTTGAACGCCCAGTAGGCGATGTTCAGGCCCGGGGCGTTGATGACCTTCAAGGCCGGATCTTTTTGCATCTCGGGCAGGTCAGCCGGGCGCGGTGCGATCGCGAAATGGCACTCGCCGGCCTTGAGCTTGCTGTAGCGGGCGGTCGGGTCAGGCGTGATCGCAAACACCAGGTCGTCAACCATCGGCTTGTCGGCCGCCGCGCCCCAGAAGCTCTTGTTGGCCTTGTAGCGGATCACCGCGTCCTTCTGGTACGTGACGAACGAAAACGGCCCGGTGCCGACCGGCTGCTGGTCGAATTGCTCCTTTTTATTGGCCTTGGCCAGCATGTCGGCGTACTCGGCCGAATGGATGCTGGCAAAGTCCATCGCCAGGTTGGCCAGCATCG
Organism: Aquabacterium sp.; assembly: GCA_046597355.1. Lineage (GTDB taxonomy): Bacteria > Pseudomonadota > Gammaproteobacteria > Burkholderiales > Burkholderiaceae_C > Pseudaquabacterium. The sequence continues at coordinate 8,557 of JBKJKU010000069.1, forward strand.
TCACGTTGGGTTTTTTCAGCGTGATCTTGACAGTCATCGCATCGGGCTTTTCGATCGCCGCCACATCGTCGTTCAGGCCCATGTCGGCAAAGTAGTCGTACTTGCCGCCCGAGACCTTGGCGTAGGGGTGGTCGGGCTTCCATTGCCGTTCCAGCGAAAACAGCACGTCGTCGGCGTTGAAGTCGCGGCTGGGCTTGAAGCCGTTGACGCCCGAGTGGAACTTGACCCCCTTGCGCAGCTTGAAAGTAAACACCTTGCCGTCGGGTGAGACCGTCCAACTCTCGGCCAGGCCGGGCTCGACCTGGGTCGAGCCCCGGCTGAACTGGGTCAGCCGGTCATAGACCGGCCGGGCCGCATCAAAACTGGTGCCGGTGGTGTTGAGCGCCGGGGTGAAGTTCTCTGGCGAGCCCTCCGAGCAAAAGACCAGGGTCTTGGCCTGCAGCGCGGGTGCGGCAAACAGCGTTGCGGCCAACGCCAAGGGCGCCAGGGCGCCGAGCGGGTGGGAGCGAAAAATCCGGACAGATTGGGGTGACATGCGGTGCCTCCTTGTGGGGCGTCGATGCTAATACGGGCGGTAGCGTTCCCGTTTTCGGCAGGGTCGCTGCCGCGTCAGGGCTTTCCTTGGCTACCGGGCCGTGCCGATTGCTCTGCGACAATCCGACACAACGCTGGTTTCGTGCCCCCGAAGCCGGCGTTTTTCATTCAAGGGGCCATGTCGAGGACCACCATGTTTAAAAACCTCCCGCGTGCCGTCACGGCTGCGCTTGTCCGCAGCTTGGCTGCGTTTGCCGCTTGCAGCGCCCTGGTGGCGCCAATGGCCACCCAGGCTGCTGCGTTGCAGGCCTGTTTTGTCTATGTCAGCCCGGTGGGTCAGGCCGGCTGGACTTACCAGCATGAGATGGGCCGCCAGCAGATGGCCGCCGCGCTCGGCGACCTGGTGCGCACCCGTTTTGTCGAGGGTGTGGCCGAAGGGGCCGACAGCGAGCGGGTGATGCGCGACCTGGCGCAGCAGGGCTGCGGCCTGATCTTTGCCACCAGCTTTGGTTATCTGGAGCCGGCACTGCGGGTGGCGGCCGATTTTCCACAGGTGCGGTTTGAGCATGCTGGCGGCTACAAGACCGCCGCCAACCTGGGCACCTACAACGCCCGCTATTACGAGGCCCGCTGGCTGGCCGGCTGGTTGGCAGGCAAGCAGAGCAAGACCGGGGTGGCGGGCTATGTGGCGGGGTTCCCGGTGCCCGAGGTGGTGCAGGGCGTCAACGCCTTCACGCTGGGCATGCGGGCGGCCAACCCCAAGGCCGAGGTCAAGCTGGTCTGGCTGAACGCCTGGTTCGATCCGGTGCGCGAGCGCGAAGCCGCGCTGGTGCTGATTGGCCAGGGCGCCGATGTGCTGACCAACCACAGCGGTTCGCCCGCCGTGGCCCAGGCGGCCGAGGAAAAAGGCGTGATGCTGCTGGCCTACCAAAGCGATATGGCGCGCTTTGCGCCGCGCGCGCAACTGGCCGCCGTGACCCACCACTGGGGCGGTTATTACACCCAGGTTGCCACGGCGGTGCTGGCCAACGCCTGGCGGTCGCAGGCGGTCTGGGGCAGCATGAAGGACGGGCTGGTGCAGCTCAGCGCCGTGAATCCGGCGTTGCCCGTTGCCGTCAGGGCCGAGCTGGCGCAGCGCCAGAAGGCGATTCTCGACGGCCGCTTCAAGCCGTTTGCCGCGCCATTGCAGGACAACACGGGCCGCAGCCGGCTGGCCCAAGGCGCGCTGAGCGATGAGCAGATCGCCGGCATGGACTGGCTGGTGCAGGGCGTGACGGGCAGCGTGCCGGCCGCGCGCTGAAGCCAGGCCGTCGCCGGTCCCCGACCTCGGCGCGGACTGGCGTCAGGCCGGGGTTGCGGCTGCCGACGCCAGCGCCTGTGCCAATCCGGTCACGCTGTCGCCAAAGCCGTATGCATCCATTGCCAGGCAGCCGTAGGTCAGGCTGGCGTGCAGCCGGTGCGCCACGGGCGACAGCCCGCCCGGCAGGGTGCGCTGGCCGCTGCCGGCACCCGCTGCGACGTAGAACGGCAACAGGTGCTCGTCGGTCGGGTGCATCAGCGCGGCAAAAGGCGCCTGCAGGCGGTAGTCCAGCAGGGCTGGCCAGTCGGCAGCGGCGCCGCGGTCCGCCAGCCAGGTTCTGAAGGCGGCACTCTCGGCGATTTCGGGCGCGTCCAGCGCCGGCCGGTTGCCGCTGCCAAACACCAGCCGCAGGTTGTGGGTGATGCTGCCGGTGCCCATCACCAGCACGCCTTCATCGCGCAGCGGCGCCAGCGCCAGGCCCAGTTCGAACAACCGTGCCGGGCTCCAGTCGGGCGGAAACGCAAGCGGCAGCACCGGGATGTCGGCCTTGGGCCAGATAAAACGCAACGGCGCCCAGATGCCGTGGTCCAGCCCGCCATCGGCCGTGTTGTGCACCGGCAGCCCGGCGGCTGTCAGCAGGGCTGCGACCCGCGGCGCCAGGTCAGGCGCGCCCGGTGCGTCGTAGCGCAGTTGGTACAAGGCCTCGGGAAATCCTGAAAAGTCATGCACGGTGCCGTGCCTTGCGGCCGCCATCAGCACAGGCTCGCGGGCCAGTGAGTGCGCGGACACCGCCAGGATGGCGCGGGGCCGGGCGGCCGCAGCGGCCACTGCCGGGCCCAGCCGCTGCCAGAAGGCGCCCGCAGCGCCGGGCTCCAGCGCCGTCATCGGTGAGCCGTGGGACAAAAACAGCGGGGTGAGGGCGGTGGTCATGGTGTGATTACAGCAGCGGTCACCGCTTCTGGGGTTCGAAGCGGCTGCACGTTGTCTTCAATCTGACCCCGCTTGAAGCCGCTGCACATGCCGTCAACCGGCTGCCCAATCGCCCCGCAGCCGGGCGACAGCACCGCGCTGGTGTACCGTGCCGCGCATGACTTCGCATGCCTTGCCTGTTTCCGTGTTTGCCCTGGCCTGGCGCCAGGGTTGGCGCGACTTCCGCGCCGGTGAATTGCGCCTGCTGATGGTGGCCGTGGTGCTGGCGGTGGCTGCCCTCAGTGCGGTCGGCTTTTTTGCCACCCGGCTGGAGGCCGCGCTGTCCCGCGATGCCAGCCAGTTGCTGGGTGGCGACGCGGTGGTGGCCAGCGACCAGCCCGCCCCTGCGGACTTTGCCGACCGGGCGCGTGCGCTGGGTCTGCTGCAAGCCAGCAGCGCCACCTTCCCCAGTATGGCGCGGGCGTCCGACGCGCAGGGCGGCGCATCGCGTCTGGTGGCGGTCAAGGCCGTCAGCGACGGCTACCCGCTTCGCGGCCAGATGCGGGTGCAGGACAGTGCAGGTGCGCCCGACCGGGCCGTCGCTGGCGGGCCGGCGCGTGGCACGGTGTGGGTCGAGGCTGCGGTACTCGATGCGCTGCAACTCAAGCCCGGCGACCCGCTGCTGCTGGGCGACCTGCGCTTGACGGTGGCCCGCCTGATCAGCCAGGAGCCGGACCGCGGCGCGGGCTTCATGAGCTTTGCGCCCCGGGTCATGCTGCATGCCGCCGACCTGGCCGCGACCGGCCTGGTGCAACCGGCCAGCCGTGTCACCTACCGGTTGATGGTGGCGGCGCCGGCCGACGGCAGCGCCCGCGGGCAGATCGGTGTGCGTGAGTTTTTGCGCTGGGCCGAGGGCCAGGTGACCACCGCCAAGCTGCGTGGTCTGCGGGTCGAGTCGCTGGAATCGGGCCGGCCCGAGATGCGCCAGACGCTGGACCGGGCGCAACGCTTCCTCAACCTGGTGGCCCTGCTGGCCGCGCTGCTGGCCGCGGTGGCGGTGGCGATTGCGGCGCGCGACTTCGCCCAGCGCCACCTCGACGACTGCGCCATGCTGCGGGTGCTGGGTGCGCCGCAGCGGGCGATGGCAGCGGCCTACGCGCTTGAATTTGGTGCGGTTGGCCTGATCGCCAGCGCCATCGGCGTGACGCTGGGCTTTGCGGTGCACTTTGTCTTTGTCAGCCTGCTGGCCGGCCTGGTCGATGCCAATCTGCCACCCGCCGGCTGGTTGCCAGCGGCTTTTGGCCTGGGCGTGGGCATGACGCTGCTGGCAGCCTTTGGCCTGCCGCCGGTGCTGCAACTGGCGCGGGTGCCGCCGCTGCGGGTGATCCGGCGTGATGTCGGCAGCCCGCGTGCAGCGTCGGCCGGCGTGCTGATTGGCGGCCTGGCGGGGTTTTCGGCGCTGCTGGTGGCGGCCTCGTCCGACATCAAGATGGGCCTGCTCGCGGTGGGCGGCTTTGCTGGCGCGATTGCTGCTTTTGCCCTGCTGGCCTGGTTGGCCGTGATGCTGCTGCGCCGTGCCGTGCCGTCGGCCGCTGCCGCACCCCGCTGGCTGGTGCTGGCCACGCGGCAGCTGTCGGCCCGGCCGGCGCTGGTGGTGCTGCAGGTGTCCACGTTGGCGGTGGGCCTGCTGGCGCTGATGCTGCTGGTGCTGTTGCGCACCGACCTGATCTCGGCCTGGCGCGCTGCCACGCCGGCCGACGCACCCAACCGCTTTGTGATCAACCTGCAGCCCGATCAGGGTGAGGCCTTTCAGGCCGCGCTCAAAGGTGCCGGCGTGACGCAATTCGACTGGTACCCGATGATCCGGGGCCGCTTGCTGGCGATCAACGGCCGCGAGATCGCGCCCGGCCAGTACACCGAAGACCGAGCCCAGCGCCTGGTCGAGCGCGAGTTCAACCTGAGCCATGCAGCCGTTTTGCCCAGCCACAACCTGCTGACCGCCGGCCAGTGGATTCCCGACGAGCCAGATGCCCTGAGCGTCGAGGCCGGCTTGGCCCAGACCCTGGGGCTCAAACTCGGTGACCGGTTGAAGTTTGACGTCGCCGGCACGGCAGCCGAGGGCCGCATCACCAGCCTGCGCAAGGTTGATTGGGGCTCGATGCGGGTCAACTTCTTTGTGATGTTCCCGCGTGCCCGCATGGACGACCTGCCGCTGAGCTACATCAGCGCGTTCCGCACACCCGACAGTGCGCCGGGGCTGGACCGCAGCCTGGCGCGGCAGTTTCCGAACCTGACCACGGTCGATCTGTCGTCGTCGTTGGCCCAGGTGCAGAAGGTGCTGGACCAGGTGGTGCGGGCGGTCGAGTTCTTGTTTGGCTTCACGCTGGCGGCCGGGCTGGTGGTGTTGTTTGCCGCGGTCAGCGCCACCCGCGAGAGCCGGGCGCGTGAATACGCCGTGATGCGCGCGGTGGGCGCGGGCAGCCGGCTGCTGCGCCAGGTGCAGCGGGCCGAGCTGCTGGGCGTGGGCGCACTGGCCGGTTTTCTGGCCGCAGTGGCAGCGGTGCTGATCGGCGGCTTGCTGGCGCGCCAGGTCTTTGACTTTGCCTGGGCGCCATCGCCCTGGGTGCCGCTGGTCGGTACCGTGCTGGGCGCGTTGCTGGCCTGGGCGGCCGGTTGGTGGGGTCTGCGCGAGGTGCTGCGCCGGCCGGTGATGGACACGCTGCGGCGCGCGGCGGAGTAGGCGGCTGGCCCTGCCGGGCCGGTTGAAACGGCTTGCCGACGGGGTCAGCGGCGCGCCGGTGATGGCCCGCGCAGCGCCGATGACACGGCCAGGCTCAGCACCAGCAGCGGCAGGCCCAACCCAAAGGCCCAGCGAATGCCGAGCTGTTCGGCCACGAAGCCCAGCAGCGGTGGGGCCAACAAAAAGCTGACGAACGAGATCTGTGCCAGCGCGGCAACGTTGGTGGCGGCGGGCCGATCACGGCGTTGCGCCGCAGCGGACATCGCCAGCGGAAACATCACACTGGTGCCCACGCCCATCAACCCGAACCCCAGCATCGCCACTGCCGACGAGGTTGCAAAACTGACCATCAGCGTGCCCAGGGCCAGCACTGCCAGCAAAGCGCGTGCGGTGGCGACGGGGCTGTGGCGCTCGACGAAACCGTCGGCCACATAGCGTGTCAGGCCCTGCGTGAGCGCGCCGGTGGCAACAGCCAGGCCGCTGATGAAGGGCGTGGCCGCAAAGACGTCGCGCATGTAGATGGCCGACCAATCGATGCCCGCACCTTCGAGCACCATGCCGGAGACGGTGAACAGCACCAAGGACCAGATGGCGGGGGTGGGCCACGCAAAGTGATGGGTCGGTTCAACACTGCTGCCGCTGCGGTGGGGGGCTGCCTCGAAGTCGCTCAACAGCACAACAGTCAGCAGGGCAGACATCAGCACAACGCCTGCCAGGTGCCAGGTCGGCGGGATGCCCAGCCATGCTGCCAGCGCCCCCAGCAGGCCGGCACCGAAAAACCCGAAACTCCAGAACGCATGCGCACGGTTCATGATGCGCCGCCCGCTCTGGTGTTCGACGCGGTCGGCCTCCAGGTTCACCACCAGCTCGATCGCGCCGATGCACAGCCCCGCCGGCAGCAGGCCCATGAACAGCGTCAGTGCGCCGTTGGCATGGGCGGCGAGCGCATAGAACAGCGGCAGCAAAGGCAGCAGCGCGAGCAAGGTGAACCGGTACCCCACCCGCTCAATCAGCCGCCCTGCAAAGCTGAGCGAAAACAGCGTGCCACACGCTGCCCCGATCAGGCCCAGGCCCAGCGCGCCCTCGCTGACACCCATTGAGCGCTGCAACTCGGCCAGCCTTGGAAAGAATCCGCCCATCGCAAAGGCGTACAGGAAGAACGCGGCGAACACGCGCCGGTGCGGGGCCAGTCGAAGGCTGAAGCGGTGGACGGGGGGAAGGGCAGGGGTCAAGGGCCACCGGGTGAGTCCGGGCCAAGGCGCTGAGCGGGGTCGCCATGCTATCGGCTTGGCGCAGCAGCTTGGCGCAGTCACCCGGCTCGGCGGGGTATTGGCGCCGCTGCAGGCACCGGTGCGCCCGGTTGCAGGGGCGCAATCGTTCAGGCGGGGGCTGCCGCTGTTTGGCTGGCCGGCAACAGGCCGGCGGGCGGCCAGTTGCAGCGCAAAGATTTGCCGCCCCACAGGCCTGTGCTTTGACGGGTGTTGAGCCCGTCAAGCCAGCGCCAGGTCAGAAGGATTCCCAGTCGTTGCTGTCCTGCGCTGCGCTGCTGGTGGCCAGGACTTGAGGCTCAGCGGCCGCCCGGGGTGGGGCAGCCGCGCGGGCAGCGGCGGGCGCTGGCGCGCGGGTTGTCGCGGCGTGGGCTGCCGGGCGCGGCGCCGTGTAGACCTTGGCGGCTGGGCGGCTGACCGCAGTGCTGGAGGCCGCCGGTGCGGCGCCAGCGCTCAGGCGAAACACCTGCATGCTGGCGCTCAAGCGCTGGGCTTGATCGTTCAGGCTCTCGGCGGCAGCCGCACTTTGCTCGACCAGCGCGGCGTTTTGCTGGGTCATCTGGTCAAGCTGGCTGACCGCGCCATTGACGGTCGCGATGCCGCTGCTTTGCTCGGCGGCGGCGGCGCTGATCTCGCCAATGATGTCGGTCACGCGTTGCACGCTGGCCACGATCTCGCCCATCGTGCTGCCGGCGTCCTGCACCAGGCGGGCGCCGGTCTCGACCTTCTCGACGCTGGCGCCGATCAGCGTCTTGATCTCGCGGGCGGCTTCGGCGCTGCGCTGCGCCAGGCTGCGCACTTCGGCGGCAACCACCGCAAAACCGCGACCCTGCTCACCGGCGCGGGCGGCTTCCACCGCCGCGTTGAGCGCCAGGATGTTGGTCTGGAAGGCAATACCGTCGATCGTGCCGATGATGTCGGCGATGCGCTTGGACGAGCCGTTGATCGCGTCCATCGTGCTGACCACCTGGGCCACCACGTCGCCGCCACGCCGGGCCACGGTCGAGGCCGACGCCGCCAGCTGGTTGGCCTGCGACGCCGCATCGGCGCTCTGGCGCACGTTGCCGGTGAGTTGTTGGAGCGAGCTGGCGGTTTGTTGCAGGTTGCTGGCCGCCTGCTCGGTGCGCTGGCTCAGGTCGATGTTGCCCGAGGCCACCTCGGCGCTGGCCACCTGGATCGACTCGGCCGCCTGCCGCACCTGCCCGACGATGCCACGCAGCGCGTCGCGCATGGCCGCCAGCGACTGGTTGACCGCGCCGATCTCGTCGTTGCGCTGCAGGTCGATCTCGACATCCAGATCGCCGTCACCGACCCGTTTGGCAATGGCCTGCAGGGTGTCCATCGGCCGGCAGACCGAGCGCACCAGCAGCACCGTGCCCAGCGCCAGGCCCAGCACCGACAACGCCATCAGGCCCACGACCACCCACACGGTGCGCATGCGTTCGGCGGCGGCCTGGCCGCGCAGTGCCTTGCCCAGGTCCTGCTGCAGCGTCACATAGGCCTGCTGGCTGGCCAGGTAGGTGGCCAGGGCAGGCTGCACGGTCGATGCCAGCTGCGCCTTGGCGGCGTCGGCATCGCCGGCGGCCTTGGCCTTCTTGGCGACTGTCCGGGCGTCGATGTAGGCCTTGCGGGCCGCGGCGATGCGCGCCAGGCCGGATTTTTCAGCCTCGCTCGCCGCCGCCAGTTCAACCCGTTTGGCAATCTCGTCGATGCGGGCGGTGGTGGCCTCGATCTCGGGCTTGAGCGCAGCCTCCACCGCCGGGTCGCTGCCGACCAGCAGGGTCATGACCCGGGCGGCGTTGGCATTGGTCAGGCCCTGCCAGCTGGCGGCATCGAAGAGCTTGGCCTCCTGGTTGCGAGCGATCTCGTCAGACTGCACGATCTGGCCGGCGGTGCGCAGCACGGTGGTGGTGCCCATCACCGCCAGCAGGCAGGCCATCGCGGCGGTGGGGATCCAGAGGCGGGTGGCGATCTTGAGGGTCATGGGCAGTTGCTCGGTAGACGGTGGTGCCGGCCGTTACTGCCCGGAATGACGATAGCGAAGCTTGCGGTGGCTGCGGTCGCCGCGCGGCGGCGGCGTTGCGCACGCTCAGGACTCGGGCTGGTCCATCAGGCCCATGTCGTTGCTGCTCATCAGCGCCTCGATGTCCATCAGGATCAGCATGCGCTCGGCCACGCTGCCGATGCCGGTGATGTAGCTGGCGTCGATGGTGGCGTTGAGCTGCGGCGCCGGGCGGATGGCCTCACCCGCCAGCTCCAGCACGTCGGACACCGAGTCCACCACCGCGCCCACCACGCGGCCGCGCACATTGAGCACGATGACCACGGTGAAGTGGTTGTACTCGGCACTGTCGCAGCCCAGCTTCAGGCGCAGGTCGATGATCGGCACGATCACGCCACGCAGGTTGACCACCCCCTTCAGGAAGGCCGGCGCGTTGGCGATGCGGGTGGGCTGCTCGTAGCTGCGGATCTCCTGCACCCGCAGGATGTCGATGCCGTACTCCTCGGCGCCCAGGCGGAAGGTGAGGTATTCGCCGTGGGCGGCGGTGTGCACGGCCGCGCGGCCGCCGGCCGCCTGGATGGCGCGGTTGGCTTCGTGGCGTGCCACCTGGGCGGCGTCGGTGATCATGTCCATGGTGGTGCGGGCTCCGGTGGGCGAAGGGGGTGGCTGCGGCGGGATGCCGTCAACCGGTTATCGGCTGGCTCAGCCGCCGATGTAGGGTGGGGCGTGTAAGGTGGTCATGACAGCGCGGTGGCCGGGCGGCACTCAGACCGCCTCGATGCGGAAGCGCGCCACGATGCCCGACAGTGACCGCGCCTGGTCGCGCAGGTGCTCGGCGGCGGCGGCGCTTTGCTCCACCAGCGCGGCGTTCTGCTGGGTCATGTGGTCCAGGCTGGCCACCGCACCGTTCACGTCGCTGATGCCGCTGCTCTGCTGGCCGGCGGCGGTGCTGATCTCGTTGATGATGTCGGCCACGCGCTGCACGCTGGCCACGATCTCGGTCATGGTGGCACCGGCATCACGCACCTGGCGCGTGCCGATCTCCACCCGGTCGACGCTGGTGCCGATCAAGGTCTTGATCTCGCGGGCGGCGGCGGCGCTGCGCTGCGCCAGGCTGCGCACCTCGCTGGCCACCACCGCAAAACCGCGGCCCTGCTCACCGGCGCGGGCGGCTTCCACGGCCGCATTCAGCGCCAGGATGTTGGTCTGGAAGGCGATGCCGTCGATCGTGCCGATGATGTCGGCGATCTTGCGGGACGAGGTGTTGATCTCGTCCATCGTGCTCACCACCTGGCCCACGGCGTTGCCGCCGCGCTGCGCCACCGCGGCGGCCGAGGCGGCCAACGCGCTGGCCTGGGTGGCTGAATCGGCGCTGTGGCGCACCGTGCCGGTCAGCTCCTCCAGCGCGCCGGCGGCCTGCTGCAGATTGCTGGCGGTCTGCTCGGTGCGCTGCGACAGGTCCTGGTTGCCGGTGGCGATCTGCGCGCCAGCGCCGGCAATGCGCAGCGCGGCATCCTGCACGGTGTGGATCGAGTCGCGCAGCTGCGCCACCATCTGGCCCAGCGCACGCTGCAGGTCGCCGATCTCGTCGTCGCGCTGGCTGGGCTCGGGCACGGCCAGGTCACCGTTGCACACGGCCGTGGCCACATCGGCGGCGCGCTTGATCGCCCGCATCACCCGGCGCAGCATCAGGCTGCACAGCGCCAGGGTGATGCCGGTGGCCAGCACACTGGCGGCCGCCAGCAGCACCAGGTTGCGGCGGGCCTGTGCGCTGGCGGCGGTGCTGGTGGCGGC
>JBKJKU010000098.1:0-12161 GCA_046597355.1 Aquabacterium sp.
GTGGGCCCGGCGGGCCGCACCCTTCATCATCGCCCGAACTCCCGTGCCGCCTATGCAGGGCAAACACTGCCGGCAGGGTGCACAGCGACCGCAGTGCGGACATCACCTTGCCGCCCCTGCATCGTCGCGGCGCTGCGGCTTTTCAGCCCAGCCCGGTGCCGCTGACCCAGCCTGCTTGACGCGCCAGCAGCAAGCGCTTGGAGACATGCCGCATTCGCTGCAAAACCGGCGACACCGGCTTGGGCTGGGCGGCAGGCCCCCAGCGCAGCAGGATCGGCAGCCGGTGGTCGCAAGCTGCATCCGCTGGCGACCCGGCACAGGGCGAATCAGGTGACGCGGCAGGTGCGCTGCTGTCTGCGCCATTCGCCATTCGCCAGACGTGAGAAGTCAGACGTCAGGCGCGACATGACGGCCTGCATCCGTCTTGCTGGCCGCCGCACCCGAGCCGGTGGTTCCGGCCGTGGTCGGCGCAGCGCAAGCGCCGGGCTGCGGGGGCAGCCGGATCAGCCGGATCAGCCGGATCAGCCGAAAAAACCCAGGTCTCGCTGCGTGTAGTTGCCGATCTGCGGCAGCACCCGCGGCAGGTCACTGGCGCCGACACCCATCCACGTTGCCAAGGTGGCGGCCAGCTGATCGACAGCGCTGGTGGGCAGCAAGCGGCCCTGGCCGACCTGGTCGTCGGCGGTTACGCTGACCGATGGCAAAGTGCCCCAGAAGCGCCCGCCCTTGACGGCGCCTCCGACGACAAAATGGTGACTGCCCCAGCCGTGATCGGACCCATCGCCGTTGCTGGTCAGGGTGCGGCCAAAGTCAGAGGCTGTGAAGGCCGTCACCTGATCGGCCACGCCCAACGCCACCGTGGCCTGGTAAAAGCTGGCCAGCGCGTCGTCGATCAAGGTCAACTGTCCGGGATGCTGGGCGACCAGGAAGTCGTGCATGTCGAAACCGCCCAGCGAGACGAAAAACACCTGGCGCGACACACCCAGGCTGCCCCGGGCGGCAATCATCTTGGCCACCATTTGCAGCTGTGTGGCGAGGCTGTTCGTGCTGTCGAAAGCGGTGGCAAGCGGCGCAAGGCCGCCCAGCGCCGCCGACACGATGGACTGTGCGCTGACCGAGCGGCCGACCACCCGGTTCAGCTCCTGCTCCATCCAGTGGCTGCGGTCCGTGGCGGTGATCAGGCTCCTCAGCGCATCGGCGCAGGCCTGGCTGCCGTAGAGCGGCTTGGTCACGCCATTGATGGCCACGGCGCCACTCGGCGACACCTGGTATTGCACCGCCTGCTGGCCCGACATGAAGACCGCGTTGCCCGACACATTGGTGCAGGTGAAGGTGGCATTGCCGTTGGCGCTGAGGAACTGATCGCCCATCCGCCCGCCCCAGCCCGACGTTGCGCCCTCGGGCGAGCTGGCCTGCCAGACGCTTTGCTGGTCGTTGTGCGAGAACAGTTTGGGCGGCAAACGCACACCGGCTTTGTACTGGGCCAGTGTGGTGGGCTGCACCAAGGTGCCGACGTTGAGCAAAACGCCCAGCTTGCCGGCATCGAAAACGGTTTTGAGCTTGCCAAACTGCGGGGCCAGCGCCATCTGACGGCCATCCGCCAGGGCCACTGTGGGCGTCAGGGCCGTGGCCGCCAAGCTGTCACGCGCTGTGGCCAGGGTCTGGCGGATGGCGGCATACGCGTTGTAGCTGGCCTGGTCGTAGGGCACCACAGTGTTGCCGCAGTCATTGCCGCCGTAGAGGAAGACGCAGACCAGGGCCTTGTAGTCGCCAGGCGCCGTGCTGGTGATACTTGCCGCAGCCGCCTCGCCAATGCCGGCCAGGCTCAGCGCCCAGGGCGCGGCCGAACCGGCGATGCCGAGGGCGGACGACCGGCGCAGGAATTCGCGGCGTTGGCGGTTTTTCAGGCTCATGGCGGCGCTCATTTTTGAACCAGGTATTCGGGGCTGGCCATCACCAGCAGCACGGTCGCATGCACGCGGGTCAGTTTGCCCGCGTCGGTGTCGGCCTTGATCGCCGTCACCGCTGCGGTGATGGTCGCCTGTGTCGCCACGCTCAGGCCATTGGCCGCCAGCAGCAGGGACACCCGGTCAAGCAAGGCCTGCGCATCGGTGGCCAGGGCGATCTCGGCCGTGTAGCTGGGCTTGACCTCGCCGATGCCGCTTACGATCACCGTTTGCATGAAATTCAGATAGCCGGCCACCGTGCTCTCGTTGCACAACTGAAACTCCGGCGCAGTGACGCCGTTGGCGCCCAGCACCGAATTGGGTGGCACATAACCAGGGCGGAAAAAATTGAACACCGAGGGGCTGCGCAGCGGGCTTTGGCCCAAGCGCGTGGCGGGGTTGGAGGTGTCGCCCACATTCCACAAACCGGTGGCCGATGTGACGCCGAAGCTGCGGGCCCATTGCACAAAGCGCTGCACCGGCTCGCGCAACTTGCCGGCTCCCGGCGCACTGCTGGCGGTGCGCGCCTCACTGTCTTGCAGCACGGCCTTGATGACGGCCTTGAGATCGCCACCGGTGGACTGAAACACCGTCGCCACCCGCTGCACATAGGCCGGGCTGGGGTTGGAGCAGACCAGGCGCTGGATCAGTTGACGGCCCAAAAAGGGCCCGACATTGGGATGACTGGCCAAAGTGTCGAGCGCGGTCTTCATCGCGCCCGGGCCGTCGGCCGCAGCAGGGATGTCCACCGTCAACACCTTTTTAGCGCCAGTCGAGAACTTGGCGGCGGTGTTGACCATGGGCTTGTTCATGAAGGCCGGGTCGGTGGCGCTGGCCCCATCAAAATCCCAACCGGTAAAGACCCGCGCCAGGTTGCTGATGTCGGTCTGCGTGTAGGTTTCCTTGGGCGTGCCGTTGACATCCCGCACCGCCGAGCCGTCCAGATTCAATTGCACCAGGCCGATGCTCAGCAACTGCATCACCTCGCGGGCGTAGTTTTCGTCCGGCACACGGCCGGTCTTGGGGTCTTCCTTCAGGTTGCCGCGCAGGTTCAGGTAGACACCCATGCCGCAAGACAAGGTCACACCTTCGAGCAAGTCGCGGTAGGTGCCGAAGGCACGCTCGTTCAGCATGTCCACATACGCGGCCACGGCCATACCCCGCCAGTTCACCGGGATGCCCAGCATTGAAATGACGAAGATCTCGCTCAAGGCCAACACGACACGTTGACGCAGCTGGTCGGGGGCGGCCATCGCTTTGCGCCACAGCGTGTTGTCCACGCCGGCAAAGCTGTTTTTGAAGTCCACCGCGCCATAGCCCTTGGCGAGCATCCAGTCGAAGTGCGAGGGCGTGCTGCGCGGGCTGGCGAACTGGTCATCGAGCCAGGCGCTGTAGCCCTTGGCTTTGACAGCGGCAATGTCAGCGGTGCTGGCGGCAAAGCCGGCTTGGCCGAGGAAACGGGCGGCGTCGCCGTCGGTCAACAGGGCTGGCGCTGGTGTGGGCGGTGGTGTGGGCGCCGGTGTGGGCGCCGGTGTGGCCGCCGGGCCGCTGTCGCCACCACCGCCGCCGCAGGCCGCCAGGGCGGCAGCGGCACTGGACAAGGCCGCCCATCCTGGCAGTGCAGGCGGCGCGATCTCGGTATCCGTTGTCATGGGGTGTGAGTCCTGGTTTAGGCGCAGACCCGGGCGCAGTCTGCACAAGCTTGCTGTTGGCGAGCGGCCGGCTTTTTGCCGGACTGAGCGAAAGAACCATCCGGCAAAACAGGTTCTCCGCTCACAACGAAGTCGGGCCGCTTAACGCCGACCCGGCAAACCCTCGCTTCGCTGTTCTTTTCGGCACGGGCGTGCCAACACTGAGCCGTGTCCACCGCGCTGCCCATCGTCTGGCACGACGGCACGACGGCCCGGCGGCCGGCACAAGTTGCGGCTGCCGGATTTTCTCGGCGCGCTGTTGGCCGATCGCTGGCCGACCGGAATCAAGCTCAAGGCCTTCCCCGGTGTGTGACGGCAGGGCGCGGACGGCTGAAGCAGACCCTGACCGGAGGCTGGTGGCTCACGCAGCGGTCGACCGCGCCGCGCCGGGCGCCTGCGCCGCACTGGCAGCGATACCGGCAGCGATGCGGGGCAACAACGCCAGCGGCAAGTCGTGGCCCATGCCCGAGATGATGTCGGCCACCGAGCCGGCAATCTTGCGTTGCAGGTCATGCGCGGCGGCCACCGGCACCAGCGGGTCGGCCTGGCCGTGGATGATGCGGGTGGGGGCCCGGATGCTGGCCAGCAGCGCCGAGCGGTCACCATCGGCCGCCACCGCCACCAATTGCCGCGCGGTGCCATCGGGCCGCCAGGCCCGGCGCACCATCGCTTCCAGCCGCTGGCGCTGGCGTGCCGGATCGGGCCGGTACATCGGGCTGCCGATGATCTGCATCAGCCGCTCCAGGTGCGCCACCACGTCGGGCACAGCCCGGCTTTTGGCGCGCTTGATCAGCGCCTGCTGCACCGGCAACCGGGCCTGCGGCAACTGGCGCGCACCCGAGGTGGTCATGATCAGGGTGAGGCTCTTGATCCGGTCGGGGTGGCTGGCGGCGAGGTGCTGGGCGATCATGCCGCCCATCGACGCGCCGCAGACATGGGCGCTGTGGATGCCCAGCGCGTCCAGCACGGCCAGCGCATCAGCGGCCATGTCGGCCAATGTGTACGGCGGGTGCAGACGCAGGCGCATCAGGTAGCGCAGCGACGCGGCCACCAGATTGGGCACGCCGGCTGCCTCAAAACCCTGGCTCAAGCCCGCATCGCGGTTGTCGAAGCGGATCACCCGGAAGCCGCGACCGGTCAGGTCAGCCACCAGCTCTTCGGGCCAGCCGACCAGCGGCATGCCCAAACCCATGACCAGCAACAGGGGTTCACCGTGTTGCGGGCCCTGCACATCGATTTCGAGCTGCAGGCCGTTGGCGTTGATTTTCATCGCCGCTTGCCCGCCGCCTGCGACGGTTTGCGGGCTGCGGGTGGCGGATCGGGCTCGGTTGGCGCCGGCTTGCGCGCGGGCTTGGGCCGCTTGACTGCCCCGGTGGCCCCGGCCACGGCCTGGCTGACCGCCCCCCGAACCACCCCACCCACGACATTGCCCACCACGTTGCCCACAGCGCCGCCCACCGCGTCGCCCATGCTGCTCAGGCTGTCGGCCAGGCGCTGGCGGGCCTGGCCGACAACCGCCCGACCGGTCTGGGCCAGGCTGGGCGCCGCGGCGGTGGCGGCGCCCAGCGGCGTCTCCAGCAGGCACAGGTCTTCGAAAGCGATTTGAACGGCATCGGCCAGCGCCCGGGCGTTGGGCAGGGCCTGCGCGTCCGCCACGATGCCGAAATCCATCTGCCGGTCATAGCTCTCGACCGTGACGTTGAGCGCAATGCCGTGCACCACGATCGAGGTCGGGTAGTTGGCCACCATGCGGGCGCCGGCCAGGTACAGCGCCACCGGCGGGCCGGGCACGTTGCTGATGGTCACGTTGGACAGCTGCGGGATGCGGTCGGCCACCTTGGCGCGGCCGTACAGCGCTGCGGCGGCCTCCAGCAGCCAGGGCATGCCGATCGACGGGTAATCGGTCGGCAGCACGTTTTTCAGGCTGCCCATGGTCTCTTTCATGGACCGGGTGGCGGCCTTGACGTGGGCCAGGCGCTGGCCCATGTCGGCAATGTGGGTGCCCAGGCTGACAAATCCCATCGACGCCTGGGTGTCCGCGGTGGTGTCGCCGGGGGCGCGGAGTGAGATCGGCACCGCGGCGATCAGCGACTTGCGCGGCAGCGTGGCATGTTTGGACAGATAACGCCGCAGCGCGGTGGCGCACAGCAGCAGCACGATGTCGTTGAGCGTGGCCTCATGCGCCTTGGCCAGCACCTTGAGCTGGCCCAGTGGCAGGCTGGTACCGGCAAAGCTGCGCTGCGCCGTGATCGACTGGTTGAACACCGTGCGCGGCGCCAGGTTCAGGTTGCTGACCGCATTGGGCTTGCCCTTGCCGCGCAGCAGCGCCGTGTGCGACAGCGCCTGCCCGGCCGCGTCCGCCAGCGAGCCCAGCGTGGACGGCAGGTTCTTGATGATGCCGGCCACCTGCATCGCCTCGTTGGCGATGGCGCCGCGCAGCATCTGCACCACACCCAGCTTGAACACCTTGCTGCGCTTGCTGGGACGCAGCGTCAGGTCGCGGCCCTCGGGCGCGGTGTCCAGGAGCACCTGCGCCACGGCCACAGCGGCCTGGCCGTCGACCGCCGCGTGGTGGAACTGCGAGTACAGCCCGACCCGTTTGCGGCCCTCGGCGGTGGGCGCCAGGCCTTCGATCAGGTGAAACTTCCAGAGCGGCCGGCTGCGGTCCAGGCGCTGCGCATGCAGTTGCCCGACCACCGCCTCCAGCTCGGCCATGCCACTGCCGGTCTTGGCCGATTTGGGCAGCTTGACCAACACCACATGCTGGGCCAGGTCCG
This sequence comes from Aquabacterium sp., assembly GCA_046597355.1. Taxonomy (GTDB): domain Bacteria; phylum Pseudomonadota; class Gammaproteobacteria; order Burkholderiales; family Burkholderiaceae_C; genus Pseudaquabacterium. The sequence goes on from JBKJKU010000098.1 coordinate 6,415, forward strand.
GGTCGGCATCGACCCAGGCCGGGTTGGCCAGGTTGAGCGGCATCCACCACAGCCGGCGGCGCAGCACCGGCGCCAGTGGCAGGCGCTCGGCCATGTGCTGGCGCAGCTGGGTCAGGAAACTGCCCTGGTGGCCGAGCGGCAACTCGTAAAGGTTGAGCGCACCGACATGCATCGGCATCTCGGCGGTCTCGAGGTGGAGAAAAGTGGCGTCCAGGCCTGAGAGCTGCTTCATGGCCGCGATGCTAGGCCGGGCGGGCACTGGCAAACTCGGGTGTTCTCCCTAGACTGACTCGGACTTGTGTTCGATCAATGGGCGGCGGCGCTCGCGCAAGGCCAGTGCCTCGTTGACCAGCAGCGCGCCAATCACCAACGCACCGCCAGCAAACGCCGTCGGTCCGGGCGCCTCGCCCGCCCCGACCCAGGCCAGCAGCACGCCGAAAATCACCTCCAACAGGCCGATCAGCGAGATCTCGGGCGCCGGCAATACCCGCGTCAACGTCACCACCAGCAGGCAGGGAATCGCCAGCTGGAACACCCCCAGCGCGGCCAGCAGCGACAAGTCATGCACCGTCGCCGACAGCGGCAAAGCCAGCGGCAACGTGGCTGCGGCCGATATCAGCGCGCCCAGCAGCACGGCGGGCAGCATGTCCGGCGATGGCTCTGCGGCCTGGCCGTCTTGGCCGCGGTCGCTCGACTGGCGCGCATGGCGCTGGTGCAGGTATTGCAGCAGTGTCCAGTTGGTGGCGCCGGCTATGGGCACACCCAGGGCCACCAGCGCACCGGTCATCGACGCGCCGCTGGCAAAAGCCTGCTGGCCGAACATCCCCGCGATGCCGGCACCCGCCACGCTGATCGCCACCCAGGTGCGGCGCGGCAGCCGGTGATGCAGGAACACCTTGGAAAACAGCGCCGTGATCAGCGGCGCGATCGACATCGTGATCAGCACGGTGGCCACGCTGGTGAGCGTGATTGCCAGCATGAAATTGGTGTACATCACCGCCCAGCACAGCGATGACGCCCACAGCGCGCGGCCACCGCCGGCGATGTCGCGCCACAGCCGGGGGCCGCGCAGGGCCAGCAGCGCGATCACCAGCGCCAGCGCATTGAAGGCGCTGCGCCAGAACGTCACCTCGAAACTCCGCGCCACTTCCAGATGGCGGGTGACCACCCCGGCCGTGCTCCACATCAGCGTGATCAGCACCATCAGCAGCACGGCGCGGGAATGGGACAGGCGCATCTGGGCTTGACCGGTGCGTGAATTGAAGCGGGCCGCAAAGCGGCCCGAAGATGCTGACCGACGCCCCGCCAGGCCGATGCCGGGCGGGACGAGCACAGGTTTTTAGTCGCGCGCGGCGCGCTTGCGGTCGTGCTCGGTCAGGTGGCGCTTGCGCACCCGGATGCTCTTGGGCGTGATCTCGACCAGTTCGTCGTCGGCGATGAACTCGACGCCGTACTCCAGTGTCAGGTCGATCGGCGGGGTGACCTTGATCGCGTCTTCCTTGCCGCTGACCCGGAAGTTGGTCAGCTGCTTGGTGCGGGTGGCATTGACCACCAGGTCGTTGTCGCGGTTGTGGATGCCCACGATCATGCCCTCGTAGACCGGGTCGTTGGGCTTGACGAACATGCGGCCGCGGTCGTCCAACTTGCCCAGCGCGTAGGTGAAGATTTCACCCGCGTCCATGCTGATCAGCACGCCGTTCTTGCGGCCGGCGATCTCACCCTTGTGCGGCTCGTAGCCGTCAAAGATGTTGGCAATCAGGCCCGAGCCGCGGGTCAGGTTCATGAACTCGTTGGTGAAGCCGATCAGGCCGCGTGCCGGGATGCGGTACTCCAGGCGCACGCGGCCCCGGCCGTCCGGCTCCATGTTGACCAGTTCACCCTTGCGCTCGCCAAGCGCCTGCATCACGCCGCCCTGGTGCTGTTCTTCAACGTCGGCGGTGACCAGCTCGATAGGCTCGTGGCGCTCGCCGCTGACATCGCGAAACACCACACGCGGCTTGCTGACGGCCAGCTCATAGCCCTCGCGGCGCATGGTCTCGAGCAGGATGGTCAGGTGCAACTCACCCCGGCCCATCACCTCGAAGATGCCGTCCTCGTCGGTCTCGGACACGCGCAGCGCAACGTTGCTCTGCAGCTCTTTTTGCAGCCGGTCCCAGATCTGGCGGCTGGTGACGTACTTGCCTTCCCGGCCGGCCAACGGACTGGTGTTGACGCAGAAGTTCATCGTCAGCGTCGGCTCGTCGACCTTCAACATCGGCAGCGGCGCCGGGTTGAGCGCGTCGGTCACGGTCACGCCGATGCCGATGTTCTCGATGCCGTTGATCAGCACGATCTCGCCCGGGCCGGCTTCGGTGACCTGCACCCGGTCCAGGCCGCGGAAGGTCAGCACCTGGTTGACACGGCCCTTGCTGCTCTTGCCGTCCGGGCCTTCCATCATCAGCACGTCCATGCCGGGCTTGATGGTGCCGGCGCTGATGCGCCCCACGCCAATGCGGCCGACAAAGGTGGAGTAGTCCAGCGCCGAAATCTGCAGTTGCAACGGTGCTGCCGGGTCACCGTGCTCGGGCGAGACGTGCTTCAAGATGGTCTCGAACAGGGCCGACATGTCCGGGCCCCACTGCTCACCCCGTTCGCCCTCGACCAGCGAGGACCAACCGTTGATGCCCGAGGCGTAGACCACCGGGAAGTCGAGCTGCTCGTCGTTGGCACCCAGCTTGTCGAACAGATCGAAGGTGGCGTTGATCACCGCGTCAGGCTTGGCGCCTGGCTTGTCGACCTTGTTGACGACGACGATAGGCTTCAAGCCCAGCGCCAAGGCCTTCTTGGTCACAAAACGGGTCTGCGGCATCGGGCCTTCTTGGGCGTCGATCAGCAACACCACGCCATCAACCATCGACAGGGCCCGCTCCACTTCGCCGCCAAAGTCGGCGTGGCCGGGGGTGTCGACGATGTTGATGTGCGTGCCTTGCCAGCTGACCGCGCAGTTCTTGGCCAGGATGGTGATGCCGCGTTCACGTTCGATGGCGTTGTTGTCCATCACCGTATCGACGATTTTCTCGTGCTCGGCGAAGGTGCCGCTCTGGCGCAGCAGCTGATCGACCATCGTGGTCTTGCCGTGGTCGACGTGCGCGATGATGGCGATGTTGCGTATCTGTTGGGTCATGGTGGGGCTCAATTGCTGGAATGGGGTCAGGCTGCGGGGACCAGCTGGGGTGGGTTGGCCGCGGCAGGCGCCGGGATCGGATCGGGGGCGGCGATGAGGGCCGCCGTACTGGCCATGCTGCTGTCCATGAGGGAGGGAGGCTCCAAAGGATGGGCAGCGGGCAGCTGGGCCTGCACCTCGACGGGGCTGAGCAGGCGGTCGGCGATCAACTCGCCGGCGCAGATGTGGGCACTGCCGAGAAATGCACCGGTCTCGGGACCGTAGACCTTGACCGCGGCGACGTCGGCCTGCGTTACCCGGCGGCGCAGGCCGGTCAGGAAGCGACCCGCCTCGTCGGCGTCCAGCACCAGGTGCGGCCACTCCGCCAGCAAGGCATCCACCGGCAGCAACAGCGCCAACCGGGCTGGCTCGTCCAGCGATTCCAGATCGGCCAGGCTGATGGCGTTGCCCAGTGCCAGCGGCCCGCTGGCGGTGCGGCGCAGCGCAGTCAGATGGGCGCCACAACCCAGCGCCTCGCCGATGTCCTCGGCCAGGGTGCGGATGTAAGTGCCTTTGCTGCAGCGCACATCAATCACCAAGGTCGGCGCATCGGGCGCATCCTGCCAGTCGATGATGTCGATCGCGTGAACCGTCACGTTGCGGGCAGCCCGCTCCACCTCAATGCCGGCGCGGGCGTATTCGTACAGCGCCTTGCCGTCTTTCTTGATCGCCGAATACATCGGCGGGATCTGGGCGATCGGCCCGGTAAAACAGGCGATGGCGGCATCGATCGCAGCCCGGTCCACGTTGACCGGCCGGTCTTGCAAGACCTCGCCCTCCAGATCGCCGGTGCTGGTGCGCTGGCCCAGGCGCAGCGTGGCGCGGTAGGCCTTGTCGGCGTCCAGGCTGACCTGGCTGAACTTGGTGGCCGCCCCAAAACACAGCGGCAGCAGCCCGGTGGCCAGCGGATCGAGCGTGCCGGTGTGTCCGGCTTTCTCCGCCCGCAGCAGCCATTTGGCTTTTTGCAGCGCATCGTTGCTCGACCAGCCCAGCGGCTTGTCGAGCAGCAGCACACCGTGCAGGGCACGGCGCACCAACTCCGGTTGGGCCTTTGCACGCGGCCGCCGCGGAACCGGCATTGCCGGGCCACTGGCCGCACCCCCCTGGGGGGGAGGCGGCGAAGCCGCTTCGGGGGGGGAAGTCATTCCTTCGCCCGGGTGGCGTTGGCTTCGCGGATCAGCGCGCTCAGCTCGGCTGCATGCTCCGTCGTGCGGTCAAACTGGAAATGCAGCGTGGGCACGGTGTGGATCTGCAGCCGCTTGAACAAGCCGTTGCGCAAATAGCCGGCGGCCTCGCTCAAGCCCGCTTCGCACTCGTTGGCGTCACCCACCAACACCGAGAAAAACACCTTGGCATGGGCGTAATCGGGCGTGACCTGCACGTTGTTGACCGTGACCAGACCGATACGCGGGTCTTTGAGCTCGCGGATCAGCTCGCCCAAATCCCGCTGGATCTGGTCGGCAACACGGACACCGCGGTGGGGGATGGCTCTTTTGTGGCGCATGGGGGTTTCTCTGGGGCAAGCCCTTAAGTACAAACCCCGCCATCTTTTCAGAAGGCGGGGTTTGCAGGTGAGGGCAAATCCGCCTTACAGCGTTCGGGCGACTTCCTTGACCTCGAAGAACTCCAGCTGATCGCCCTCGGCGATGTCGTTGTAGTTCTTCAGCTTGATACCGCACTCGAAGCCCTCGACCACTTCGCGCACATCGTCCTTCATGCGCTTGAGGGAATCGAGCTCGCCGGTGTAGATCACCACGTTGTCGCGCAGCAGGCGGAATTTGGCGTTGCGCCGCACCACACCCGAGGTGACCATGCAACCGGCCACCGTGCCGATCTTGCTGGCCACGAACACCGTGCGGATCTCGGCCGAGCCGATGACTTCCTCGCGCTGCTCGGGGGCCAGCATGCCGGTCATCGCCGCCTTCACCTCGTCGACCGCGTCGTAGATGATGTTGTAGTAGCGCAGGTCGACACCATTGCCTTCGGCCACCTTGCGGGCGTTTGTATCGGCCCGCACATTGAAGCCGATGATGACCGCCTTGCTGGCAATCGCCAGGTTGACGTCGCTCTCGCTGATGCCGCCCACGGCCGCATGCACCACTTGCACCTTGACTTCGTCGGTGCTGAGCTTGAGCAGCGACTGCGCCAGCGCCTCTTGCGAGCCCTGCACGTCGGCCTTGATGATCAGCGCCAAGGTCTGCGCCGCGCCTTCGCCCACGTTCTCGAAGATGTTGTCGAGCTTGGCAGCCTGGCGGCGGTTCAGCGTCACTTCACGGTACTTGCCCTGGCGGAAGGTGGCGATTTCACGGGCACGACGTTCGTCGGTCAGCACCATGAACTCATCACCGGCCTGCGGGACTTCGGTCAGGCCCTGGATCTCGACCGGGATCGACGGGCCGGCTTCCTGGATGGCCTTGCCGTCTTCGTCCAGCATGGCCCGCACACGGCCGAAGCTGCTGCCGGCCAGCACCACATCGCCACGCTTGAGCGTGCCGCTCTGCACCAGCACCGTGGCCACCGGACCGCGGCCCTTGTCGAGCTTGGC
>JBKJKU010000145.1:0-7193 GCA_046597355.1 Aquabacterium sp.
GCTCTGGATCTGCACGCCCTCTTTGGCTTCGACGGCCTGCACCAGGCGGTCGAAGCCAAAGAGGGCGTGCAGATCCAGAGCGAAAACCAGACCCTGGCGTCGATCACCTTCCAGAACTACTTCCGGATGTACGCCAAGTTGGGCGGCATGACGGGCACGGCCGACACCGAGGCTTATGAGTTTCAGGAAATCTACGGCCTGGAGACGGTGGTGATTCCGCCGAACCGCCCGACCATCCGCAAGGACGACCTGGACCTGATCTACAAGACCGCCCGCGAGAAATACAACGCTGTTCTTGAGGACATCCGCGATTGTCACCAGCGCGGTCAGCCCACGCTGGTCGGCACCACCTCGATCGAGAACTCCGAGTTGATCTCGGGCCTGCTTGCCGCCGCCAACCTGCCGCATGCCGTGCTCAACGCCAAACAGCACGCCAAAGAGGCCGAGATCGTGGCCCAGGCCGGCCGGCCGGGTGTCGTCACCATTGCCACCAACATGGCGGGTCGCGGCACCGACATCGTGCTGGGCGGTAACGTCGAGAAGCAAGTCCAGCTGATCGAGGCCGACGAATCGATCGCCGAGACGGACAAGGCCAGCCGCATCCAGCAGCTCAAGGACGAGTGGCAAGGCCTGCACGACCAGGTCAAGGCGGCGGGTGGCTTGCGCATCATCGCCACCGAGCGCCACGAGAGCCGGCGCATCGACAACCAGCTGCGCGGCCGTGCGGGCCGCCAGGGCGACCCGGGCCAGAGCCGTTTTTACCTGTCGCTCGAAGACCCGCTGATGCGCATCTTTGCCGGCGACCGCGTCAAGGCCATCATGGACCGGCTGAAGATGCCTGAGGGCGAGGCGATCGAGGCCGGCATCGTCAGCCGCAGCATCGAGGGCGCCCAGCGCAAGGTCGAGGCCCGCAACTTCGATGTGCGCAAGCAACTGCTCGAGTACGACGATGTCAGCAATGACCAGCGCAAGGTGATCTACCAGCAGCGCAACGAGATCCTGGAATCCGACTCTGTGCTGGCCCAGATCACCAACCTGCGCAAAAGCGCAATGACCGGCGTGGTGCGCACCTGGGTGCCGGCCGAGAGTGTTGAAGAGCAGTGGGACTTGCTGGCGCTGGAGAAGGCACTCGCGGAAGAGTGGCAAGTGCCGGTGGACATCAGCTCAACAGTGGACAAGAGCGACTCGATCACCGACGAGGACGTGGTGGACCGCGTCGTCGCTGCAGCCAACGCGGTGTTCGAGAACAAGCTGGCGATCGTCGGACTCGAGCAGTTCAACCCGTTCATGCGCATGGTGCTGTTGCAGGCCATCGACAGCCATTGGCGCGAGCACCTGGCGGCGCTGGACTACCTGCGCCAGGGCATCCACCTGCGCGGCTACGCCCAGAAGAACCCCAAGCAAGAGTACAAGCGTGAGGCGTTTGAGCTGTTCAGCCAGTTGCTCGACGTGGTCAAGATGGAGGTGACGCGCCTGTTGTTGACGGTGCGTATCCAGAGCCCGGAGCAGGTTGCCGAGGCGGCAGAGGCGCTGGAGGTGCAGGCCTCCCAGGTGGGCAACATCACCTACACCCACCCGAACGAAGACGGCAGCGTCAGCCAACACGCCGAGTTGGCGGCACAGGCCGCGCTGCCGGCTGACGACGTGCCGCGGGTCGGCCGCAACGACCCCTGCCCATGTGGCAGCGGCAAGAAGTACAAGAGCTGCCACGGCAAGCTGGCCTGAGCGGCCGTCAGTTGCCGCCGTTGGACGACGGCCCAACCGATTGCGACACCCGCGCGCTCAAGTTTTGAGAGCGGGTGGCATGCAATGAGCAAGCGCCGGGGAAACCCCGCGACCGCGAAAGTTTGGTGGCGCCCATAACTGGCCAGTGGTCGGCGGGTGGCAATGGCGCAGTGGGGGGTGGCGACGATGTCAAGATCAGCAGCGATTACCCGTTCGACGGGACGTGTGGCAACACGACCAATTCGGTCGCGTTGAGCACCGGCACGTATTTCTACAGCGTTTCGGGCGCTGCAACGGGTGCGTTTGGTGGCGTCTACAACCTGACCTCGACCGTTGTGCCGATCTCCCCTGGCCCGGAAACCCATTGCCTGCGCCATGATGCTGGCTGGCTTGGGCGCGCTGGGCTTGCTGGCCCGTCGCCGCCAGAACGGCTGATCCGGCAGCGGTCCGGGGCAACCCGGCGCACCGACAAGGCGGCTTCGGCCGCCTTTTTCATGCGCTGATCGCGAAAGCCTCAATGAAACCCCGCACCTACAATTCTTCAGATCCTTCTTGCCGGTGCCCTTTATGCCCGTAGACCTCTTGCCGCCTGACCCCGCATCGTTGTTTGCCGTGCCGGGGGTTCGCCTGGGTGTTGCTCAAGCGGGTATCCGCAAGCCCGGCCGCTATGACCTGTTGGTGCTGGCCGTGGATGCGGGATCTTCGGTTGCGGGTGTGTTCACCCAGAACCGGTTCTGCGCTGCACCGGTGCAGGTCTGCCGCGAGCATCTGGCCGCTTGCCACCCGACTGCTGCAGGGGTCCGGGCGCTGGTGATCAACACCGGCAACGCCAATGCCGGTACAGGCGCCGATGGCATGGCACGGGCCCGGCAAACCTGTGCGGCGCTGGGGCGCCTGATGGACGTTTCGCCCCAGCAGGTCTTGCCTTTTTCCACCGGCGTGATCATGGAGTCCCTGCCGGTCGACCGCATCGAGGCGGGATTGCCGGTGGCCATCGCCGACTTGAAATCCGACAACTGGGCCCTGGCGGCGCAGGGCATCATGACCACCGACACCGTGCCCAAGGCAGGCTCGCGCCGGCTGCAGTTGGGCGGACGCACGGTCACGGTCACCGGCATTGCCAAGGGCGCCGGCATGATCCGGCCCAACATGGCGACGATGCTGGGTTTCATGGCCACGGACGCGGCGATCGCCCCTGATTTGTTGCAGGCCCTGGCGCGAGAGGCGGCCGACGCCAGTTTCAACCGCATCACCATCGACGGCGACACCTCAACCAACGATTCGTTCATGTTGATTGCCACCGGTCAGGCCGGCCATGCGCCGATCCGCTCGCTGGACGCCGCCGAGGGCCTGGCCCTGCGCCAGGCCGTGATCGACCTGGCCCGGCAATTGGCGCAGGCCATCGTGCGGGACGGCGAGGGCGCCACCAAGTTCATCACCGTGCAGGTCGAGGGCGGTGCCGATGAGGCTGAATGTCGCCGTGTGGCCTATGCGATCGCCCATTCGCCCTTGGTCAAGACAGCGTTTTTTGCCAGCGACCCGAACCTGGGCCGGATTCTGGCGGCGGTGGGTTACGCCGGCATCGATGATCTTGACCAGCAACTGATCGACCTCTACCTGGACGATGTGCTCGTGGCGCAGCACGGTGGCCGGCACCCGGACTACCGTGAAGCCGATGGCCAGCGTGTGATGAAACAAAGCGAGATCACGGTACGTGTGCTGCTTCACCGTGGTGCGGCCAGCACCACCGTGTGGACCTGCGATTTGTCGCACGACTACGTCAGCATCAACGCCGACTACCGCTCCTGATTGCGCTGTGCCCGCCGCAGCATCGTCGGTGCCTGCTGGGTGATCTCCCGTGGTCGGTTGGGGTGGCCATTGGCTGACAATGCGCGGCACGGTCGCCGCCCCACGAGGGCGGGCAGGCCGATGGGGGAAACCATTTGAACCACAACAACACATCGGCCGTGCGCCTGCCGTGGTGGCAGTCCTTGAGGCTGGCGCCTGACGATCTGCTGCGTGACGCGGTTTACCGGCGGCTGTGGCTGTCCATCCTGATCAGCTCGGTGGGCGGACAAATCACGCTGCTGGCGCTGCCGTTGACGGCCGCCTTGTTGCTGCATGCCACGCCAACGCAGATGGGCTTGTTGACAGCTGCCGAGATGTTGCCGTTTGCGCTGTTTTCCCTGCCCTCGGGTGTCTGGCTCGACCGCGTGCGCAAGCTGCCGGTCTATGTGGCCGGTGAGTTGACGATTGCGCTGGCCGTGGCGTCGGTGCCGCTGGCCTGGTGGATGGGCTGGCTGGGCATGACCTGGCTGTACGGCGTGGGCTTTCTGATCGGCACGGTGTCCACCACTGCCGGCAGCGCAGCGCAGATCGTGCTGACCCAGGTGGTGGCGCGTGAGCGCCTGGTCGAGGCGCATGCCAAGAACGCGCTCGCCAGTTCCAGTGCCGACGTGGCCGGGCCGGGCGCCGCGGGTGTGTTGATCCGCTTGCTGGGCGCGCCGGTGGCCTTGCTGGTGGACGCGCTGATGCTGGTGATCTCGGCGGCGATCTTGCGCAAGTTGCCGCTGATCGAGCAGCGCCCGGTGCGCACCGACGCCCATTTCTGGCGCGATTTGCGTGCCGGGCTGCGGTTTGTGCGGCACCAGCCGGTGCTGATCACCTTGGCGGTGGTGGTGGGCGGCTGGCAGTTCTGCAACAACTCGGTGCTGGGCTTGCAGATCCTGCATGCCAGCCGCGGCCTGGGCCTGAACGAACAGGCCATTGGCCTGTGTTACGCCGGGCTGGGCCTGGGCACGGTGATGGCCAGCGTGCTGGGCAACCGGCTGAGCCAGCGGGTCGGGCCGGGGCCGGCCATCGTCATCGGCTTTGCCGCATGCGGATCGGGCTGGCTGTTGCCGGCGCTGGCGCCGACGGGCCCTGCCGGGGTGGCGGCGTTTGCGGCGATGTTGCTGTTGACCGGCGTAGGCGGTGTGCTGGTGTTCATCAACTTCCTGGCCCTGCGCCAGGCGGTGACGCCAACGGCATACCTTGGCCGAATGACCAGCACCATGCGCTGGTTGATCATGTTGCCTGCAGGCCCCGGTGCTTTGATGGGCGGTTGGCTGGGCGAGCGCTTCGGCCTGCCGACGGCACTGGGTGCCGCCGGTGTGCTGTCGGTGACCCTGGCGCTGCTGGCGTGGCGCAGCGGCCTGATCCGCAGCCTGCGTGCGCTGCCCGAACCCGATCCCGCCGAGCTGCCCCCGGGGGAGGAGCCGGCTTTGGGTGCGGTGCCCGCAGCCGGGGTCGAACCCGGTATGCCGGCGGACCCATCACCCGCGGCGCCGGTACCCCCCGTGCGTTGATTACCCCAGCGCGGGCGCGAAACCGTCCACCGCGTCGGTGATCAGGCCGTCGATGCCCAGCGCCCACAGCCGCTGGGCCTCAACAGGATCATTGACGGTGTAGACCAAAGCGCGCCGTCCTGCGGCATGCAGCTGCGCACACAGCGCGCTGTCCATCAGCGCATGCTGGGTCACCACGGCCACGCATCCCAGCGCGGCAGCCTGGTCAGCCCAGCCGGCCCACAAAGTGTCCAGCAGCAGGGCGCGAGGCAGGCCGGGTTCGGCCGCTTGCGCACTGGCCAGCGCGTCGGGCCGGAACGAGCTCAACAGCGGAGGCCCCGCCTGCCCGGCCCACAGGCGGGCCGCGTGTTCGGCCACAACCTGCCCGGTGACCACCTCTTGGCCCGGCGTGGGCTTGATCTCGATGTTGAGCGCCAGGCCGTTGCGCTGCACAAACGCGGCAACCGCCTGCAAGGTGGGCAGGGGTTCGCCGGCAAAGGCCCGGCTGTGCCAGCTGCCGGCGTCCAGTTGCGACAACACGGCCCAGGGCAGGTCGCCTGCCGTGCCGCGGCCACTGGTGGTGCGCTCGAGCGTGGCGTCGTGCAGCAAAAAAGGCACGCCGTCGGCGGACAGCTTGACGTCGCACTCAAACGCCCGGTAGCCCTGGGCGACCCCCAGCCGGAACGCCGCCAACGTGTTCTCGGGCGCGAGCTTGCCGGCGCCGCGGTGCGCCACCCAACGTGGGTAGGGCCAAGGCGGCATTTCAGGCGCCGACACGCAGGCCGGTCTCGGCGTCAAACCAGTGCAGGTGATCGGGTGACGCGGTCAGCCCGATGGTCTGGCCGATGCGCGGCGGCACCAGCGTGGCGTCGATCCGCACGGTGAACAGCACGCCGCCCAGCCGGCCGTGCACCAGGCGCTCGGCACCCAGCATTTCGACCGTCTCCACCGCCAGTGGCCAGCGCCCATCGGCGGCGATGGCGACATGTTCAGGCCGCAGCCCCAGCACCAGGGCGCCGGCACTGGGCGCCGCACGGGGCAAGGGCAACAGCGCATCGCCGACCGAAAAACGCGAGCCATCAGCGCGCCCGGTCAACAGGTTCATGGGCGGTGAGCCGATAAAGCCGGCGACAAAGCTGCTGGCCGGTTTGCCGTAGACCTGCTCTGGCGTGCCCATCTGCTCGACCCGCCCGGCGTTCATCACGATCATGCGTTGGGCCAGCGTCATCGCCTCGACCTGGTCGTGGGTGACAAACAGCGAAGTCACGCCCAACTCACGGTGCAGTTTCTGGATCTCGAGCCGGGTCTGGGCGCGCAGCTTGGCGTCCAGGTTGGACAGCGGCTCGTCGAACAGGAACGCCGACGGCTGACGCACGATGGCCCGGCCCATCGCCACCCGCTGGCGCTGGCCGCCCGACAGCTCACGCGGCTTGCGCTGCAGGAAAGGGCCGATCTCCAGGATGCGCGCGGCCTTTTGCACCCGCTCTTCGATCTCGGTCTTGGGCACGCGGGCGATCTTCAGGCCATAGGCCATGTTGTCGTACACGCTCATGTGCGGGTAGAGCGCGTAGTTCTGGAACACCATCGCGATGTCGCGCTCGCTCGGCTCGAGCCGGTTGACGACGCGCCCGCCGATCTCGATCTCACCGGCTGTGATTTCCTCCAGCCCGGCCACCATGCGCAACAGCGTGCTCTTGCCGCAGCCCGAGGGCCCGACGATGACGACGAACTCGCCGTCGGTGATCTCGGCGTTGACGCCATGGATGACCTGGTTGGCCTTGGCCCCGCTGCCGTAGCGCTTGATGACATTGCGGATGCTGATCGCGCCCATGTGTTCCTTGTTGTGCTCGGCTTACTTTTCAGTGTCCACGAGGCCCTTGACGAACCAGCGCTGCATCAGCAGCACCACCAGCGCCGGTGGCAGCATCGCCAGCATCGCCGTGGCCATCACCGTGCCCCATTCGGTCTGTGCGTCGCCGCCCGAGATCATGCGTTTGATGCCGATGACGACCGGGTACATGTCTTCGCTGGTGGTCACCAGCAGCGGCCAGAGGTACTGGTTCCAGCCGTAGATGAACTGGATGACGAAGAGGGCCGCGATGCTGGTGCGCGACAGAGGCACCAGCACGTCCCAGAAGAAAC
>JBKJKU010000170.1:0-13476 GCA_046597355.1 Aquabacterium sp.
ATTCGCTTTCTTCGCGGCGCGGAAACCCGCTGAGGCCACCGAGCTGGCGCAGGCTGTCCATGCGCTCACGCCGGCCAGTCAGGATCTTGTGCGGGTAGGTCTGGTGGCCTACGTCCCAGACGATGCGGTCGTGCGGGGTGTTGAAGACGTAGTGCAGCGCCACCGTCAGCTCGACCGTGCCGAGGTTGGACGACAGGTGGCCGCCGGTCTTGCTGACACTGCTGAGCACAAAGCTGCGCAACTCAGCCGCCAATCGGCCCAGTTCACCGCGGGACAGGCGACGCAGGTCGGCGGGCGAGTTGATGGTATCGAGCAGGGACGTGGGCATCGGGTAGGGGTGGTTCAACTCACGGTTCAGATCACGGTTCAAAACGCGGTTCAGCTTTCGCGCTCAACCACCATGTCGGCCAGCATGCGCAAGCGGCCGGCACCCGGCAAAAGGCTGCGTGACAGCGCGTCAAGCGCCTGCGCATGCAGTGCACGCGCCTGGCGCCCGGCCTCGACCAGACCCAGCACGGTAACGTAGGTGGGTTTGTTGGCGTGCAAATCCTTGCCGGCAGTCTTGCCCAGCTTGTCAGACTCTTGGGTCACGTCCAGGATGTCATCGACCACCTGAAACGCCAGCCCCAGCGCAGCACCAAACTCGGCCAGCGCGGCCCAGGCGGCCGGGCTGCAACCGCCACAGACGGCGCCCATCAACACGCTGGCCTGCAACAAGGCGCCGGTCTTGCGGCGGTGCATATCGCGCAGGCAGTCCTCGTCGATCGGCTTGCCGACGCTGGCCAGATCAATCGCCTGACCGCCAGCCATGCCGGCGTGGCCGGCGGCCCGCGCCAGCAGCCCGCACAAGCGGGCCTGCAAGGCTGGTGGCACACCGTCGTCGGTTGTCAGCACCTCGAAGGCCAAGGCCTGCATCGCATCACCGGCCAACATGGCACCGGCCTCACCAAATTGCACATGCACGGTGGGCTTGCCGCGGCGCAGCACGTCGTTGTCCATGCAGGGCATGTCGTCATGCACCAGCGAATAGGCGTGGATCAGCTCCACCGCGACCGCGGCACGCAAGGCGGCGTCGGCATGGCCGTCTACCGCTTCGCAGGCGGCGCGCACCAGCAGCGGCCGCAAGCGCTTGCCGCCGTCAAGCACGCCATAGCGCATGGCCTCGCCCAGACCTGCCGGCGCATTGCCGGGCACCCACAGCGACAACGCCTGCTCGACCCGGGCCAGTTCGTCGCGCATCCAGGCGTCAAAAGCCGCCGTGGTCATGGCGCAACCCAGTCCTTGAGTTGGCCGTCCTCCAGCACTTTGACCTGGGCCTCGACCGCTTGCAGCCGGTCACGGCAAAAAGCCAGCAACTGGGCGCCCCGGCGGTAGTTGTCGAGCAGGGTGTCAAGCGGCAACTTGCTGCCCTCCATCGCCTGCACCAGGCGTTCCAGTTCGGACAGCGCGTCCTCAAAGCGTTCGGGATCGGCGGCAGGGGATGGCGTGGATGGCGTCATGGTCTGCGCAGGGGTAACGGCGCATATTGGGCGGGGAACCCGGATTTTAGTCGGGGGTTGTGGTGGCGCAGCGACAGCTGACAGCTACAATTTGGGGAGCGGCTGCCCTTGAGGTGGCCGTTTTCATCATCACTGATCATGCCCATCCGCGGGGCCACCGGGTGGGGGGTTGAGACATCCTTTTTGGAGATCCTGGGGATCATGTCGAACCTGAGCGTCCGTCTCGAAGCTCTTGCGCGCACCCGTCTTGACGACGTGTCGGCCCGCTCGCAACTCTCCGTCACCACCTATTTTTCGGATGAACTGTTCCGTCGCGAGATGGAGCTGATCTTCCAGCATGGGCCCCGCTACCTGGGGCACGAACTGGCAGTGCCCGAAGTGGGTGATTTTTACGCCCTGCCCCAGGAGGGTGAGGGCCGCGCCTTGGTGCGCACAGCGCAGGGCGTGGCGCTGATCTCCAACGTTTGCCGGCACCGCCAGGCGCTGATGCTGCAGGGCCGAGGCAATACCCGCGGCAATGGCGGCGGCGGGGCGACCGGCGGCCAGATCGTCTGTCCGCTGCACCGCTGGACCTACGACCTCAAGGGACAACTGCTGGGCGCGCCGCTGTTTGACCACGACCCCTGCCTGCACCTCAACAACTACCCCACGCGCAGCTGGAACGGCATGGTGTTCGAGGACAACGGCCGCGATATCGAGACCGAACTGGGCCATGTCGGGCCCAGGGCCGATCTGGATTTTTCGGGCTACGTGCTCGACAAGGTGCACCTGCACGAGTGCAACTACAACTGGAAGTCCTTCATCGAGGTCTACCTGGAGGACTACCACGTCGGCCCGTTCCACCCCGGGTTGGGCCGGTTTGTCAGCTGCGACGACTTGCGTTGGGAGTTCAGCCGCCACCATTCGGTGCAGACCGTGGGTATCAACGACTCGCTGCGCCAGGCCGGCTCACCGGCCTACAAACGCTGGCATGAGGCGGTGCTGGCGCTGGGCAATGGCGCGCCGCCCAAGCAGGGCGCGATCTGGCTGACCTACTACCCGAACATCATGGTCGAGTGGTACCCGCATGTGCTGGTGGTCTCCACGCTCTACCCCAAAGGGCCGCAGAAGACGGTCAACATGGTGGAGTTCTACTACCCCGAGGAGATCGCCGCGTTTGAGCGTGAGTTCATCGAGGCCGAGCAGGCCGCCTACATGGAGACCTGCATCGAGGACGACGAGATCGCGCTGCGCATGGACGCCGGCCGCAAGGCGCTGATGGAGCGCGGCGACGACGAGGGCGGCCCCTACCAGAGTCCGATGGAAGACGGCATGCAGCACTTCCACGAGTGGTACCGGCGCATGATGGGCATGGGCCGGGCGCCCTGGTAGGCCACGGCAAGGCGCAAGTTGACCTGACAAGGGCCGCAAAAGCGGCCCTTGTTCAATTTTCAGCCAGCGCTGCCAGCCGGCCCTGCTTCACTTCTGGTAGACCCAGCCGCCCTTTTCGATCCTGACCATCACCCGCGCGCGCTGGTCCAGGCCGTTGTGGTCGGCGGCCGACATATTGAAGGTGCCGTGGGTGCCCACCACATCCTTGGTGGCCTCGAGTGCGTTGCGCAGTGCAGCGCGGAACTCCGGCGTGCCGGGCTGGGCCTTCTTGCCCACTGCCGTGACGGCCGCCTGGATCAACAGCCCAGCGTCCCAGGCATGCGCGCCGAAGGTGGACACCGACCCCTTGCCGAACTTGGCCTCGTAGGCGGCGGCGTAGTCCAAGCCGGCCTTGCGTGACGGGTCGCTGGCCGGCAGCTGCGCGGCCACCAGTACCGGACCGGCCGGCAGAAAAGTGCCCTCGCCGTCTGCACCCACCACCCGCAGGAAGTCGGCATTGGCCACGCCGTGGGTCTGGTACATCGCGCCCTTGAAGCCCCGCTCCTTGAGCGTGCGCTGCGGCAGCGCGGCCGGTGTGCCCGAGCCGGCCACCAGCACCGCCTGCGGATTGGCACCCATCAGCTTGAGCACTTGCCCGGTGACGGACGCGTCATTGCGGTTGAAGCGCTCGCTGACCACCACGCTGATGCCCTTGATCGCGGCGGCCTTGCCAAATTCTTGCGACCAGCCTTCGCCGTAGGCGTCGGCAAAACCGATGAAACCCACGGTCTTGATGCCCTGTGCCGCCATGTGCTGTGCAATCGCCAGCGCCATCATGATGTCGTTTTGCGGCGTCTTGAAGACCCAGCGGCGCTTGCCGTCCATCGGCTCGACCACCCTGGAGGACGCGGCCAGCGAGACCATCGGGGTCTGGTTCTCGGACACCACATCCAGCATCGCCAGCGAGTTGGGCGTGGTGGTGGAGCCCAGGATCAAGTCGACCTTGCTCTCGGTGATCAGGCGGCGGGCGTTGGCCACGGCCGCGGTGGTGTCCGAGGCGTCGTCGAGCACGATGTAGTTGACCTTGTGGCCGGCCATGGTGCGCGGCATCAGCTCGATGGTGTTTTTCTCGGGGATGCCGAGCGACGCGGCCGGGCCGGTGGCCGACAGCGTGACGCCAATCGTCAGGTCGGCGTGCGCCGCCAGGGCCAACGAGGCCAGCACAGCGGCGACGGCCCCGGCTTGTAGGGTGCGAATCAGTGTCATGGGGGGAGTTCTCCTGGGTCCGACGATCAGTTAATTGACCGACCGGTCGGTCGATTTTACGGACAGCGCAAACCTGACGCAAGCGCCAGCCGCTTCGGGTAAGTACGGGCAAGCACGGGCAAGCACGGGTGAGTCAGGCGGGCGGACACGTCAAACTCCCCGGCCTGTCGGCCCAGCCACTGCCCCCAGATCAGCGCCCCGCCACCTTGCGCAGCAACTCGATCAGCATCGCGTGCTCGGCCCGGCTGAGACGGTCAAAGAGTGCACTCTCCATGGGCACGGCGGCAGCGCCGCTGGCCTGGGCGATACGGTGGCCCTCGTCGGTCAGCACCACATTTTGGGAGCGGCGGTCGACCTGGCTGCGCTCACGCCGCAGCAAGCCCCGCTCTTGCAAGCGGTCGAGCAGCAGGGTCAGGTTGGGCGCCGAAAATGCCAGCGCCTGGGCCAGTTTTTTGGGTGACAGCGGACCGTTGGCCAGGACCAGCAGCAGCAGCGAATACTCGACCTTGCGCAGGCCGAAGGGCTGACCGACATGACGCTCGAACAGGTCGACGGTGGTGACCGCAGCTTGCGCGATGTGGTAGCCCAGCACGTCGCTCAAGGGGCCCAGCGACAGTGTGGCCGGCGCCTGGGCCGCGCCGCGGTCATCGGGCAGTGCCGGCAGCGGCGTGCGGTCACGCGCCATGCCAGGCCGCCCAGGTCTGGGTTGCGACGGGCAACCGGTTCATCCCTCCCGGCCTTTGGGCCAGCGGAGCCGAGACAAAGTACAAGGTCGTCACGGGGTGGGCGCCGGGTCAGGACGCCTTGCGCGCCGCGCCGAGGTAGGTCTCGATCACCCGCGGGTCACCGGCCAGGTCGGACGCCGGACCGTGCAACGCTATCGCGCCGGTCTCCAGCACGTAGCCGTGGTCGGCCACCTCCAGCGCGGCGCGGGCGTTCTGCTCGATCAGCAGGATCGACACGCCCTGCTCGCGCAGTTGCACGATGATGCGGAAGATCTCGCGCACGATCAGCGGCGCCAGGCCCAGGCTGGGCTCGTCGAGCATCAGCAGTTTCGGGCCTGACATCAGCGCCCGGCCCACCGCCAGCATCTGGCGCTCACCGCCCGACAGCGTGCCGGCCAATTGTAAACGCCGCTCTTTCAAGCGCGGAAACAGGGCGTAGACACGCTCGATCTCGTTGCGCCAATGGGGCACCCGCTGCTTCATCGCCCGGTAACCGCCCAAGATCAGGTTGTCCTCCACCGGCATGGAGCCAAACAACTCGCGCTTCTCAGGCACCAGGGCCATGCCCAGCATCACGCGTTCTTCCAGCGTGACGTCGGCCAGGTCGACGCCGTCAAACACCACCTGGCCCTGGGACGGCAACACCGCCATCAGCGCGTTCAAGGTGGTGCTCTTGCCGGCGCCGTTGGGGCCGATCACGGTCACCACCTGACCGCGGGCCAATGTGAAGTCAAGTCCGGTCAGCACCTCGGCGCGGCCGTAGCCGGCGTGCAGGTCCTTGACGGTGAGCAGGTCGCTTTGGGGGGTCATGTCAATGCTCCGTGCCAAGGTAGGCAGCGCGTACCACCGGGCTGGCCTGCACCTCGTCGGGCGTGCCTTCAATCAGCCGGGTGCCAAATTCCATCACCACGATGCGGTCGGTCAGGCCCATCACAAAATCCATGTCGTGCTCAACCAGCAGGATGGACAGGCCTTCACGCTTGAGTTGGCGCAGCACATCGGCCAGCGCCTGTTTCTCCTTGTGGCGCAGGCCGGCAGCGGGCTCGTCGAGCAGCAGCAGGGCCGGGTCGGTGCACAGCGCGCGGGCAATCTCCATCAGGCGTTGTGGTCCCAGCGCCAGGTTGCCGGCCAGCTCGTGCATTTGGCCGGCCATGCCGATGCGCTGCAGCTGGGCCTCGGCCTCGGCAAACAGGCTGCGTTCCTCGGCCCGGTCCAGCCGCAGAATGGCCTTGAGCGTGCCCGATGTGGTGCGCAAATAACCGCCCAGCGCGACGTTTTCCAGCACGGTCATCTCGGGGATCATCTTGACATGCTGGAAGGTGCGCGACATGCCGCGCCGGGCGATCAACCGGGACGGCAGGCCAGCCACTGACTGGCCCCGGAAGTTGACTTTGCCGCTGGTCAGCGACAACACGCCGGTGATCAGGTTGAACGTGGTGGACTTGCCGGCGCCGTTGGGCCCGATCAGGCCGACGATGTCACCGGCACGGATCTGGAACGAGATGTCGTTGACCGCCACCAGCCCGCCAAACTCCTTGCGCACCGCGTCCACATCCAGCACCAACTCGCCAGCCGCCGGCTTGTCGCGCAGCGGCAGCCGGGCGGCGTTGCCCCAATCCCGAACGCGCTGGGGCGCCGGCAGCCATTTGCCGACAAAGGTCCAGATTCCGTCGGGTGCGTACTTCAGCACCGCGATCAGCACCAGGCCAAAAACAATGATCTCGAAGTTGCCGCTGGTACCGATCAGCTTGGGCAGCAGGGTCTGCAACTGATCCTCGACGATCTTGAGCACGCCCGCACCTAAAAACGCGCCCCAGACATGGCCGACGCCGCCCAGCACCGCCATGAACAGGTACTCGATGCCCTTGTTCAGACCGAACGGCGAAGGGTTGACGGTGCGCTGGAAGTGCGCAAACAGCCAGCCCGAGATCGACGCCAGCACGGCCGCCAGTACAAACGCGATCACCTTGTAGCGGAAGGTCGAGATGCCCATCGCCTCAGCCATCGTCGTGCCGTTTTTCAGCGCGCGGATGGCGCGGCCGGGGCGCGAGTCGAGCAATCGCGTCACCGCCAGCGCCGAGGCCAGCGCAAAGATCCAGATCAACACATAGATGCCGCGCCCTGAACCCAGGCTGCTGCCGAACAGCGTGATCGGCGGCACGCCCAGCAGGCCGTCGTACTTGCCCAAAAACTCCATGTTGGAGATGGTGTAGTAGATCGTCAGGCCCCAGGCGATGGTGGCCAGCGGCAGGTAATGGCCCGACATGCGCAGCGTGATCGCGCCCAGCACCAGCGCCACCGCCACACTCAAGCCGATACCGATGAACAGGGTGAGCCAGGGCGACAGGCCCAGCTTGATCGCCAGGAATGCTGCGGTATAGGCGCCGACACCGACAAACGCGGCCTGACCGAAGGACGTCAAACCCGCCACGCCGGTCAGCAGCACCAGGCCCAGCGAGACGATCGCGTACAGGCCGATGTAGTTGAGCTGGGTGATCCAGAAATCAGGGATCGGCAATGCCGGCAGCGCCAGCATCAGCAGCACAAACACCGGGAAACCATACTTTTGCCATCGCATCTCAGTGCTCCTCGTGGTGCGGGTCGCGCAGCGACCGCCACAGCAGCACCGGGATGATCGAGCCGAACACGATCACCTCCTTGAACGCGCTGGCCCAGAACGAGCCAAAGCTCTCCAGCAGGCCCACCAGCATCGCACCCAGCAGCGCCAGCGGGTAGCTCGACAAGCCGGCAAATACCGCCGCCACAAAGCCCTTCAAGCCGATCAAGAAGCCCGAGTCGTAAAAGATCGTGGTGGTGGGCCCGATCAGCAGGCCCGACAGCGCGCCGATGAAAGCCGCCACGGTCAGCGTGGTGCGGCCGGCGCCGTTGCTGGAAATACCCATCAGCCGGGCGCCGAGCCGGTTGATCGCGGTGGCGCGCAAGGCTTTGCCGTAGAGCGAGCGCTCGAAAAACAGCCACAAGGCGACGATCAGCGCCAGCGAGGCCGCAAAGATGAAAATCGTCTGACCCGAGATCTGCAACGGCCCGGTGGCAAAGCGCACATCCCAGAAGCTCGGGTTGCGGAAGCCCTCGGCACCGAAGAAAAACAGCCCCAGCCCGGTCAGCGCAAAGTGCACGCCGATGGACACGATCAACAGCACCAGCGAGGTGGCATCGGCCAGCGACTCATAGGCCAGCCGGTAGATCAGGCCGCCAAACGGCGTGACCAGGGCCAGCGTGAGCGCCGCCTGCACCGGCATCGGAAAGTTGCGCGGCGCCGCCCAGACCGCCACTGCCGAGATCAGCACCGGGTAGGCCAGCGTGCGCAGCAGGCGTTTGCCAATGCGCTGCGCTGACTGGTGGTGCTTGAGGCCATCGATGAGATCGGCAATCGCCGCTGACCCCGCCAGGATCAGCAAAAACCAGACCGTGCCCGGCACCTTGCCCATCTGGAACAGCGCCAGCGTCAGCGCACCGAAGGCAACAAATTCACCCTGCGGGATAAAGATGATGCGGGTGACGGCAAACACCAGCACCGTGGCCAGTGCCAGCAACGCGTAAACCGCGCCATTGGTCGCGCCGTCGAGCGCGAGGATGCTTGCAATCGAAAAATCCATGGGAGTCCCAACACCGGTGAGGCGGACGCGCCCTGCCTTGCGCTGGCAAACCCGCCAGGTGATGGCACGACAAATTACCCGATCGACCGATTAATCGACCGACCGGTCGGTAGATCATACAAAGCGCCCGGCCCTTGATCCGGACCAAGGCACCTAGGGCAAACCCGGACGTCCGGACGGCTGTGCGCCCGGACAGGCCGGCATCAGTTGGCCAGCGCCCAGTCGCCGTTCTTGACGACCAGCATCACACCGGTTTCCATGGTGTAGCCCCAGTGGTCGGCGGCGGTCCAGTTCATCACGCCATGCGAGAACACGGTGCGGCCCATGTTCTCGATCGCGTCCTTGAGTGCGGCGCGAAACTCTTTGGTGCCAGGCTTGGCTTTCTTCAGCGCCACAGGCACCACCTTTTCCAGCACGATCAGCGCGTCGTAGGCATGGCCGGCAAACTGGTTGCGTGTGCCCGTGCCATAGGCTTTCTCGTACTTGGCGACAAAGTCCACGGCCAGCTTCTTGCTGGGGTGGTTGTCGGGCAGCAAGTCACCCACCACCGCCGGGCCGGAGACCACAAACGTGCCCTCGACATCCTTGCCACCGATGCGCATCAGGTCCTTCGACGCTGCGGCATGGGTCTGGAACACCTTGCCCTTGTAGCCGCGCTCGACCAGGGCTTTTTGCGGCATGGCCGCGCCCGACCCCGAGGCCACCACCAGCATGGCGTCGGGGTTGGCGGCCACCAGCTTGAGCGCCTGCGCGGTGACGCCGGTGTCGCTGCGCGCAAAGCGCTCGGTGCTGATGACCTTGATGCCGGCCTTCTCGCCCTCGGCCGTGATCGCCTTGAGCCACTGCTCGCCGTAGGCATCGGTGTAACCCAGGAAGCCGATGGTCTTGATGCCCTGCTTCTTCATCAACTCGACCATCGCATGGGCCATCACGTCATTGCCCTGCGGCAGGCGAAAGCTCCAGGCGTCCTTGCCGGGCGGCAGGCCGATGGGCGAGGCGGCGAGTTGCACCGTGCCGGATTCGGCTGCGACATCGGCAATTGGAATCGCCACCGGCGTGGCCGCCGAGCCGATGATGATGTCGACCTTGTCCTCGGTGACAAACTTGCGCGCGTTCTGCACGCCCTTGGTCGGGTCAGTGGCGTCGTCCAGGATGATGAGGTTGAGCTTCTCGCCGGCAATGCTGGTGGGCCAGAGCTTGAAGTAGTTCTGCATCGGGATGCCCAGACCCGAGGCCGGTCCGGTCAGCGGCAGCGTGATGCCCACGGTGATGTCGGCCAGCGCGGGGGTGGCGGCCGCCAGCGCGGCAAGGGCGGCGGCCGAGGCCAACAGGGTCTTGATGAGGGTCATGGTTGTGTCTCCGGGAGCGGGGCTGAGGAACGTGGCATGTCACAGGCACAAGGCCTTGATGTCTTCGGGGATGGGTATGGCCTTGATGCGGTCAGGGTGGGCAGGGTCGCGCATGACGAAGGCCCGCACCTCGGTGCCTTCGCACATCAACTCGTCGCCCCGGAACACCTGGTGGCGGTGGCGGAAGGTCTTGGCCGCCCAGTGCTCGATGCAGGTGTGCACCTCAATCGACTCGCCATAGGTCACGGCTTTGAGGAACTGGGTGTGGATTTCCAGCAAAGGGGTGCCGACGATGCCGCGCGTCTTGACCAACTCCCGCCAGGGCGGCACGCCGCAGGCCATGAAAAACGCCAGCGAGGCCTGGTCCATCCAGCGCGAGAAGTTGGGAAAGAAGACGATGCCCGCGGGGTCGCAGTCACCGAAGTGCACGTCAACGCGGTGGATGTGGACTTTGCCCATGGCTGGTGTCAATCGCGGTTGGGCAGGATCAAAAACGGATCGGCGGTGCGGCCTTGGTACAGCGCTTCGACCAACGCAGCCCGGTGCGTGAGCACCGCGCCCTGGTTGATCGAGCCCTTGTCGGTGATCTCGCCCAGGTCGATGGACGGCGGCTCGGCCAGCACATGCAGGCGTGCCACCCGGCTGGCGCTGCCCGTGGCCTGGCGCCAGAGTGTGTCGGCCAGGGCCTGGAAAAACGCCCGAACGGCCGGATGGTGCAACACCTCGGGCAGCGGCACCTCGTCGCCCAGGCCGGCCAGCTTGCGGCACTCGTCGGGCCGGGGAAAGATCAGCGCACCCACATCGTCGCGGTTCAGTCCCGTGATCACCGCGTCCTGCACGCAGGGATCGCCCGCCACCGTGATGCGAACGCGCAACGGGCCGACGCTGACAAAGGTGCCGGTCGAGAGCTTGAAGTCCTCGGCGGTGCGGCCGTCGAAGAACAATCCCAGGTTGGGCTCGGCCGGGTCAACCCAGCGCCCGGCGTCGCCGGTGCGGTAGAACCCTTCGTCATCGAACGCGTCCGCGGTTTGCGCTGGCGAGCGCCAGTAGCCGGGCATCACGTTGGGGCCCCGGAAGCGGATCTCGGCCTTGTCGCCGGTGGTGGCGTCCTTCACCAACTTCACTTCGACACCCGGCAGCGGCAGCCCGACCCAACCTGAGCGTGTGTTGGTGCCCACCGCAAAGGTGCAGGCCGGCGCAGTCTCGGTCATCCCCAGGCCGGTGATGATGCGCACCCGCTCGCCGGTGGCGGCCTCACCGTGGGCGTCGAGCTTGTCCCAGACCGGCTGGCTCAGGCCCGCGCCGGCAAACATGAAGGCCTTGCAGCGTTTGAACAGGCTGTCGCGCAGCACCGTGTCGGCGTCCATCGCGAACGCAATCTCCTCAAAGCCCTTGGGCACGTTGAAGTAGATCGTCGGCGAGACCTCGCGCAGGTTCTGCAGCGTCTGGGCAATGCCCTTGGGCGTGGGCTTGCCCTCATCGATGTAGAGCGTGCCGCCGTTGTAGAGCGTGATGCCGAGGTTGTGGTTGCCGCCGAAGGTGTGATTCCAGGGCAGCCAATCCACCAGCACCGGCGGCTCCTCGGCCAGAAAGCCCATGCACTGGCGCAGCATCTGCTGGTTGGCACACAGCATGCGGTGGGTGTTGATCACCCCCTTGGGCGCTTTGGTCGAGCCCGAGGTGAACAAGAACTTGGCGATGGTGTCGGGGCCGATCGCCGCGTTGGCCGCCGCCAGCGTGGCTCCCGGCTGGGCCAACAACAGGCTGCCGAAAGCGCGCACGTCACGGCCGGCCAGCAGACCGGTGGCGGCGGCGGCCAGGCCTTCGGTCAACACCACCGTCACGTCGGCCGGCACCACGGCGGCTATCGCCTTGGCATAGGCCGCCCCACTGGCAAACACCAGGCCGGGTGTGACCGTGCCCAGGATGTGGCGCAACTTGCCGAAGTCCTGCGAGATCAGCGAGTAGGCCGACGACACCGGCACATAGGGCACACCGGCCCACATGGCGGCCAAGGCCAGCGTCAGGTATTCGATGTCGTTGTCCGACAGGATCGCGACCGGCCGGTCCACCGACAGATTCAGATCGACCAGCACCTGGGCCACCGCCTGCACCCGCTGCAGCATCTGGGCGTAGCTGACATGTTGCCATTCCCCGCCGCTGCTGACGCCCCCGCTGCTGGCACCGATACCCGGAACACGTCGGGCGACAAAACTGCGGTCTGGCGCCTCTTTTGCCCACTGCAGCAGGCAATCGGTCAGCCGCTCCGGATAGGCCCGCAGCGCTTCGGTCGAGCGGATGATCACGCTGCCATCAGCGCGGTCTTCAACCCAAGCCTCGACACAGCCGCCGACGCTGGCGTCGCGGTACCTGACGCCAACCCCGGTCGCGGCGCTCATGACTTGGTCACCTTGCCGGCCCGACCTTCCAAGAAGGCGCGCAGCCGGACCTGGGCCTCGGGCGTGCTCTCGGCCACCGCCGCCATCAGCGACTCGGTGAACAGGCCTTCGGACTGGGCTTGGTCGGCAATCCGCGGCAGCGCATGCATCACCGCAAAGTTCGACATCGGCGCGTTGGTGGCAATGCGCTGGGCCAGCGCGATGCCCTTGGCCAGGCCGGCACCGTCAGCGGCGCGGTACTGCACCAGGCCCATGCGCTCGGCCTCGTCGGCATCAAACACCCGGCCCGTCAGCATCAGGTCGCTCATGCGCGCCACGCCGATCAGCCTGGGGATGCGGGCCGACCCACCCCCGCCGACAAAGATGCCGCGCTGGCCCTCGGGCAGGCCAAAGTAGGCCGAATCCTCGGCCACCCGAACATGGCACGACGTGGCCAGTTCCAGCCCGCCGCCCACCACCGCGCCGTGCAGCACGGCCACCACCGGCACCCGGCCAAACTGGATGGCATCAAACGCCGCATGCCACATGCGGGAATGCAGCACCGCACCGTGGATGTCACGCTCGACCAACTCCGCCAGGTCGAGCCCGGCACAAAAATGCGCGCCCTCACCGCTGACCACCACCGCCTTGGTGGCCTCGGGCAGGTTGATGAAGGCGGTGTGGATTTGTTGGATCAGCGTGTCGCTGATCGCGTTGCGCTTGGCCGGACGGTTCAGGCGCAGATGCGTCACCGCGCCGGCTTGTCCGATCTGCAGCAAATCCAGCGTGGCCAACAGGCCAGAGAGGGGTTCAAACACGGTGGTCATCAGGATTGCCTTTGCGAACTGCCGCAAATTTAATTCAGCTTCTGAACTTTAAACTTAGGGCAAACCCGAATTTTTCGTTGACTTGCAGGGATGAAAATTCAAAGATCCGCTATTTTTGCCAGCCAACTACTTTTGATAATTAACCATCAAGGGCGCTCTATGAACACCGAAGACCTGATCGCGATCGACATCCACACCCACGCCGAGGTGTCGTGCTGGAACCCGTTTGACAACTACGGCGAGGAGTACGACCGCGCCGCCGACAAGTACTTTGGCTTCAGCAAGCGGCCGACCATCGAAGAGACCATCGCGCACTACCGCGAGATGAAGATCGGCCTGGTGATGTTCACCGTCGACAGCGAGTCGAAGTTGGGTCGCCGCCGCATCCCGAACGAGGAGATTGCGCAAGCCGCCCAGGAGAACAGAGACATGATGATGTGCTTCGCCAGCATCGACCCGCACAAG
>JBKJKU010000226.1:0-9316 GCA_046597355.1 Aquabacterium sp.
CGATGTCGTTGTCGTTGTCGTTGTCGTTGTCGTTGTCGTTGTCGTTGTCGTTGTCGTTGTCGTTGTCGTTGTCGGTGTCGGTGTCGGTGTCGGTGTCGGTGTCGTTGTCGTTGTCGGTGTCGGTGTCGGTGTCGTTGTCGTTGTCGTTGTCGGTGGCGGGCAGCAGTGTGGTCTGGCCGCGCACCCGGCGCAGCGGCCAGGCCGGCCAGTTGGAGATGCCGGTGTCCGGGCTTGACGCTGCCAGGTCGGCCACCAGGCGCTGCGCCTCGCTGGCATTGCACAGCAGCAGAGCGTCCACCTCGGCCAGGCAGCGGCCGGCCGCATCCAGCAAGCGCCAGCCGGCGGGGCTGGGGTCGCCAGCCGTGCCAGCCGCCGGCCGGATCTGTGCCACCGCCATGCCAAAGTGGGTGCTGATGCCGGGTGACGCCAGCCAGTGGGCACACAGCGCGGGTGGCGCCACCCAGCCGCCGCCGGGGTAAAACCAGGCCGGCCGGCCGCCGATCAGCGCATGGCGCCGCACCTGCACATAGTCGGCCGGCAACGCCAGTTGCTGGACCAGCGCGTCCATGCCCTCGGCATCGGTGGATTGCTCACCCCGCAGCAGGCCGTCGATTGCGCCGTCCAGGCCTTGGGCCACCAGCGGCCGCAGCACCCGCTCGGTGTGCAGCGCTGCCGCGCGAAGCCAGCGGGCGTGGGTGCCGTCGTGACCATGCAGCGTGCCGTGGAACAAGCCGCCAGGATGGCCCGAGGTTTCTCGCGCGCAGCCGGCTTGCCGGTCAAACACCTGCACCGCCAGCCCGCGGCCCGCCAGCGCCCACGCCACAGCAGCCCCGGCCAGGCCGGCACCCACCACGGCCACGCGGCGCACGTCGGGCCGGGCTTGCCGTCCGGGGGGCGGCAGGCTCTGGAAGCGGGGGGCGAAGCGGCCGGTGGTCTGGCCGATTGTTTGGACGCTTGTCTGGCCTATTGGCTGGATGTTTGTCTGGCCGTTTGTCTGGCCGTTTGTCTGGCCGTTTGTGGGGCAGTTTGTCGGGCCGCCCGTCTGGCCGGACACCGGGCTAGGGGCCAGGCTGGCCACGCCGTCCAGGACAAAGCCTGCCGCAGACAAGCCGTCGCGCAGCGCAGTGTGTCCACATCCGGCGGCCACAGTGGCGTCGGCGGCGGCCAGGCGCGGCAGTTGGCGCAGGCGCCAGGCGTCCCACATCGCCGGGTTCAGGGCGGGCGCAAAACCGTCCAGGTAAAAGGCATCGACCTGGGCCACCAGCTCGGGCAGCACCGTGGCTATGTCGCCCAGCGCCAGCAGCAAGCGCACCCGGCCGCCGTCGAAGTCGATCAGGTGCAGGTCGGGCGTCAGCGGCGGCCAGGCAGCGACCAGCGCGGCGGCCTGGCTGGGCAGCGCGGACCCGGCATGGGCGCGGGCCAGATCGCCTTGCCGCGGCGGATGCTTGTCGATGGCGACAAACCACAGCCGGTCGCAGCGCCTGGCGTCTTGCTGCCAGGCAGCCCAGGTGGCAAGAAAGTTGTGGCCCAGGCCGAAGCCGGTCTCCAGCACGACAAAACGGCGCCGCCCGGCCCAGCGCGCAGGCAGCTGGCTGCCCGCCAGGAAAACCTGTTGCGCACGGGCCAGTGCGGCGGCACCTGCCGGGTAGGCGGCGCCGCCGTGGTCGATGGCTGCCGGGGCCTGGGGGTTGCTGAAGTCGATGCGCGCCGGGCGCAACGGCCCCCAGCTCATGGTGGGTTGCCGGGCGGATGGCCGGATGCCGTTTGTCTTGCCTGGGCCTGCCGGGCCAGCCAGCGCAGCAGCGGCGCGCGCACGGCGGTCAGCCCGCGGTAGTCCAGCACGGCGTCGCTCATCGACGCCAGCGCGTCATGCACCTGGCCGGCTTGCGCCGGATCGCTGAAAGCCCTGCTGAGCGGCGTCACATTGACCAGGATGGTGAACACGGCCTGCGCGCCGGCCGCCGAGCCTGGCGCGGCCCCGGCGGCCGGCGGCACCGGGATGAAGGTCTGGCGCTCGGTGCGCCACCAGGTCTGCGCGGCCAGCGCATCGTCGTCCAGGCCGGCGGGCCAGCGCGCTGCATCCACCCGCTGCGGGTGTGCATGCAGGCGCGGATGGGCGCTGAGCGTCCAGACAAACCGTTCCCAGCGGTCGGTGCTGGCGGTGCTGTGGGCGTTGTGGGTGCTGTGGGTGCTGTGTGTTTGGTCGGGCTGCGCCGCAGCGTGGCGGGTCGGCGTGTTGCCCACGCTGGCGCCGGTGACCAGCCGGATGAGCTGCGGTGCAGCGGCCAGGATCAGCCGGTTGTCGGCCACTGGCGCATGGGCCTCGGCAAAACCGAGGCCGATCTTGTGCTCGGGCGCCCACATCGACGGCAACGCTATCGCCATCCAGGGCAGGGTGCCGCTGGTGGTGTCGAGGATGGCAAAGTCTTCGGCGAAGGCCAGGCTCAGCAGCGCGGCGTGGCGCCAGTCCGCTGGCAGTTGCGTCAGCAGCGGGCCGATCTCGGGCCAGCCGCCACCCAGGTCTTGCGGCTCGGCCTGGGCGTCCACCGCCCAGCCCAGCCACGGTGCCCGCCAGTGCCTGCCGTCTGCCTGGAAGGCTGCGGGATGCTCGTTGGCCGCGTGCGCGGCCAGTGCGTCCAGCGCGCGGCGGGGGTCGAAGCCGGGTGTGCACAGCAGCGCCTGGCCCGCAAAGGCGCCCAGCACCGCCAGTTTTTCACGCAGATGCCGGGCCAAGCCGCGCTGCGGCACCACGCTGGGCGTCAGCTGTGCTGCACCCGGCGCCAGGCGGCGCAGGCCAGGCTGCATGCGGTGCGGCACGCTGACCGCAGCGTCGAAATCAAAACTCATGGCAGCACGGTATCACCGGGGTCGCGGCTGTAAAAAAGGGCACCGAGGTGCCCTTGTCTGCAGCCCGCCGCGGCGGCAACTGGCGCTCAGACGCGCTTGCGGTACTCGTGGGTGCGGGTGTCGATCTCGATCTTGTCGCCTTGGGCCACAAAAATTGGCACCGGGATGTCAAAGCCGGTTGAAATCTTGGCCGGCTTGAGCACCTTGCCCGAGGTGTCGCCTTTGACGGCCGGCTCGGTCCAGGTCACTTCGCGCACCAGCGATGTCGGCAGCTCGACCGAGATGGCCTTGCCGTCGTAGAACACCACTTCAACCGGCATGGCGTCTTCAAGGTAGTTGATCGCATCGCCCATGTTCTCGGCCTCGACCTCGAACTGGTTGTAGTCGCTGTCCATGAACACGTACATCGGGTCGGCGAAATAGGTGTAGGTGCAGTCCTTCTTGTCGAGGATGACCTGGTCCATCTTGTCGTCGGCCTTGAACACCAGCTCCGTGGCCTGGTTGTTCAGCAGGCTTTTGAGCTTCATGCGCACGGTGGCGGCATTGCGGCCGCCGCGGGAGTACTCGGTCTTGAGCACAACCCAGGGTTGCTTGTCCTGCATGATGACGTTGCCGGCGCGGATTTCTTGAGCGGTTTTCATGGGGTTTCCGTACGTTGTCGGGTGTGGCGGCTCGGTGGTGGCCTGCGTGCTGGTTCGCTTGTGTCTTGTTTTTTGCTTGCCCTGCCCGGGTGCCGAGGCTTGGCGCCTTGGTCCGCCCGCTTGGCCTGGCCCCGAGCCTGAACCTGCTGTACAGCGGGCTGCACATGCCGAATTGGAGCAAAGCCCAAGATTTTAGCGCGATCCAGCGCAGTCAGGTGCGCGATCTGCAGGCGCGGTCAGAACCGGCTTCGGGACGGCGCAAGGGCTTGGCGGCCGCTGATTACCTGATTACATTTGTCGGGAATGCATCCAATCCTGCATTGTTGTCGGAGTCAGCGTTGTGAATCCCCTTCTTCCCCCGGTTCAACACCCGCCCGTTCGGGAGCGCGAATCGCCGCACCTGCAGCGCGAGGCTGCCCTGGCCCAGGTTTGGCAGCGCCTGTCGCCCCGCTTGGCACGCAGCGCTGAGCGGACCGGCCACCACGTCACCGCGCGCTTGGCCGACATGCCCCGCGAGCCCGGACCCGACGGTGTGGCCGTGCGCGTCGCCTACGACGTCGACGCTGCTGCCGCCCAGCCCGGCGAGCCCATCCGGATCCGCCTGATCGATCTGCCGGCGGGTGCGTGCGTCGAGCTGCCGATCGACGCGGGCGCTGACAGCGCCTGGCTGGTGATGGACGGCGCTGCCCAGATCGGTGGCGTACCCTGCGCCGCATTGGACTACCAGCAACGCCATGCCGGCGACAGCCGGGTGATGCTCAGCAGTGTCGGCGGTGCCCGCCTGATGCTGCGTGAAGCGCGGCCGTACCCACTTGACCCGGGTGGCGCCGGCGCCGTGGACGCCAGCCGCGCCACAAGCGCCAGCTCCACCACCTGCACCACCCGCACCACCCGCACCACCCGCGCCGACCAGATGGCCTGGGCGCCGCTGGCTGACGGCATCAGCCGACGGCTGCTGGCGCCGCCGCGGGGTGCAGCGGCGGCGTACCTGGTGCGCATGGCGCCGGGTGCAGCAGTACCCGCCCACCGCCACGGCCTTGCCGAAGAGTGCATGTTGTTGTCGGGCGAGATGTACCTGGATGACCTGTTGCTGTTGGGTGGCGATTTCCAGCTCGCGCGGGCCGGCGGGCTGCACCACGAGGCCAGCAGCGAGCACGGCGTGCTGTTGGCGGTGCATGGTGACCTGGACCTCGACGTGATCAGCACCGACCCGCGTTGACGATGCGCGCCGCCTTGTCAGCAAGGGCACCTGCCGTGCCGGTGCCGCAGCGCGCTGGGGTGCATCGCACGCCACACGCGACGCCGCCGCTGGGCAGGGTTGCGCCGCCGCTGAACTGGGCTGCGCTGCCGCTGGACTGGATTGCGCTGCCGCTGCAAGCCACGCGTCAGTGCGTCGGAGCTTGACGATGTTGCCCGGCGCATTTGATCCCGGCGATGCTGACGACGATTTGCTGACCCCCGTGGACAAATCCGACGACCGGGTGCCAGACAGCGAGGCCAGTGACGACGAAGGGTTTGAAACGGCGCCGGACGGCGCCAGCGGCGTCGCACCGGCCGGCCCCGGCGCCACAGTTGACGACGCGATGCTTGCCACCCTGGTGCACCGCATCGTCCGGCAGGACGAAGCCGCCTTTGGTGCGCTCTACCGCAGCCTGGCCAGCCGCGTGTTTGCGCAAGCGCTGCGCATTACCCGCGACCCCGGCTGTGCCGAGGAGGTGGTCGAGGACGTGTTCTGGCAGGTCTGGCGCCAGGCACCGCGCTTTGATCCCGCGCGCGGCTGCGTGCTGGCCTGGGTGCGCCAGATTGCCCGGTCCCGCGCGCTGGACGCGTTGCGGGCCATGGGCCGCAACCCGCTGCGCATGGCCGTCGAACTGGACAGCGATCACGCCGTGCAGTCCGGCAGCAGCCACGACGATCCGGCACAGCGCGTCCGCGCTGCGCAGTCGGCAGCGCTGGTGGACCTGGCACTGGCGGCGCTGGACCCGCTGCGCCGCCAGCTGGTGGCGCTGGCCTTCCAGCGCGGCTATTCACAAGCCGAAATCGTCTTGCAGACCGGTTTGCCGCTGGGTACGGTCAAGTCGCACATTCGGCGTGCCTTGGCCTTGATGAAAATATCGATCGACGCCGCCGAAGCCGTGCGGCCCCCACCGCACGCCTCAGCCTGACACCGCACGCCACCCCCGATGTGCTTGCAGCACGGGGCAGGCATTTGGCCGATGCTGCACGGCGCAGCGCACCGGCGCACCGCAACTGAGGCCCGGTCCGCCGCGAAGACCGCACCTGGCCCGACGACGTCACGTTCAGCCTGCCTGCGGTCGATCCGGGCCTGATGCCACGGCCGCATCCGCCCGCAGTGGCCCGACGTAAGCAGGTTGAGCGCGGCGCATGGCCCGCGTGTCAGCCGACCCTGACCCATGCCCCACCGCGTCATCCTGATCAGCCGCTGGCGGTTGGACGAATCGCCCGCCGCCGTGTGGCAGCTGTTGGCCGATACCGGCACCTGGCCGACCTGGTGGCCGGGTGTGCGCCGCGCCCGACGGGCGGTGTCCAGTCCGGTGGGTGACGTGGCCGACCTGCGTTGGCACAGCGCGCTGCCGTTTGCCGTGCGCCTGCGAATCGAGGTGCTTGAGGTCGAGCGGCCGCAGCGGCTGGACAGCCAGGTGCTGGGTGATCTGCAAGGGCTGGCCACCTGGTTGCTGGACCCGGCCGAGGGCGGAGGGGTCCACCTGACCTACCGCTGGGAGGTGTGGCTGGAGCGCCGGTGGATGCGCCTGCTGTTGGTGCTGCTGCGGCCAGTGTTCGAGTGGAACCACTTCCGGGTGATGCGTGCAGCAGCCCGTGGCCTGGGGCGCCGGCTCGGCTGCCGGGTCGAGCCTGTCAGCGAATGGTCCGGTGGCCGCTGGCTGTAGGCGGGCTGCGGCCTGCCCGGCGCCAAGGCAAACCCACTGGCAGGTGGCATCAAGGCTGCTTGTCGCGCACAAATTGCACCAGCTGGCTGCACAAGTCGGTTCGCGACTGCAACGCGTGGCGCCACTGGCTGTGGGCCGACTGCCAGCTGGGCCGGTTGGGCAGCAGCGCTGGCAGGCGGGCCAGGCCATTGAAGGCCCGGAAGACGCCCCGCACCGGGTCAGCCAGATCGGCGGGCTGGCCCGCCAGGTACAAATCCAGGAAGGCCGCCAGCTTGGCGCCGTGTGCGCCATCGTGCTGGGGGTAGATCTGCCAGACGAAGGGCGCGCTGGCGGCGCACTGGGCCCGCACAAACGAATCCTCGCCGCGCACCAGGTTCAGGTCCGCTGCGGCCAGCAGGCGGTCGAAGTCGGGCTGGGGCAGGTAGGGCAGGTCCACCAGCCGCAGCCCGGGCGGCAGTGCCCCGGTCAGTTGCAGATTGCGCAGCTGCGCCCGGGCCGGGCCGGGCGGCAGGCGCAACAGCGTGGGTTGTGTCGCCAGCGCGTGCAGCAGGGCTGGCAAGGCTGGGTTGCCGTAGCAGAACACGGTGACGGCCTGCTCGCCGGGCGCAGCCGCCCAACCCTGCTCGGCCACCCAGTCGCGTGCGGCTGCCGCCGATACGGCCTCGTGCTGTGCGGCCGCCCCGGACGACGCTGCGCCGCATTGCAACAAGCCACCGGTGGCCGCCGTGAAGCCAGGGTAAAAAAACCACTTGACCAGCCCGACACCCGGCCCGCTGAACTGCGGTGAGGCCAAGCCGTGCGAGCGTTCGACGTAAGGCTCGGCGCTCAGGTACTCCAGGTTGATCCAGACCGGCCGGGGCTGGGCGGCGGCCATCCGGGCCACAAAGCGGTCGGGTAGCGCGCAGCCAAAGGCCTCGATCACCACGCCGCCGGGCACCAGATCGGGTGGGTTGTCGGTCCAGGCCAGCAGCTGTACACCGGGCGCGCCGCCCGGCGCCATCCAGGCCAGCGCGCTGCTGTCGTCGGCCCACAGGCGCACGGTCAGGCCGCGCCGGCCCAGCGCGGCGGCCAGGCGCCAGCACACGCCGATGTCGCCAAAGTTGTCGATCACGCGGCAGAAGATGTCCCAGACCATGGCGTGATTATTGGATGCCGGCCCGGCCAAAGCCTGCCTGCCCGGGCTGGCGGCAGAATCGCCTGCCGCCGTTGACACCCTGGACGCCCGAAGCCCGTGCCCACTGACCCCTCCGACTCCGCCCCGACCCTGCCGTTGCCAGCAGCAATGCCGGCATCACCGTCGGCAGCAGCTGCGCTGCAAGCCGACACCGATGCCCAAGCCCCTGCCGCCGCCAACGTCGAGGCGGTGCGCGAGCGCCTGCTGGTCGAGGTGGCTGCACTGCCGGCGCTGCCGGGCGTGTACCGATACTTCGACGCGCAAGGCGGTGTGCTGTATGTCGGCAAGGCGCGCAGCCTGAAAAAGCGCGTCGCCAGCTACTTCCAGAAAGACCACGGCGCCAGCCGCATCGGCCACATGGTGGGCCGCATCGCGCGCATGGAAACCACCGTGGTGCGCACCGAGGCCGAGGCGCTGCTGCTGGAAAACAACCTGATCAAGACGCTGGCGCCAAAGTTCAACATCCTGTTCCGGGACGACAAGAGCTACCCCTACCTCAAGCTGCAGCGCCATCCGTTTCCGCGCATTGCGTATTACCGCGGCGCGATCGACCGGAAGCACACTTATTTCGGCCCCTACCCTGGCGCCTGGGCCGTCAAAGAGACGATCCTGCTGCTGCAAAAGGCGTTTCGCCTGCG
Source organism: Aquabacterium sp. (assembly GCA_046597355.1). Lineage (GTDB taxonomy): Bacteria > Pseudomonadota > Gammaproteobacteria > Burkholderiales > Burkholderiaceae_C > Pseudaquabacterium. Next base: position 8,210 of record JBKJKU010000226.1, read on the forward strand.
CACCTGCGAGGACACGGTCTACGCCAACCGCTCGCGGCCCTGCCTGCTGTACCAGATCCGCCGCTGCTCGGGCCCGTGTGTGGGCCTGATCTCGGCCCAGGACTACCGGTTGGACGTGTCCCACGCCGAGCGCTTCTTGCTGGGCGCCACCGACGAGGTGCTGGCCACGCTGCAGGGCCAGATGATGGCGTTTTCCGACGCGCTGGAGTTTGAGCGCGCCGCCGAGGTGCGCAACCAGATCAGCGCGCTGTCCCGGGTGCTGCACCAGCAGAGCATGGACGAGAGCAGTCTGCAGTCGCGCGACCGCGATGTCGACATCCTGGCGGTACGGGTGCTGGGCGGGCGGGCGTGTGTCAACCTGGCGATGGTGCGTGGCGGCCGGCATTTGGGCGACCGGGCCTACTTTCCGTCCCATGTCGAGGACGCGGCTGCGCTGTCGGCGGCCGGTGCCGATGACCGGCCGGAGCTGGCGTCGATTGAGCAGCAGGTGCTCGAAGCCTTCATCGCGCAGCACTACCTGGGTGTGGCGCCCCCCGGCCTGCTGGTGCTCAGCCATGCTGTATCGGGCGATTTGTTGGCCGCTCTGGGCGAGCAGCTAGGTGCCAAGCTCAACGCCCAGCACCAGCCGCGCGAGCAGCGCAAGGTCTGGCTGGAGATGGCTGAGAAGGGCGCGCAGATTGCGCTGGCCCGGCTGCTGGCCGAAGAAGGCAGCCAGCGTGAGCGCACCCGCGCGCTGGTCGAAGCGCTGGACCTGACGGTGGATGACCTGGACGCACTGCGCATCGAATGCTTTGACATCAGCCACACCGCCGGCGAGGCCACGCAGGCCAGCTGCGTGGTCTACGAAAACCACGCGATGCGGCCGGCCGATTACCGGCGCTTCAACATCGAGGGCATCACCGGCGGCGACGACTACGCCGCGATGCGCCAGGTGCTGATGCGCCGCTATGCCAAGGTGGCTGAGGCGCGTGCGGCAGCCCAGTTGTCGGGCAGCGAGGCCGCGCAGACCCAGAGCGCTTCAGCGCACGACCAGTCACCCCTTTCAGCGGACAAGCCGTTGGACGATGCGGCCGACAGCACGGCACTCCCCGACGCCGCAGCCCTGAG